>JBEBGH010000262.1:0-7611 GCA_040081565.1 Pirellulaceae bacterium
GACAACAATCCGGCCAGCCTCAATCCGGGCAACGTCAAACAGGCCAACGGGAGCGAAAACCCGGACGTTTCGAACGACCTCGTTACCAGAATCAAGGCCACCGTTCCAAATCCGATGGTCCAAAGGTTTTCGAGCGCTCACCCAAACCCAAACCGGTAGTGCCGATTACCAAGGAAATGATCGAAGGCAAAAAGCCAATGCGTTCTTTCTCCGATCTGGCACAGTTCTTCACCAAACCGAAATCCGAAGACGACTCAAAAGAGTAGTCCACTAAGATCCACGTCTACTTCCACCGGCTTCTACGGCGTTCTGTATCTACAACCAAAACGGAGCCGGGAGCAAGAACACTGGATTCTCAATGACGCTCCACGCACCATCCCAACTCAGGTAGCGCGTGAAGAACATGATGAATACAAACGAAAAAGAAATCGGTAGCAACAGACTGATTACCGGTAACGCCCACCACCAGGCCCGCGGTCTCTCGCGCCGCAACGAACGGCCATAGGCAAAGCCGAGCGCCACCCGGCTCAGCCAGCCCGAAACGACGTACAGCAAACTCAAGGACCACCACAATTCACGTGGAATTTCTTCGATTTTAGCCAAGAATAACGGCAACGCCAAAACCAACGTGACGAGGACTGCCAGGACATGCCAAATTGGCGCGCGACGAACCCCGCCCCAAGCATGCCGTAGATCGAAGAACATGGTGAATTGCCGCGTCGCTGCAAATTGAGTTTGCAATGGCAGTAGGATGGCGAAGACAATCGTCGCCAGCATTGAACCCAAGACCCCGGCGATGATGTTGGCACCCGTCGCACCGGCTGTCGTCACAAGTAATAGGCACGTTGGTACGAACAACCAAATCAATGAGCCGACAAAGCCGACTGCGCCGAGCGTGAACAATCTTCTAAACGGAATCGTCGCCGCGAAATTCCACAATCGATCGCTGGCAGAAGTCCACAGGTCCCCTCTGGCCAAATGGGTAACCACGACGGCGGGCAAGAACCAGCGTTTCAATGGCTGGACTTGGCCGATGTCCTCAAGGAGATGCGGCGAAATCAAACGAGTGAACCACTGTAAAACCGGTCGCAAGGTACGCGACCCAATTGTTTTCCGAACGATCCAAATCGCCAATGAAAAGGGAGCCACCAGCGGCCACAAAAAATGTTTCAATTGTCCACCACAAAACCAGGCGGCCATGAGATGCGGCAAGGTCAGAGCGATCAATGTGAATTGCAAAATTCGTAAGCCAGTTGTTTGTGGGCTGGTTGGATCAATCAAGTACGCGGAATACCAGTAATTGGCCGCGAGCTGTAAGGGAATCAGACAGATTGCAGTGCCCAGCGCCCCGCGCCCTATCACCGACGCCTTGTCCAATCCTGGAAAACCATCGCGCAATTTTCCACTGCGCGCGACCCGTCCCGATGCCTCAAGCAAATAACCAAAACTGAGTAATTGAACAATTGGAATGTTGGCGACAATTGCGATTAAGGTTGTTAGCGAAGCAAATCCCAACAGGCGATCAAAGAACGTGGTAATAAACCGTACGGTCTTAAACGGCCAACTTCGGTAGGCTCCGAAGACCTGAATTACCTCCGCGGTAGGAATGTTTTCGCTCTGCTGAATAACGACCTCGGCCGCAGCTTGGGACTCATTTGACGGGTACCCATGGCCATCGGTGAAGTCTTCTGGCATTCCGTCTTCAATCAGGGCGATCTTTGGGTTACTTGATGACACGATCCGCCTCTAAGTTTCAATACTTCCACGGGAGCATTCAGCTTCGTCACCTTTACCAGTCACGCAAGCTGTCAGGGGGTGCACTCAATAACCTTGATTGGTTCGTCCTTGTTTTCAAAATATTCAGTCCCCTAAGCTTTTTTTTCGAATCTGGAAAAAAAAGCTAAAATTTACAAACTTCATGGTGACCAATTGGTACGTTTCATTGAAACTGGCTTTTTGGGAGCTGGCGATAAGCCTTCACACGATTCCATGATCGTAGATCCAGCCAATTGGTGAAATATGAATCTTGTCAATTCACGGCAAAAAAAGAGCTGGTTGTTAACCGGAACGATCCTCGTCGGATCGGCCATGGTCCTCGCTGGAATTCTTGCGAAGGACCGCGTTCCAAAACCGCGGTCGTTTGAGAGCTTGAAAGCCGATCAGGCCACAGTGAACAAAGTCGCACAGGAAGTTGATGTTGTTTTCGCTGAGCGGTGGAAGGGAGCTGGAATTACGCCGGCACGCCCAGCCGAAAATTTGACCGTGATTCGCCGCTTAAGCCAAGGGCTCACCGCCACGATTCCCTCGATTGAAGAAATCCGACAGCTTGAAAAAGTTTCGTCGGAGAACCAGGTCGAGTGGTGGATCGCTCGCTTGCTTGAAGATCGTCGGATGAGTGATCATCTGGCGGAGCGATTCGCTCGGGCATACGTGGGCGTCGAGGATGGACCGTTCATTGTGTTTCGTCGACATCGATTCGTCTCTTGGCTGTCCGACCAATTCATTGTAAACCGTCCTTATGATGAAATTGCACACGAGATAGTCGCCTCAACTGGATTGTGGACTGATACACCGGAAACCAATTTCGTTTCGGTAACCTCAGACCCGAACAAGGATGGTGCTCTCGACCCGATCAAGTTAGCTGCCAAAACTAGCCGCTCACTTTTGGCCATGCGTATTGATTGCTTGGAGTGTCATGACGACTTTCTGGGAACGATCCAATTAGGCGAACCCGATGATGTTCGCGGAGGTGAGCAAATTGACTTTCACCATCTCGCTGCCTTTTTCGGCCAGGTGCAAAACTCATTGGCTGGAATTCAAGACTCAAAGCAGGATAAGCCATACGAATTCCGATTGCTTGAAGACACTGAACCTTCGAAAATTCCGCCCGCAGTTCCGTACCTGGAGAAACTTTTACCTGCCGAGGGCACGCTACGAGAGCGGCTGGCGAAATGGATCACTCATCCTGAGAACAAACCTTTTGCGCGGGCCACAGTGAATCGCTTGTGGGCGGTGATGTTTGGGAAACCGATTATAGAGCCGATTGACGATATCCCTTGGGGCCAAGAACTGCCCCGCGAATTGGAAATCCTGGCGGACGATTTCATTGCCAACAACTTTGACATTCATCGTACGATTCGGATCATTGCCGCTACGAAATCCTTCAAATTGGAAAGCCAATACGAGGGCGAAGTAACCGTGGACCATGAAAAACTGCTGGCGGTGTTTCCGATTATTCGCCTGCGTCCAGAGCAAATGGCGCAAGCTCTCCTGCAAGCGACTTCGCTGGTGACCATCGACTATTCCGCAGGCATCTTGAATCGTCTGGAAAGCTTTGGTCGGCAAAACGATTTCATCCAGCGTTTCGGTGACTTTGGCAAAGACGAATTCACCGCCCGCGGCGAAACCGTGACGCAACGCCTCTTGCTGCTGAATGGAGATTTGATTCGCGAAAGAATCAACGGCAACTTGCTTGCCCCGAACAAAATTGCGGCGGTGTCGCCTGACGAAAAGAAAATGGCGGAGGTGGCGTTTTTAGCTTGTTTCACCCGGTACCCTACTTCGGAAGAGCTAAATCATTTCCTGACTCGAATCGGCGAGTCGGAAAGCAAGCCCAAAAACGAAATCGTGTTGGATTTATTTTGGGCTATGTTCAACAGTGCTGAATTTGGTTGGAGTCACTAAGATGAATCAAGAAAATTCCCAACCGACTGTCGGATGCGGCAGTCCCTATCATCTCAATCGCCGTTCGGTGCTGCGTTTGGCCGGGCTCAGCGGGTTGAGTTGGTTGACCCCGCTGGCAACTTGCCTGGCTCGCGAAGCCGAAAAGAAGCACGCTCCAGCCAAGTCGGTCATTTTGTTGTGGCTTGAGGGTGCGCCCAGTCAATTGGAAACCTTCGATCCACATCCGGGATCGGAGATCGCATACGGCTCATTGGCGAGGAAAACCAAGTCGCCGTTAATCAAGCTGGGCGATGGCTTTGAACAACTGGCCGAACAAATGGATGCAGTGTCAGTGGTTCGGGCCTTAACCAGTGATGAAGGTGACCACGAGCGCGCGATTTACAACATCAAGAGTGGCTTCCGGCCCGATCCAACTTTGGTGCATCCCTCCATTGGCAGCGTCATTTGCCACCAGTTTGAAGCGGCCGATTCAAAACTGGTTGATATCCCGCGGCATGTTTCGATTTTGCCGGGAGGGCAACCCGGCCGAGGTGGTTACCTTGGCGACCAATACGATGCCTACAAGATTGGCGATCCCGTTCAATCTCTGCCAGATCTCAAAGCCAATGTTGAAGGTCAACGCCAAAAAAACCGCCTGAGCGATCTGGAAGTTCTCAACAGCCGTTTTTTCGCAGGGCGAAAACGTCCGTCGAATACCCAAAATCCCTTCGGAATTTCGAATCTGGATGCTTCGCTCCGAATGATGTCCTCCGAACAACTCGATGCGTTTGATGTGTCGAAGGTACCAAGTGCTGATCGACTCAAGTACGGCGACACACCGTTTGGTCGCGGTTGCCTGGCGGCGCTCAGGTTGATCCAGGCCGGAGTTCGCTGCGTCGAAGTTACTCTGGGCGGTTGGGACACGCACGTCGACAACCATAAATTGCAGGCCGGACAGATCAAAATTCTTGACCCGGCATTTGCTTCATTGATTGCCGATCTCCGCGCTAGGAATCTTTTGGAATCGACACTCGTATTGTGTGGGGGTGAGTTTGGCCGCACACCTTGGTTGAATCTTGTCGGTGGACGCGATCACTGGCCGCAAGGCTTTGCCGTTGCAATCGCCGGTGGGGGAATTCAAGGCGGTCGCGTTGTTGGCGAAACAACTTCCACTCCAAAACCAGAGGCGAAAGACCGCAAGGCCGAGTTGAAGAACTCACATCCTATTCAAGATCTGCACGCAACGATTTTCAATCTTTTGGGAATCAATTACGAAGAAGAGCTGCAAACCCCCATCGGACGACCGATGAAAATCAGCCAAGGCAAACCGATTCAAGAACTGTTTACCTAAACGCGGCTGTAATATCGATTCCGTACAGAACGCCGGCGACGCAAGCCGTCAAGCAGCAGGCGATCATTCCGCCCAGCATTGCCCGCAATCCTAACTGGGCCAAATCGCCACGTCTTTCTGGAGCCAATGCGCCGATTCCTCCGATTTGAATTCCGATTGAAGCGAAATTCGAGAACCCACACAGTGCATACGTCAAAATGACTTGCGTTCGTGGCGAAAGTGTAACTTCTGCGGCAGCGCCCTGCGTGTTCATTGCCGACATAACGCTGCTTAGATCGAGGTAAGCTACAAATTCGTTGACGACCATCTTGGTTCCCAAGATTTCACCCGACGTGTAGCAGTCTTCTTGTGCGATTCCCATGATCCAAGCCAGCGGATAGAACAGCACCGCAAAAATTCCCTTGATCGACCAGTTGCAGTCGACTGGGTCTGCTGAGGCAAACAGTGTGTTATAGCCCCGTTCCGCCAACTCACCGAGTCCGTACAGAATCGAATCGAGCAGGGCGATCAACGCCAAAAAAGCGATCAGCATGGCAATCACATTAATTGCCAATTTCATTCCATCACTCGCCCCTTGAGCTGCCGCATCAATAACATTCACCGCCCCGTCGTCTCTCGGCATCTGTACATTTCCGAGAGTCAACGGCTGCTCGGTCTCCGGCTGTAGCAACTTGGCGACGACGAGTGCCGCCGGTGCGGAAATAATCGAAGCCGTTAATAAGTGACCGGCGCTGATCCCCAGGGACGCAAAGATGGCCATCAAGCTGCCGCTGATTGTGGCGAAACCGCCCACCATTAAACAATTAAGTTCACTGCGCGTCATGTTTCCCACGAACGGCTTAATGACCAGCGGGGCTTCGGTCTGCCCAATCATGACATTGGCGGCCGCCGCAAGACTCTCTGCTCCCGACGTCCCCATCAACCGCTGCATAACCCAGGCCATCCCCTCAACCACCCAACGCATCACGCCGACGTAATACAAGACAGACATCAAGGAACCAAAAAAAATGACGGTTGGAATCACGCCAAAAGCGAAATTTTTCAAAAGCAATAATGGATTCTTAGGGTCGTCTGGCCCGAGTCCATTCAGCCCAAACACAAAACTTGTGCCTGCCTCGACATACAGGCGAATGGCATTGAAGAAATTCTCAACGCCGTAAAACAGAACGCCATTGGCGAATCGTGGCAGAATCAGCGGGTTTTCACTGATCTGGCGGGCAACGGTGCCTTCGTCAATCGTTTTAGCAACTACTCCGGCATCGAGGTCTTTCAGGGTAGAAAATTTTTGCGGAACATTCAGAAAAGTTGCCGCAACGTAAGAGTCGATCTGTTTGCTTACATCCGTCCGCTCTTGGGCCAGAGTTTTAAGCGTGGCGAGATTGATCACTTCCGGGTGGTGGCGTGGAAAGGTCCAAGTCTGGGAATTGAACAGGACTGCCGCAATCAAGAATTGCAGCAACACGCCGACGACAACCAACCGCCAATTGACGCGAGTGCGGTGAGAACTCATCAACCAGGCCATCCCTAACAGGATGAAAATCCCCAACAAGCTGACGAGGTTCAATGACGAAACGGATTGTTCACCTTCAGCCAACAACGCCCACTGGTTCACTGCACTCTCCCGATGTAATTCCGATACTAACGATTTCTAAACGCCCGTGAATTCCATTCACGGACTCTACGGCAACTACTCTCCCAAGGCATCGATGCCGCTCGATTCGCCTTTCTGTCGGGACGCCTCGTAATCCTCGAGTTTTTGAATCTGCGGAATCCCGTTTTCGTCGGACTTCAGGGGAGGCAACTCAAACGTTCGCGAGTCTTCATCCAAAAACACTTCATCCATTTCCGTTTCGTCCACATCCATTCGCATCAACAGATAGATCCCGGCGGCCAGGCACCAAAACAAGCCATTCAAGAACGACACTGCCAGCGTCGAAATCATTCCATTCCAAAACCGAATGACCTTGGCGCTAAAATTCAAAGCCGACGACGTGACCACATTCGAAGAATTGTCATCTGTGGCTTCAGGATCGTTTGCTTTTACTAATTCGGGTTCGGCGACGACCATAAAATCCGCAATTCGCTCAGGATTGCCGATGTTCGCTCCCCACGAAGCCGCCCAGAACGAGGCATTGATCGCAGTGCTTGCAATGTAAGAAATAATCAACCAGCAAAAGCCGCCGTAAATCAAAGCCATCAACGCGTAAAAGGCATAATTCAATGGCTTTTGATACACATAGGCGAAAGATCGTGTCACGGCGTCGAGGGCATTTTGATTCTCAGCACTGACGGACGCGATCATCAACGGCCAACCGAATAACAGGCCGAACAGCGACAGCGCAATGCCCACTCCGCAGATCGACACGATGAACCACAACAGTGCTCCCAGAATCGACGTGGCGTTTGTTGTCAGGAACAGGCCGATCAAAAAGCACGGCAGGCAGAAAAGTACAACCACACCGAAACACGCCAAGACCGATAGAACGCAATTGAAGAATCGCTTGACGCCAAATTCCCAAACTTCATCGATGGGTAACGTTTCGTCCCGTGTCATTCGCAGCAACGCATATCGCGTGATGCAACAACCCGAAAACGAC
>JBEBGH010000263.1:0-7581 GCA_040081565.1 Pirellulaceae bacterium
CAGTTTTCGAAATTGCGCGATGCAAAAACTGTCTTGCTCAAGAGGCGGCGAAGAACAATGACAAGGTTTTGTCGCGTCAATTGGTTGTCGAAGCGATTCAATACCTGCGCGAACTCGTGAATGACTTCCCGAAAGACAGCTTGGCAGAAGAGGCCAGGAAAGAGATTACGAAACTCGAGGACTTTTTGAAAAAAGCGGAAACCAAGTAACCACATTTTGACTATTGTAGACAATTGCCCACAGGTGTTCTTTCTCACGCCTCGGGAGGTCCGCAACGTGCTGCCAATCACTCCCTCACCATTCCACAGTGGTTGGCTGCTTCGGACATCTATCGGAACAGAACTGTTTTTTAGAAGGCGACTCCATGACGATTCACTGCTTATTCTCCGCCCAGTTTGCGCGACGAGCGTTGGCTGGCGTTTTGATATTGCTGTTGTGCGCGGGCACGTGCCTGGCTGCTCCAGCTCGTCAGGAATCGTCCCCTTCGGCGACGAATGAAACCCAAGCGAACCCACCCGCAACACCTGCGCCTTCGCAAGAAAAGCTAAAAGAAAAAGAAGGCATGAACGTCCTTTCGTTGCTTGTCCTGGGCGGTTGGTTCATGATTCCGCTGTCACTGTTGAGCTTGGGCGTGTTCGCGTTGATCATCGAACGAGCCATTAATTTGCGACGAGAGCGGCTGTTGCCGGAACGGTTTGTTCGGCGCCTCTCGCAATTGGCAGATATCCCCGGCGGGCTTGATCCGCGGGAGGCCTATCGTATCTGCCAAAGCACACCTTGTGCGGCGGGCGACGTTTTGCGCAGCGTCTTGCTGAAAGTCGGACGGCCTCATGCTGAACTGGAGGCGACCTTACACGAGGCGGCCCAGCGGAAGGCGATCAGCTACCAACAACTTGTCAGTTGGTTAAGCCTCGCTGCGGCAATCGCTCCGCTCATCGGATTGCTTGGAACCGTTTGGGGGATTACGGAATCGTTCTATGACACGACTCAATTAGAAGTGGGGCAGAATCGGGCTGAGGCTCTTTCGCATGGTATTTACGTGGCGCTTGTTACAACGATTTGCGGATTGGTAATCGCGATTCCAGCGACGATTGCGGCGCACTTTTTCGAGAACCGGATCGTCGGCTTGATGAACGAAGTGGAAGAAATGGTGCTTAATCTATTGCCGCAACTGGAGCGGTATGAGGGGCAGTTGCGTTTTGGCGTCACCGAAGGCTACGAAAGCGGCCGCGACGATCGTGAGTTTGATGTTCCCGGCCCGCGATCACCCGCGAGAGCGGCTCGCAAACAACCGGTTGAATAACCAGAAAGAAGGGAATTCGCCATGGCTGTACGCCTACCAAAAAGCTCCGCTCTTGCGGCCATCAACCTGACGCCGCTAATTGACTGCGTGTTTCTGCTGTTGATCTTTTTCCTCGTCGCGAGTCGGATCGCTGACGAGGAACCGCAGCTTGATCTGGATCTGCCCAATGTCAGCGAAGCACTCCCTGCGATGTTTCAACCGCAGGAGCTGATTGTGAACATCAATGCGGAAGGACGCTTTTTTATCAACGGCCAATTCCACGAACTGGAACAGGTCGAACAAATCATGCGACAGGCGCACACGAACAACCCTTTGACCCAATCCGTGGTGATTCGCGGCGACCGCCGCGCAGACTGGGAGCACGTGGCGATCGCTTTGTCGTTGTGCAAAAAGGTGGGCATTCAACAATACTCTGCAACGATGGACCAAGAGTGATTTCGCAATCCAAAAAGGCCGACCGTTGAAACGGACTCGTACCGCCATTCAGAAACTTCCGCCGGCAGCCTCACTCGGGTTGTACGATGATCAGTTGTGGCCATTGTTCGCCGCGCTGTGCCTGACTGCTTCGCTGGGTGCGGGAGCAATAGTCGTGACGTTGAGAGGTCCCTGGATGTGGGGCCTGATTTTGTCATTACCACTGTTGGTCGCTGCTGCGGTCTTCATCATTCAAAAAATACCCAATCAAAAGATCCGCCGCAGTTTACAGTTCGCAACGCTCTGTAGTTTGGCGATCCACCTGTTGTTCGTGATCTTCGCGGCATGCTCCCAGATTTTTCCTCCCGTGCCGACGGAAAAGAAGGTTGCGACGGCACCGAGTCGCACCGAGAGGGTTCTGTTTGTGCAGCGCCGAAAGGAGCTGATGCCTTGGCAAAAGACGGAGGCGACCCTGCCATCAGAAGAAACTTTGGAAGAGGTCACTACACCCAGTGCAACATCCGAGGCCAAAAGCACCGCCAACCCTCAACCCTCAGCGGCAGAATCCTCGGCAGCTTCGGATGCAGCCTCAAGGCGTGAACGTTCTAGTGAAACGGTTCCAAAGTTAGCGGACTCACCATCGGAACGACGTCGAAGCGAATCGACGGCCACTCCAGCATCGGGCGGCAACCTCAAGTCATCCGCGACTTCGCCCAAGACGTCCACAGCAAGGCCGACGGCAGAATCGGCGAGCAAGATGCAACCCGACCGAGAGACGGCAAAGTCCGCAACCACCGCCGCCAGTTCTGGCGCGCCGAAAACGAATACGACTTCGACCGACGCCTCCCAACCAGCGAAGCGCAGTACCGCCAAGACAGAGTTGAATTCGGCCGCTCCCGATTCCGCGCAAGCCCGTTTAAATAGCCGTACTGCCGAGATCGCGGCTTCAGCCAAAGTCGCGACGACCGAGAGTTCTCCATCAAAATCGTCACGATCTGAAACCACTCCCACGGAATCTGCAGCCGCCCCCGCGAGAAGTGCCGAATCGACGGCGACCGCCAAGGCCTCACAAGGCGATCCCAAACCAACAGCCTCGCCGGCCGCCTCATCTCAAGCCGCATCGAGACGCGAACAACGCGCTGACGTCGCCAGCCTATCCGCGCTCGACCGTCAACCTCAGCCGGTTCGGTCGAAATCGGAATCCCCAACGGTCAGTTCACCCAAGCCTGTTGAATCCCCTTCGGTTGCCACGATCGCTCGCGGCTCTGCATCTTCCCAACCACAAGCTGCCGAAACCAGTGTGACCCGCGCCGAAAAATCGGGCGCACTAGCCCAACGCAACTCCAACCTTAGCCCGGAGAATTTGACGTCTGATGGAGCAGCCGCCCAGGCTTCTTCCGCAGCGACCCGCCGAGAGGCTTCGCAGAATTCTGAATTGGCAGAATCGTTGACTTCACAGCAGGCTTCCCCCGAGCGCCGATCCGTCACGCGGGACGTTGCTCCAGCCTCGACACTCACGACCAACACGACCGCAGCGGCTTCGCTCCGCGGAAAACGAAACCCCGATCCGCAATCAGCAGAATCCTCCGCAGCCAGCCAATCTTCGTCGATGGCTCACGAGGCTAAACGCGTCGCTACCGAACAAGGCGAAAGCGTTCTCGATACCGGCGCAACCAAGTCGGTGGCTGATGCGAATCCCGAGAAGAAAACCATGAGCGGCGGCGGACTTGAAAATTTGGGGCCGCTGCAGACGGAGGACGCACGGTCAACCGAACGGGAATCGAGCGGCCAATTGCCCTCGTTGGCTGCTGATCAAATCGCCGCGACACAAGCTCAGCGCGGTTCGGCCAACGCCGCTTCCGCCCCTTCTGCAAACCCCAGCGAAAGCTCTCTGGAATTAAATCGCCCCAACGGGACTACAGCCAACAGCCAGGCGAGTCGGTTGAGCGACAAAGATTCAAACATGCCTGGTGCTACTGGCGACTCTGAAGCGAACGACGCACAAGCGTCTCGCCGTTCCGAACAACAAAATGAATCCGCCGACATGGCCAACTTCGAACCGGGAGAAGAATCTCAATCGGGTAACGCACGCACCAGCCTGTCCCGCGCGCCGACGATTGATTCACAGATCAAGTTGGCAGATTACCGGGGGACCGGAACTTCGCGCGGCAATGAATCCGCAACCGCCGCAGTCGAATCCGCCAACTCCGGTTCTGCTCGTTCGATCGACGCTCAAATGCGTTCCGGAAATGCCGACTCGAGTGGTCCATCAAGCGAAGCGGCGGGATCTTATGATTCGGAATTGTCGAAGAATTCCGCGTCCAAGGCCACGGCCGATTTGGGTAGTGGAGCTGCCGAGAATCCAATGGCCACCCAAGGACGCACGGCGCGAAGCAACACCTTGGGCCCTTCGCAATCGACCGAGGTCAGCACCGAATCGAGCACGACTCGAGGAAGGGGAAAAGACACCCTCGCGCCAACGGCGAATTTCGAATCAGACCGAGTCGCCACCTCCGCGCGAATGGAATCGAGCGATACTGCCGGCCCCAGCGGTTTAGGGAATACACCCAGCCTGGATGCGGGTACTCCCGATCGTCCTGCCTCGCGCGAGTCGATGACCTTGCAAACGGATTCGGAATCGCGTTTCAAACGGGACAAGTCGGGAGCTCGGCCAGCGACCCGAACCGATGTTGTCGCATCCGCCGAAGCATTTCGCAACCGCAGTGCCTCTGCCGCAGGGGGCCCGACTACGGAGCCTTCGATCGAACTCGGCTTACAGTTCTTGGCCCGCTATCAACACGCCGATGGCAGTTGGACGTTGGGTGAATTCGATGCAAACTCCCCTCGGGTTGCTCAACAATTCAATAGCGACTCGGCCGCGACGGGTCTGGCGTTACTTGCCTTCCAAGGTGCGGGATACACTCATCGCGAATTCAAGTACGCGGTGCAAATGCAGCGGGGAATCAATTGGTTGATTGAGCACCAGTCCGCGGATGGTTGCCTCTACGTTGAAAGCGATCCCGAATCCAACAAGTCGGCGCGACTTTACTCGCACGCCATCGCAACGCTGGTTCTGACGGAGGCCTATGGGATGACCCAAGACCCGTTGTTACGAGAACCTTGCGAGCGAGCACTGGCTTACATCGAAGCCACCCAAGACCCCCAGCATGGCGGCTGGCGATATTATTCGGGCGTGCGGGACCGACGCACGGATACCTCGGTGACCGGTTGGATGCTGATGGCTCTGCAAAGCGGACGGCTCGCGCGACTCAACTCGAAACCGGAAACTTGGGCACGGATTGAGGGCTGGTTGGATTTGGCTCAAGACCCTGTGAGCCCCGGCACCTATCGCTATGACCCCTTTGCCGCCGAAATCCAAATTGCCCAACGCCAGGTTTCTCCGGCGATGACCGGAGTCGGACTTTTGATGCGACTGTACATGGGTTGGGAGAAGAACGATTCGCGAATGCTTGCCGGTGCCGACTACTTGCTCAAATATCCGCCGAACCAGGATTCGATGGACCGCCGCGACACTTATTATTGGTACTACGCGACGCAAGTCTTACGGCACGTGGGCGGGGAACGCTGGAACGCTTGGAATTCGCAATTGCACCCGCTGCTCGTGGAATCTCAAGTCAAAACCGGAGACCTCGCCGGTAGCTGGCACCCCTACGAGCCGATCCCCGACCGCTGGGGCAAGTCCGCCGGCCGCCTGTATGTCACCACGATGAATCTATTGTCACTCGAGGTCGATTACCGACTCCTGCCGCTGTACAACGAAACCAAACAATAACTGCCGCGCAACTCGCGCCTCGCTCGGTCGCTGTGGTTGTTTGTCCTGCCCCAAGGTCCGCCGTCAACTATGAATAACGAAAAATACGAATTGTTGCGAGCAAACTTCCGAAAAGTTTTTGAAGCAAAGTGGGATCGTTCAGAATTGCCCAACTTCGACGATCTGATGGAGAAATTTGCCTTCCACATGGCGGATGTCGCGACAAATCTAATGGCGTTAGCGACGATCTATGAAAATCCCGACGAATGTGACACGAAATGTCTGAGTGACCGGACAGAGTTGTTTTTCAACGACTGCATTCCTCACCTAATGGCAGCTGCACAAATCTATGACGAGATACCGCAAATATTTGAAGAACAGAAGGGCGTGCATGACTGGAACAGCTTTGTTGACATAGATGACGAAGTTGCGTAACAACTGGGCGCTTGAGCATGCTCACTACGTTCTCGCATTGAATCACAATAAACTGGACCTGCCGCGGATCTCGTATGCGTTTGTCGCATGTCACAAACTCTCACAAATTCTGGAACGGATCGAACAACTCAGCCGTGACGTTCAGGAATTAAAAGAACGTATCAAATAACCAATTCTGCATTTGCCTGGATCAAGCGGATGCGAAACGATTCATTGTGGAGCGAGAGTTGCAGATTGGTGTCAAATGGTCGGAGACAGCCAGCTTGATTTTTCAAGAATTGTAACTGCTGGGTAACAAACGCGAACTTCGGGGAACTATTTGCGTAGACTTTGGTCAAAGGGAAAGCCAAAGTATTCACAAAAATTCCAAGGAGCAAAAAATGACGTTGCAACAGCTGTTCTTGAAGGGCCTCGTAACCGCCGGACTTTTCTGTATTGCGACCGCAAGCTGCTTCGCACAAACAAACATCCAAACGCCTGTACCGGCAAAACCGGATGAATCGAAGGCCCCGCAGATCGAAGTGTGTTTCGTGCTCGACACAACGGGCTCGATGAGCGGATTAATCCAAGGCGCCAAAGACAAGATTTGGTCCATCGCGAATGAGTTGATCGCAACCAAGCCCGCTCCAAAAATAAAATTCGGCTTGATCGGTTATCGCGATCGAGGAGACGTGTACGTCACCAAAGTCTCTGACCTGACCGAAGATATCGATGCCATCTACACGCAATTGACAGCATTCAGAGCTGAAGGTGGCGGCGACGGTCCTGAATCGGTTAATCAGGCACTGCATGAATCGGTTTCGCGAATGAATTGGTCGTCAGATCGCGATGTTCTCAAAGTAGTTTTCCTCGTCGGAGATGCGCCGCCGCACATGGATTACGAAAATGACATTCGCTATGCGGAAGTCTGCAAGGCCGCAATGGAACGACGCCTTTTCATCAATACTGTCTTGTGCGGTGGCGACTCGGAGACCGAAAGAATTTGGCGAGAGATCGCCCGATTGGCGGAAGGGAAATTCGTAGCGATCCCGCAAACGGGTGGCGCGGTTGCAATCGCCACTCCGTTCGATGACGAAATTGCGCGATGCAACTCCAATATCAACTCCACAGTATGTGCATACGGTGATCAAGCGACCCAAATGCTGGTCAAAAACAAACTGGAATCGAATGCTGGATCAAGTGGAGAAGCGATTGCCGATCGGGCCCAATTCCAGTCCCTCCAACGCACCAGCGGCGACGTCAAATATTCTGGCAAGGTCGTGGGCGGCGACAACGACTTGGTCGAACTTCTGATGGGCGGCTCTGTGAAAGTAACTGAGATCGACACAAAGAAACTTCCCGCAGACCTCGCCAAGCTTTCGCCGGAAGAACTCGACCGTGAACTCCAAAATCGGATCGATGCCCGGAAAAAACTTCAGGCAGATATCGACGCTTTACTCAAATGGGATCCCAAAGCAGAACCCAATACAGAGATAGCCTTTACCCCTGCACGCGTACTGCTGCAAGACTTCACGGGCGTTCCTGCGGTTGTTGACCTAGCGGCTATGCGCCATGCAATGGTTAAATTAGGCGGCAATGCGCAGAAGATTAACCCTCTTTCTCCAGTGGATTTAGTTATCGATCACTCCGTTCAAGTTGACCATTTTGGTAACTCTAC
>JBEBGH010000606.1:0-1911 GCA_040081565.1 Pirellulaceae bacterium
TCCTGCTGGCTGTACTCCAGCACCAACTGCCATTTTACAGAGACGACTTCTATTTGATGACCGGGTTTGAGTACGAGCCGTTGCAAACCATGCTGGAGAGGCGAATGAAAGCAGAGAACCTGGATGTTGAGTCGAGAGACCAGTTGTTGGCTGTCTACTCCGGACTGTCGCGGCGTTCGGAAGATTTGGAAATGGTGAAAAAGCTCGTTGGCCAGATGCTCGTGCATGACTGGCTCGCTCGCAACAAACATCTGGGAGCGACGTATCGTGACGTCAGCCGTACTCTGTCGTGGCTGCAGGAAAAAGATGGCAAAGGGTCGCTGCATCGGAGTATTCTCGATAACATTCCACTGCCGCAACCTGGAGCCGAATTCGAACCAAGTCCCCCAGGCTTGTTGGGCTTGGAAGCAACGCCAACAGAGCCTGCCTTTCCGGACACGAAAAATCCAACACCTGCAACACCAGCCGAAAACTCCTCGCGTTGACTGACAGGTCGATCGCGGCAACGCTGCTTAGGGCAACAAGTGACTTGTGCCTTCTCCAGTTTTCGCGGGAACCACGAACGACACGAGTAAAGAATCAATTTTCTAAATGTTCTATTCGTGTCATTCGAACGATTCGTGGTCAACTTTTTTCATCCATGCGAAGCGTGAGTAAAATACCGGCCCCTGGAGCCAGCCGTCTCTTGGAAATCATATGGCAATGTCGAGTGCCTGCATGTCGCATATGGCTGAAGCCTGGATCCTGGCGTTTAGTGCTGACTGATCCGAATCCGCCGATACTCCATCTGTCCTTTATCTCCTTCAAGACCGATCGGGCCGGTGGCAGGAACTTTCATGGCGTTTTCAATGACCTCTCCATTGCAGGTGCAATGAGCGACACCGTCTTTCACGACAACGACCAGTTCGTTCCAGTCACCGGACTTGAAGTTCTTCAGTTCCTTGTATGGTCCGGCAAGTGGAAAGTCGCGGCACTGTAATTGAGGCTCGCGAATGAAGACGCCGCTGTCCGCGTTCGGCGTCGCTCGGAATTCCAGCTTGAGCGTGAAGTTGCCGCTGAAATCCTGAGTCGTATACAACTGCTGGATTTTACGGCCTTCCGGCGGAGTCGTCACGACAAGGCGACCGTTCGTTGCAAGATAGCGACCTTCGGGTGTGACAACTTTGCCGTCAAAGTTGACAGGTTCATCAACAAATGGCCACGCGACACTGGAATCACTGGCCATCCATTTGAGAGCCCCGGCCCGGGATTTTTCGGGCGTGACGCGATAGCCCCAGCCAGTGAGGTCTTTGCCATTGAACAGACTTTCGAAACCAGGCTCCAGCGAAAAGTCATCGGCTTCCGTATCGACAAATCCCAGAGTGGCAAGCACAGGTCGGAGCGCTCCGGCCCATTTGGCGTAGCCAGCGTCGTTGGGATGCAACAAGTCAGGCATTTCTTCGGCTTTGGCATCACCCTTTTCGTTGGCAAACAGAGTCCATGTTTCAAGCACCGTGATTTGCGAATCCCCGCGAACAGCGGCGGCACAGAGCCTGTTAATTTCCTTGATCCTGTCGGCGGGGCGGTTCATTGATTCAGAACTTGGAAAGACCTGACAAAGCACGATGGGCATTTCCGGATCATGTTTCTTCAGAGCCTCGATGATGAGCTTGACATTGTCGGCGATGATTTGCGGCTCAGCCTTTTCTTCCAGGTCGTTTGTGCCCATGAGCATCACGACGCCGGACGGATTGAGGTCCAGCACGTCTTCCTTCAACCGAATCAACATCCCGCGCGTCGTGTCGCCGCCGATGCCTCGATTTGCAGCTTTCAATCCGGGAAACGCGCCGTGCAGGTCGTCGCCCCAGCCTTGAGTGATTGAGTCGCCAAGAAACACGACGGCCTTCTGATCCTGTTCGATCCGCTTTGCCC
>JBEBGH010000264.1:0-7567 GCA_040081565.1 Pirellulaceae bacterium
GTCCATGGTCGATTCCGGAACATTTCGGCAAACAATGCCAGCCGTACGCAAACAATTCGCTCTTCTTCGGCGATACTCTCGATGGCCTGCTGGAGAAACTGTGTCTGATCGGGGGTAAGTTCCTGATCCAGTTCCGGCAATTTTCCAAACGCCAGTCCGAATTCGTGCAACACTTGTTGCGCATGCCGCTTGTCGAACAAGTCGAATCGCCACGCGTTAGTGCCTTCCTGGAAGTCGATTTCCATGTCGTGCAGAAATTGGCTGAGTCGCAACCAGAAATCGTCACGCACCAGCAGAATGCACTGGAGATTGTCGCCGTTGGTATGTTGCAACGCCTGGTGCAAACCGGTTTTGGCTGTTGCTGGCCGGGCGTGAAGCCACTGCTCGAATTGGTCGATCACGATCAGAAGTTTTCTCTGGCCTTCGCTACGCAATTCGTCGCGGATCAGGTCCAGCATTCTGGGCAGCGCAATGCCCTGGGGAAGCGAGGGATGTGCGGCCCGCAACTTTTTCTCAAGGCGCGCTTCGGTGTCATCCGAAGTGGCTTCCACAAACAAAGTATCTACCCGCTGGTTATCAAGAAACGGCAGCAACCCGGCCTTAACATACGATGACTTTCCGCAACCACTGGGGCCGATGATGACTCCCACCCGAAATCCCGATCGGCCTCGCGGTGCCTCGATTTGCGATTTCCAGAACCTGGTGATCTCAGCCAGGCCGCGTTGATCCTTGGGACCGGGTAACAGCCGTTGAAAGAAATCTGAATCGTGCGATCCAAAGGAATGAAGGCCTCGGGGAACAACCGGGATTGTCCCAGATCGTGAAATTCCTGCCGATTGTCCGCTCAACCATGCACGCAAATCCTGGGTGAGTTCGTCGGCCGTGTTATATCGTTCTCGAATTGCCTTTTGCAGGCATTTCAAACAGATTCGCTGTAGCTCACGATCGACCTGGGGACGGATCATTCTCGGCGGCCTTGGATCGCGCCCGATAATTTCTTCGAACAACTCGTCCCGAATGGCTCCCTGAAACGGTTGCCGGCCGACGAGCAATTCGTACATGATGACTCCGAGGCTCCAGATGTCGCTTTGACCGTCCAGCAAATGTGCCAATCCGTTGACCTGCTCGGGTGACATATAGTGCGGCGTTCCGCTGCGCTCACCCTTCACGCGCCGTTGCGCACTGTCGTGAATGGCAAGTCCAAAATCGGCAATCAGCGGATTTGCGTCGAAGTCGAGCAGGATGTTCGATGGCTTCAGGTCGCGATGCGTGATGCCCTGCTGGTGGGCGTAGGCTAGAGCTTCGGAAACTTGCGCTATGATCTCCGCGATTCGGCGCTGCGAAACGCTGCTGTCGCGAAGCACCTTCAATGATCCTCCGCCCACATACTGCTGGGCAATGAAGATATAGCCTTCGACTTCAAACACTCCGTAGGTTCTGACAATGCCCGGGTGTTGCAGTCCGCTCGCCGCATCAGCTTCGCGACGGAATCCCGCGAATTCCTCCGGCGTCCGGATTTGCTGCCGCCGCGGAAATTTCAAGGCCAGTTGTTGCCCCGTTGAAGTGTCCTCAGCCAGATGAACGACACCAAACCCTCCCGAACCCAACTTCCGGCCGATCCTGTAGACCCCAAGTCGCTCAGGAATATCATCAGCTCTGGTGCTTACCAGGTGATCGCGAATTCCCTCATCCGTATTTTTCTCAACTGACGACTTGCTGTCGGCCTGACGTGTTGCCAAATTTGGATTCGGTGTACTGTCTCCACCTAATTTTTTGAGCCGACTGAAAGCCGTTTCCATAACGCCTTGATGGTCCGGAAAGCGATGCCGGTACTCGAATGGATCAATCGACTCGCCTGCCGCCGCGCGCAAGTCCATCTCGCGGTGAATCAATCTGAGGAGTTCGTCTTCCGTTATTTCGAATTCAAGCTGGTCAACGAATCCCTCCACCGTCCGCCGACGGTCTTCGTGGGCCCACTGCAGTTCAAACAGTGCACAGAGTTGAGCGCGCTGATCTGTTGAGATGCGTTTGATGGATCAATCCTCACCGGGCCAGGTTGGCGCATACCCGTTTTGCAGACCGATACTCTGAAGAATGGGCTGCGACCAAGTCGATATTATAGATCAAACAGTCAGCTTCTTGCGAGTGGCCAAACCGACAATCGACGACATTGCCAATTCAACTGATGACTCGTTCACGCTAATCGATAAAATTTTGACTGCGGATTATTTGGAGTCGATGAAATTCCAAAGCACCCTCTTGTTTCAAGGAATCGGCAAATCGTCCAATGACCGGGCACAAGTCTTTGGCGAAGCCCCCGATTTGACCAACATCGTCATATTCCCTCACGAAAAAACTTGCTCGGGCCAATCTTCCCTTCGCCAAATAAATTAACGAAAGTTGCCGACGCCGGATACGGTTGCGAGTCATTCCAACGCGCGCGATGACTTTAAGCCGAAGAAGGAGCCGAAGCTGGAAGGAAAGCTGGTCGTACCCGTTGTTACAATGCTGTTGCACAACGGGCGTTCTTTATCGAATAGAATCGGAAGTTCTTCATCGACCGATTCGTATGGCTCGACACAACAGGTCATCCTATTTCATGCTGTCGTAAACAATAGAGGCCAACAATGAACACGACCCAACCTTCGCGCGACCAGAGCAACAATTGCCGGATCGCCAACTCGTTTCGGATCATTGCATTGTCCGTTGCGATTGCCGGAATCGCTATTGCTGGCCCCGGCGGACGTGTGAAAGCACAGGATGTGTTTGACACGAACGTCAAGACGAATCAAAACCGCTCGGAATCTCTGCCTGAAGTTGACTATCTTGATTGGGACATGGAACCGGCGATTGCCGGGGCTCATTTGATTATGGTTGCTAGAGTCAGCCAAGTCGGCAAGGTCACGGTTGTTCAAGGAGCCAAGAACAACCTAATGTTGCAGGAGTTTCGTTTTCAACCGGTCAAAGTTCTCAAAGGGCTCTATAGCCGTGACGAACTGACCATGACCGCCAGCGATTTGAATTGTCGCATCGGCCGCACGGCCAAAAGCAACCCGCTTGGCGAAGGAGAGTTCCGCCTGCTAATCCTGAGCTATCGCGCCGGAAATGGCGTTTTGAGACCTATCGTTTCTTCGTTCGCTGCCCAAACAAATCATCAATGAGGCTGATCCTGTCGGGATAAAGCTTGAGAAAGTTTTCCCAAGCCAGAGCGTAAAGAAGTTTCTGGCGAGGGCTGAGTTTCCAGTTGAGGGGCAACGGCGGGGCATCCCCGGAATATTCGGAGAAGAACGGTATCTCCACCACGATTACCTGACGATCATCCTCTGGACGTTTGTCAGCGTTATCATCGTCCGGATTGTCGGCTGGATTCGCGAGATTCTCGGGGAGCGATTGATTAACCACGACCCGATTCTGAACGAAGTCGTTTTCTTTCAAGAATCCGGAATCGCCTTTTTTCTGAATCGCATCTCGCAGTCTTTGATCCTCATCTTCACGACGTAGCTGAGAGAAATTTCGCTGCTGCACTTTTGCATTTGTCTGCTGTTGCTGTTTCCGAGCGTCGACTACCTTGAAGCGCTCTGACGCATTCAATTCCCGAATCTTCTTTTTGATTTCTTCAATTTGAATTTGAGAATCACCATCAATTCCCGACAAAGGTGTCTCGGGTTCGGGAACTGTTTCCAAGGCGCGCACCCCGACTTGGGCCAGGTCCGTCTCCAGATTTCCTCGCTCGCCTTGTGATGTTGATCGTATTCGGGCCAAGGCCTCCAGTGGCCCGGACAGCCATCTGAGGCTGGCCACGATCGGCGACGCCTTCGTTGGTGTGACGGACTCGTTTCCGACACTCGGCAGTATCCGGACGAGCAATATTCGCTTGAAAGGCGCCTCGCCCGTATCCTCTTTTTTCCGATTGAGAAAGTCGATCCAGTCAATCGCCGAGACTATCCCTTCATTATCTGCGTAACCGCCATCGGCAATTGCCACTTCATCGCCCCTTGCATTTCTAGTTGCCGGCTGAATCAGCGGGCTGACGTATGGAAAGGTCGCCGAAGCTCGCACAGCTGATGCGACAGAGACATCACAGGAAGGGTCCGCGAGCAATTCGCGAATGTTGTAGGGGCGAGAGACGTTGCCCACCAGCGAATCTCGACGGGGAGTGGGCAAAGTGTCGAACAGAACGCGCCGCCCCGAGGCAATGTCGGTGGCGTTGAATACGACGATCGGCATTTCCCCCTTATAGGCCGATTCTCCCCACTGCCAAAGCGTCGCCGAGGATTTGTCCAATCTTCCGGCAATTTCATCCTCCAGCCTCTGACCGCGACCAACTCCTGGCAAAAAAGGGAACAGCGCCTTCGGGACATCGTCGAACAGGACGCCGGCCGCCACGGCTTCCAGTGACGATGCCGTCGCATGCTGCCAGGTGGACAATTCTGGTGTTAGCGCATTCCTGGATTTGTTTCGGGTAGGGTTTGCCAGAAAACAGTAGGTTCCCACCGAGCCGCCAGAAACGCTGCTAATCAGGGCCGTCGAACTCGAAAAATTGGGATAGCGTTTGTCGAGTTCTTCGAGAACGAACGCACTCCAAGCAGCAGCGTGAATTCCCCCTCCCGGACAAGTTATCACCACGAGAGTCTTGTTGTCCGATTTCACCTTCGGGTTCATCCGCTGTTTGACTGCCTCCCAAGCACAATCGTCGACCTTCTTCAATTTGTCATGATTCGAGACAATTGTCGAATCGAGAGCCGTATCTGGAGGATCCGTTTCACCAACTCTCGGCGTGTTTTTGTCTGCCTCGGCAATTGTATCGGCCAACGGCTTTAATACGGAATCTTCTGCAAGGCGTCGTTCAACCTTGAACTCGCTAACGCTCGTGGTAAACAACTTGACGGTCACAATCAACAACATCAACACAAGCAATGGCGGGATTCTGAAGGAGTCAAGCCCCAGAGCCAGACGCGCCAGAATCATCATCATCAACCAGATCGCGAGAACAGTTGCCGTTGGCACGGCGATCATTGGCAGCAGCGTTGCCTCAAAAGGTTTCAGGATCAGAAAATATCCGATCGCCAGAAGAAGGAAATAAAATCCGAACTGAACCCCGGGTTGTCTATCCTGCACCGACCATCGCGTGTTAGCCAGCATCAGGGGCAGCCAGCCATCCTGATCGGTGGTCTCAAACGGAAAATAGTTGTGCTCGTCTTTTTTTGATCCAAGGACGCGGACGCGGACAAGGCCCGCCAGCCACAAAAGGCCGCCTCCCGCGCCTATGCCCCCTGCGATCGCCATGAAGGCAATCGGCAAGTCGGCCCACATGCTGGTGCGCACCTGCAATCCTGTAGCACCAATCAAATCTTCATTTTCGGGACCCACCGCCTGACTCTGCGTATAGAGCCACGCCGAGAACGGAGAGACAACCGCACCGGCTACGGCGCAATAATAGAGCCACTTCGGCCACTTGGCTGAATTCCGTTTCCATACCGCTGTCTCCCGCTCGACAAGGGCCGTTGTCGTGCGGCGCCACATCGCAATAGCAAAAACCATCGCGACAACCGAGGCCATCGAGAAAACAGCCAGTTGCCAGCTGCTCTCCAGCAACACGACGTTGGCCAGCAGTGGCTTAAGCAGCGGTATCAGGACGACCAGGGGTACCCAAGTCACAACGTACAAAGCCAGCAATAACGGATACCGTCGGCGAATCAACAGTTCTATAGACTTCATGGCGAGTCCTATATTGAATTAGAGGAAAAACCACTGGTAAACGATTTAGTAATCGCCCAGTGCTATGTCTGTACTCTGTTCGGACCAGCAATTCATTTCGCCCAAGCGCGCCTCCGCCGGGCGTTTGAAAATCTGCCAATTATGGAGTTGGCTTATCAGGGTCTGATTTGGCGTGCTTCGTATACCAGTCAGCTGCGACGATCAAGCCGTCGAAGAAACACTTTGTACGATCAGGCTTCCGAATGTCATTATAAAAAGCGTTTTCGCCGTAGCTATTTATCTTTTTCTGGCGGCAGCACATTGAAATCCACGGAGTCAATATGAATGAGCGCGCCGGCGTCTTTCTCACCTGGTACACGATCCACGAGAATAAGCAGGGTGGTTTGAATCGGTTGGCCGACCGGAATGTGGCTCTTTATCTCCACCATGAAGTCGTCGGACTTGGAGGGCCGGGAATCGACCGTAAAGCCTTGTTCAGTCGCTTGCTTTTTGGCTTGGGCCCGGATATCGCCGGCGCGGCCCTTCGGCGGATTCTTCGCCGTCTTAATCGCTTCGTCCAGATCGACCGAAGTCGTCTTGCCGGCCGCATGAATAATGAGCGAAGCGCTTCCCGAACCTTCGGTCGCGACGAAACCGCGCACATACTGCACAACGCAAACGTTGCCGTCCGATTCGGGCTGCAAAACGTAGGTGAGCTTTTTCAATTTGGCGTTGGGGTTTCGGTCCGACCCAGCGCCCAAATCATCGGTACTGAGGATGAAGTTGTCAAAGATCATCGTCCCGACCTGCTTGTCCGGCGAGATGTTAGAAACGAAGCGAATGGCGTCGGGCAAGATGCCCCCCTTGAATTTTGGAGCCTCTTGAGCGGAGATCGAAGCTGCTCCTGCCAAACACAATCCCAACCCAATCCATAAACCGCGAGACATAGGGCACCTCTTATATGACTATTGCCGTTGGACGAATTCCGCACGCACGCTGCGTGCAGTATCAAAGACTAAAAAGAATCTTTACGCTTGCTATGCCGGTTGAGTCTAGCCGCAAAATTATGTTAAAACAATCTGGTCGGCATTATGAGGTGAACTCCTGCGGCAGGTGGCGCACCATCAATTCGATTTCGATAGCGGCATGAGCGTAATGATTCCGGCTTGGATCCGGTCGAAGTACCCCAAACCAGTCAAACGCACCAATCGTTGGCTATTAGGCGCAAATTGGGAGGACTAGGGCTTTTGATGACCAGAGCCGTATGCTTGGCTTAGCGGAGTTACGAGTAATAGGAAGTTGAGGTGATAAGGCCAATTCCTAAATCAACACTCTTCCGCAATTCGAATCGCCTGCTCCAAACCAACATCAACTTGGCCCCTTACTTTAAGCAGCCCATTCGGTTTTGTACAATTCGTTTGCCGACACCATGTCCAGTGGGTACGTGCGTCGGCCATTCCACAGCCGATGACAGTGGTCTTCTAAAACGGTTCCAGATTTTGACCAGCTTTCCAGTGAGACAACCTGAGACGGGAGCCACGGCAAGATGGCAGTCAGGATTCATGTAACCGCGACGAAAGCGGACGAAAAAAGCACACGCGGTGTGTTCACCGATTTGTTGGGAAAAACTTTCGACAATGTCATCATCGAGTCCACCCCCCCATGGAATTTCTTCACCACAAGCGTTTGGAGTGTCGACAGTTCGAAACTTATCGAAGGGCTGCAGCGACTGGAATCCATGGGCCTGCAGGCCACAACCGAAGACGGCAGCCGCTGGTACCTAATATCTCTTTCTGAGCCCTGCTTGTTCCGAAATCTGAGGAGCAGCATGATGGGAAAAAGTAGCAGCCTTGAGACGGCCGTCACAAGG
>JBEBGH010000265.1:0-7562 GCA_040081565.1 Pirellulaceae bacterium
CGAATTGCCTTTTCAAATTGAATTGATTGCACTCGAACGCGCGGAGGTACGAGTTCAAGGCTTTGTTAAATCGACCGATGATTTGGAACAGTTGATGGTCGCGCTCAGAAACCGTGGATTCGAGGTCAAGACTCCAACGTCAAACAACTCCGAAAGCGGCTTCGTTGATTTCACGTTGCTTGCTGAGTGGCGTTTTTCCGGGGGTGCAGAATGAAAAAACTCCAACCTCGCCGACCGAAGACTTGGCTGGTTGCATTGGCCTTCGCAATGCTATCTGGCCTGACCCTTTGGTCCTATGGAGAAATGCTGGCAAAGCGATTGCTGGCTGAGCAGGCCCGTACCGCGACCCAGCGCTGTGCCGAGTTGGCCGGCGAAATGCCGGAGTCCTTAAACTCCGCCCAAAAAAAAGGTTATGTCCACACTGAAGTACTTTGGTTGCCCCAAAAGTTGATGGAAGAGGCTGGTCAACGCGCTGGGCTCCCACTGAAGTCGATCCAAACAAAAAGCGATTCTGCCGGAGTTCGTGTTAAGGGTACAGATTATCTGGAACAAGACATCGCAGTTCGGCTCGAAGATTTGACCTTGGCCGAGTTGATTCGTTTCTTATTGGAAGTCGATTCGCCGGACGCGAAATTCGTGTTCAAAAAGCTGGAATTGGTCAAATCGGCTAGTCGCGGAGACGACAACGCTAGCGAGCGGTGGACCCCCCGCAATCTGATCTTGTCGTACTACATTGTTTCGCCTAATTCAAAGTCCTCGAAATAGGCTTTTTGCCCGGACTTTGTGTTGGAATCGTATGGTTTCGCGAATATTTTTCTGCCTTTTGCTCATATTCTGCGCAAACGGCTGCGCGCCGTGGAGGCATCGCGAGCAATTGAATTATCGCACGATCCAGGAATCGCCGTTGCGCGATGTGGACACGGCCAAGCAGAAACATGACAAAGCACTCAAGGCATTAGAAGACCGCAACTATTCCCACGCCGAGCAATTTCTGCATGAGGCGTTGATTGCCGACGTAACGTTTGGCCCGGCGCACAACACCTTGGGCAAGATCTATTACGACCAAAAGAAACTCTATTGGGCGGCTTGGGAGTTCGAATATGCGATCGGTGTCATGCCGAATCGAGCGGAACCGCTCAACAATCTCGGTCTTGCTCTTGAAGCCGCGCAAATGTGGGACGATGCCATTGTGAGATACGAACAAGCAGTCGCGTTGGCTCCCGAGGAACCGACCTACATTGGAAACTTGGCTCGTGCCAAAGTTCGTCGCGGCGATTCTTTGGATGAAATTGAGCCCATCGTAAGGAATCTGTTGCTGGTCGACTCGCGCACGTCGT
Source organism: Pirellulaceae bacterium (assembly GCA_040081565.1). Classification (GTDB taxonomy): domain Bacteria; phylum Planctomycetota; class Planctomycetia; order Pirellulales; family Pirellulaceae; genus BJ22. The sequence continues at coordinate 1,338 of JBEBGH010000265.1, forward strand.
GGCGCAAGTGGGGCGAAGGCCTGTTGGTCAAACAGGCTACAAATCCCGTCGGATATCAATCGACAAACAGCGATTTGCCGTTCGAGGAAATGCCGCCAATAACGGCCCCAACAATTCAAGAGCCGGTGGAAATACCTGACTCATTCAGTGAAGACGAGTTGCCAAGTATCAACCGTCAGTAAACTTTCTTTCTAAACTCGCATCGAGATGCGGATGACTTCTTCGATCGTCGTCCGCCCGGCCAATATCTTTTCAAGGCCATCTTCTTGTAACAAACGCATCCCGTTTTGGTTCGCGGTTTGGCGAATTTGGCTAGAGTCAGATTTCTTTTGAATCAGACTTTGAATCTTCTCGTCGATGGCCATCAATTCGAAGACTCCGATTCGACCGAAATATCCCGTGGATCGACAGGTGGCACAGCCTCGACCCTGAAATACTCTGTGGGGCCCTGCCCCTTGGCTTTTATCCGTCAGCTGAAACAAGTCAAGATTCTGAGCGGGCATTTCCTGGCGACACGACTCGCAGATCCGGCGAACGAGCCTTTGGGCCAGTACTCCAATCAAGCTGCTGGCGACCAGATAAGGCTCGATACCCAAGTCGATCAATCGGGTCACCGCGCTGGCGGCATCGTTTGTGTGGAGGGTGGAAAACACAAGATGGCCGGTCAGTGCGGACTGGATTGCCATCTCGGCGGTCTCTTGGTCGCGGATTTCACCGACCATGATGATATCGGGGTCCTGACGGAGCACGTTTCGCAATCCGCTGGCGAACGTTAGTCCTTTTCGTTCATTGACTTGTGTTTGGCTGATGCCTTCCAATTGGTATTCGATCGGATCTTCCAGTGTCACGACATTTCGGTTTTTCGTGTCGATCTCCTGAAGCGCCGCGTACAGCGTCGTGCTTTTGCCTGCACCGGTTGGTCCTGTGACGAGAACCAGGCCATGTTCCAAGTGGATCAAGCGACGAAATCGCTCCAACATTTGTTCGTTCAAGCCCAATTCACCGAGCGTGTACAATCGTGCGCTCTTGTCCAACAATCGAACGACAATTCGTTCTCCGAAACTGGTCGGTAAAGATGCGATCCGCAAGTCGATCAAACGGTCGCCGAGTTGAACCGTTGAGCGGCCGTCTTGAGGAAGTCGCTTTTCCGCAATGTTCATATTCCCCAATACTTTCACTCGGCTGAGGACTTCCTCCTGAACGGCTTTGGGAATGGTAAACGTGTCGTACAGAACTCCGTCGATGCGGAACCGAACGACCAGTCGATCTTCATAGGGCTGAAAATGGACATCGGACGCGCGGCTTTTGACAGCGTCAAAGAGTGTTGAGTTTACCAACGTGATCACAGGCGCTCGACCCTTTAGATCGAGTAAGTCCTCGCGGCTATTGATCGTTGCCAAAGTATTTAATGATTCTTGAACATCCATTGACCCGAGCAAATTTACCGTTTGGCCTTCGCGATCTTGATAAGCGATATTGATCGCGCGAGTGATTTGTTCGCGGTCGGCGAATCGCGGTTCAATCGACCTGTTCAACATGCGGCCAACGACATCCAATTCCCGCCAACCCTTCAGGTCAGCAACCAACACTGGCAGGCTACCCAGATCGGCAGCGACTCCCAGCATACAAAAACGCCGAGCGAGTCCGATGGGAACATGTTTGATGAAATCGGCTGATGGCTGCAATGTGCGAGTCTGATCAACCCATTCCACCTCCAGCAATTTCGCCAAGGCACGAAACGCCATTGCCTCGCCGATGCCCTGCTCTTGCGACCATTCCAGCAACTCTCGTTCGTTGGCGAAACTGACGTCGCTAATTAATTCTTGATCACGGGCAAGTGGAACAATTGCCCTGCCCCACTGGACGATCAGATTGCGATCAGTTGCATTTGAATCGGTATGAATCATGGGCAAGCCGCCAACAGGCTATTTGATTAGTACCGGCTCGCTTTGCGGCAGGTCAGAGGGAATACAGGCCTCCCTGCCATCGTGTTCCGACAAAAATCTTAAGTCCTTGAATTTGTCGTCCCGTAAGATAATGGGCCGGAGAAACACAAAGATCAACTCTTGACCAGAATTTTGTGTTTCCGTTCCGTCAACCCAGCGCAGAAGCGGGACATTTTCAATAAAGGGAATGCCATCGTTGGTATTTGATCGACGCCTTCTTTTCAAGCCGCCGACAATTACCGTGTGGCCATCAGGAATTGTCACTTCGCTATTAACCTCATCCGTTTGTCGGGGAGGCGGGACTCCTGCCGTTCCTTCACCAATAAAATCATTGACGGTAATTCCGAACTCGAGCTGCAAATGCTCATTCTCGCTAATGTGTGGCGTCACTTTGATAACCGTACCCGCTTGCGCAAAGCCTGCGAAACTAGTGGTCGAAACCGTGTTGGAGGCATTGACGCTGGTAAAAGGGAATTCGGCGACGCTCGATAATTCACCGGTCGCATTGTCGTTCACTAAAATTCTGGGAGACGAAACAATTCGGGAACGTCGATGACTGGCCAAAGCTCGAAGTACTGCATCGGCTGCGTCGGGGTCAACGAGAGTCCCATTGAATCCGCGACCTGGGATGAGTGCCAAAGACCCCGTTGCCGGAGTTACGGTACTCAATCCATACGAAGTAAACGCGAATAACCGGCTCAAGGATGTTCGATCACCGCCAGAGACTTCAATCCCTATGCTGAAGTCATCGTTGGCGTTGATCGCAACCACTTTGGCTTCAATCAAGACTTGGGGCCGTCGCTGGTCAAGCTTTTCAATCAGTTCTGCGTAGAGAGCCTGTACGGACGGATCGGCAACCACAATTAACGTGTTGGTATTCTCATCGACTGTCAAACGCGCGCTTCCTGGCAGCACACTTCTTGAAAAGGTCGTTTGCAACGGATCAGGAAACAAAAGGGAGGGCGGATCATCAATGCGCCCCGTTGAAGTCGAAGTCCCAGTCCCCGAGGCTGTCATGGCAGCCGATTGCAATTCTGCTTCGGTCGGCCGCACGGCAGGTGGTACCGGTGGCAAACCGCGTTGTTGCTGCGGATAAAGGCCTTGGTAAGGGTCATTGGAAAATCGGTTCGGACCTGGCACGTAGCGATCGGGCAGGACGTCGAGTCCTCTTTGTCCGGCCGAGCTGGAAAACGCATTTTGCCCAGAGGTCGATTTTTCAACGGCTTGAAGCGTCTCGAGGACTTCACGCACTTTCACATTTTTTAGTTTGTAAAATCGAACCCGATTTTGACCCGACGGACCACCAGACTTGATGTCCATTTCTCGCTTCAGCGTTTCAATTCGCTCGTGAATTTCCTCGGGGGCAGCCACAATCAACTGGTTTCGGTCTTGATTGAGCTTCGATTGGTAGACTCGCTCCAATGTTTTTGCGTCCAATGTGGATCGCATAAGCTCGTCAATTCGAGATGCCGCGACATTGTCGAATGTGTAAACCGCAAGCCGCAACCCCAATGACACGTCAATCCTTTCGATCAATTGTTGGGCTCTTTCTATCTGCTCCTTCGAGCCTGTGAGCAGCAATCGATTTGTGCGTTCATCAGCCGTAATCTGGAGGCTTCCGTTGGGCTGGGCCGAAGTTGGAGGGCCATTTAATTGGGCCGTCTCAGGGGGAACTGCAGGTTGCAGATTGGTTGCCTGATCCTGTGCGGCACGTCGAGCATTGAGCAATCCCTCCAACTGAGTTTTTAACTCGTCTGAGGTCATGTTCTTGACCGTATAAAACTCGGTCAACACATCTCTGGGCTTGGCGTCAATTCGCGCAACAAGCTGTTCGATCTTGAGCATGTTCTCGACATAGTCGGTAACAATCAGGATGCCTTCCCCGGCTATTTCGTCAATGTTTGTGACTTGACCCGAACTGGATCGCGTGGCGTATTTTTCAACGTATTGCCGCGCAACGGTTGTTGATACGGAGTTCAGCTGGAACATTTCCGTAAAGATGTCCCCTTTGGCGAAATCCTTGGCCTCGCCTTGAGGTGCAAATTGCGGTGCTTTCTCGAAGGGGATTACTTGCCACCATCCCTCGACCCGGTCGGGCACAATGGCAAGACCTTTGATGTTGAGAGAACTTTTCAAGAGCATCATTAGTTGCTGTTTGCTAACATTCGCTGGTCCACGAATGATGATTCGAGAGTTCTTTTCTGCGATATCCTTTTCATCAAAGAAGATCGGGATCTTCGCTTCCTTGCTCGCCAGCACAATCAACGCTTGTAGATCTAAATCCTCTTTATCCGCAAGATTCAGTTGAATCGTTTCCGAGTCTTGAGAATTGGGCAGCTGCCCCAGTGCCGTTATGGACGTTGATAAGAACAACGACACCAAATAGAGGAGTAGCGATGGCCGCAAGACTCTATCGTGTGCCATGCAACTGAAAAACATATTTGCACCAAAAGACGTCTTAAATGATTCCGAAGGCGTTGTCCAAGGCATTGCCGCTAGCAAGATTGCCTGTCAAACCGCGACGGACGATATGCGATTACCAACATTTCGTCAACGTCATTGAATTGGTAGATTTGGGGATTAAGGAAGATTGCGCAGGAAAGAGTCGCTATCCGGGTCCCTCTCAATGCTCGTAATCGAACATGGAAAAACGCCATTGAAGTCACATCGTGTTTTTTCAGGTCATCAATAATTTTTTGATTCGAGTTTTAATTCCGTGAGTTTTGAATGGTAGGTTCGGAAGCGATTGCCACTAATTCTCAAGTAATTAGCGTAAAACCCACGACTTTGGACGGAGCAATCTTTCAACTTAATGAGTGGCAGTGCGATTCACGGCAAATTACAATAAACAGTCGTTTTGCGATGCTACAATTTTCGCTTACAAAAAGGATTCGTCACATGAATCGAAATCGAACCAAGTTTCACGCTGTCTTTGTTTTTGCGCTCTCCGTTCTTGTGACTTCGTACGCGTCGGCTCAGGCCACCCGCACTTGGGTGTCGGGTGTCGGCGACGATGCCAATCCCGGCAGCCGCACTGCTCCCTGCAAAACTTTTGCCGGCGCCATTTCAAAAACAGCCGCAGGAGGAGAAATCGACTGCCTTGATCCAGGTGGATTCGGCGCCGTGACGATTACCAAGGCGATCACAATCGATGGCGGTGGAACTTTCGCTTCAATTTTGGGCGCGGGAACGAACGGAATCGTAGTAAATGCAGGCGTTAATGATGTGGTCACGATCCGTAACCTATCCCTCAATGGTGCTGGCACCGGTTTGAATGGCATCCGCTTTATCGCTGGCGGGACTTTGATAATTGAGAATTGCGTGATTTTCAACTTTACTCAGAAGGGCGTCGACTTCCAACCCGCTGGAGCGAGCAAGTTGATCATCAAGAACACGACCATTCGCAACAATAATAATGCTGTCAATGGAGGCGCGATACAGATTATACCCGGTGTCGCTGGCACTGCCACTTGTGTTGTTGACGGCGTCCACATGGATGGAAATAGGCTTGGCATTCAAGCTCAAACTGGCACAGTCCTGTCTGTCCGCGACGCCGTCATCGACAACTGTTTGACCAACGGGATCTTAACCATTGGCCCCGGATTGATAAACATTAACGTCGAAGATTCATTGATCACCAACTGTGCGGCGAACGGGATCAGGGCGGGCGGCAATGCGGTCGTGCACATCAGTAATGTCATGGTCATGAACAACAATACTGGATTGTCTATCCCCTCGGGCCAAATCATTTCGTTCGGCAATAACCGAATCGCGCTCAACACGACCAATGGGGCACCGTCATCGACGATCCCTCAGCAATAAAGTCGTTTGCGAATTTGTCGACATCCAATCTGTTGCTTCCTGATTGAGACTCAGCACTATCCGATCCGTTCGTCCGTGGACGATTGCGCGGAGGGCTTTGTTGATTTCCTCAGGTGAGCAGGGCGCTCATCTGGTACGCGGCGACCAAAACGGTAATGGATTCAGTACTTAGCGCAAAACCTTGAACTTGATTCACGGTCGCCGGACAAGGAAAGACTTGGAGTGTTTTCCGCTGGCGTTGTCCTCGGCGACACCGCTAGCCGCTTCAAGGATGACCGTATCCCTTGCCCAAACGCTTGAGTTTACCATTACCAATGCGCATTCAATTCCGGGCCGAGGTCAAAGCGGTCGGCACGACCGGGAATCAGGCAACCATCAAGGGTTTTGCCAATCAGCAATTGCAAAAACAGTTGTTTCCGACCTACCACCGAACAAAACAGAGTATTTGCCGTAACAG
>JBEBGH010000266.1:0-7557 GCA_040081565.1 Pirellulaceae bacterium
CCCGCCAACGGCCTGTCCCCGTCACCTTGGAGTCCACTTCACTTCCATGTATGACGAATTTGAAGTTAGACCACAAGGCTGACTCTGCAGCCTCGAATTATTCTTCACCAGAGAGCATTCTGTAAATGCGCCTAGCCATCGTCTTTTCGGCTTCAGAAAAATTCGCCTGCATTCGGCGTCCCGCGTTTTCGCCAGGCACCGACGCACTTATCGGTTTTGTCGCTAAGGCGTAAGCGATATCGAACTTCGAAACCTGCGGCGATTTTGCTGGCCGCTCGTTTTCAAGGGCCAAATCGAGTTCCGCTAAATCGATGAGCAACGTGGCAAGACGATTTTTTAAGACCATGGCCTTGGAACTGTCGCCGATCTCGGTCGCCAACGTCATCGCTTCAATTAGGCTTGCTCTGCTGTATCGAGACGAGGCTGGTTTGGTCATGACGTCAATCATTTGGTTCAGAACCTTTTCACGGTCAACACCAGCGACCTTTATCGCACGTTCAAATTGTCCATTCTCAACCAGCAAAACAACAATTCGCCAACTCGCCGACATTTTGTAATCGTCAAGTTTAATCCTTTCCACGAGCTTCAATGCCTCTTCAATTTCCCCGTTCTTCGTTAGGGAGGAAGCGACGGCTTCCAAGGCCTCCGCTTCCATCCAGCTCTGGTGCGGTGGCAAGTTGTTTTGATCAGGAACTTGAACTTTAGATGCCATATTCTCGATGTAGTCGACCAATTGAATTGCGATGTTGACATCTCCGGCGTTTGCCATTTCGACAGCAACATTATAGAAGCTGGCAAAACCGAGAGTTTTTGGCACCTCTTGAATTATCTCATAAGCCCGCTGTGAGTCGCCTGATTTCGATAGTGCCATTGCGACCGCTATCAAAGCGTTACTTCGAGGCACCGGATCGCTGATCTTCCTTGCGGCCACCAACGCGTTTTTGGTATCCTGTAATTGCAGCGCTACTGTCACAAGATGATTAATCGCATACGAATTCAACGATGGGTTCCGCGAATTGTCAGCGATGGTCAAAGCCTTTTGCACAGACTCGTGTGCCAGATCGATTTTCTGTGCTCGATAGAGAACGGAGGCAAGTTGTCCGAGCCCCAAAAGCTTGTACACCTCATCTTTGACTCCCTCAATGGTTTCAACTGCCGATTTGAAGTGACCTTCGCTCGCCAAATCGGAAGCGAGTTGAGAAATGTCCTCATCCCAATACTGTTTCTCCGGGCAACTTCGAATAAAGTCGATTGCCGTTTCAATATCGCCTGACCTGATAAGACGAGTGGTTATACCTCGAATGACTTCTGTTTCGATGCGAGTACGGTGGCCTTGTTTGAACTGGCGAACTCTACTCGCAACTTGAAACGCTGTTTTATGTTGTCCTGCGCGAGCCAACTCAGTTGCGACTTGGCACATTGAGCTATTTAACCCGTCTTCTATCGGAATGGCAACTGCATCGGCCATGGATTTCATTGCCGCTACAGCCCTTTCGTAGAGTTTCGGATGAGTTTGTGAATCCAGTTTTGAGACTACGCCTCCGATGGCCTCCACTCGATATATCGATCGCTCGACCTCCAATGCAACGTCCAAGGACATTTCCAACTCTCCCCTGCCGGCGAGAAGTATCGAGAGCGTGCGGAGGGCTTTTGACTTCGCGCCAGCATAATCGTCAATTTGGCGAGCTAGTTGAATTGCCTGCTCCGTCTCGCCAACGCGAACCAATGCTTCTGCGATAGTTTCGAGGAAGAAGTCTCTGGGAGACTCTGGGTTCCAGTCGAGAACAAGATCGGCGGCCCTTTTTAGCGACTTCGCCGCCGAGGCATGTTCTTCCGCCTCTTCGTAAACAGACGCTACACCAAGCAAGTCGCGAGGGGAGCCATTGGCGTCCTGAGCCAGTTCAGCCAACAGATCCATCCCCCTTTTTTTCGCTCCAAGGCTGAGCCACGTGGAGGCGATCTGCGTCAACACGACCGTCTCTCTCTCCCTGGAGCCACTTGTCAATTTGTCGGCTGCAGCGCGGATCTCGTTCAAGATCGGCGCAGCCTGTTCTACGTCGTGCAGAAAAGCCGTTTGAACGGCAATCCCGGAAAGGGTCGGGACCAAGTCGAACTCATCGCCAATCCGTCGCGATTGAGTAACCGCCTGCATGAGCGTTTCGGAGCCAAGATTGAAATCGCCCAGGCGAAGATACTCAGTCGCGATTTCCCTTAACAAGTTGGCGCATGAAGAAGGTGCGTCTAGGCGTCGGGCCTCCGCGACCGCTTCCCCAAGCAGTCGGATCGCGCGAGTCACGTCGCCTTGACTCGACACTTCCACGGCGTGATCGACAGATCTCATCACTTTTTCAGTTTGATCGGCGATGGAGAACGCTGTTGGTTGAATCGCGTTGGCTCGTTCTTCGTCTCCCAAAGATCGGCCTAGGCTGAAGAATCTGCGTAAAGCTAGGTCTTGCACGACTTGTGATTCACACGGGCGACTTGCAATAGTGTGATAAGATAGATCGTTGTACTTCTTGGCCTTGGCGAGTTCGCCGAAAGCAGCAAGGTTGGTTGCGATGTTGTGTAGCACAACGAATCGTTTATACGGGTCGTGTATTTTAGCGGCCAGATCCTTCGCGCTGTTCAAAGTCGCATCACAGCCTTCGACGTTCTTCATGGCCGATTCAACGCCTGCGATTTGCCCCAAGGCGATCGCTCGGTTGAACGCAAACCCAATACGGTTGATTTCATTCTTTGCTCTTTTCAACGAGTCTTCTGCCTTTTGGGTTGCACCTGCATTTGACATTGCTGCGGCCAGTTGGCTAAGGCCGAAAGCTCTTCTCAATGGGTCCTCGATTTTCTCCGAATCCTCGAGTTCCTCGTCGAGTATCATCAGCGCATCATCGACTTTATTCAAAGCCATATATGCTGACGCGATTTGTATCCGTAGCCGCCGTTTGATGCTTGGCTTGTTTATATCGTAGGTCAGTTTGGCCGCTTTTTGGATTGATGCTACGGCCATGGCATGTTCCCCTTCTTCCAGGTTCGAGTCGGCGACTTTCAGCAACATGACCGCTCTTTCGTCTTCGGCGTGGATCCTTCCCGCCCATTCCAGGGCTAATTCGGATTTGCCAGAGTTAAGTAGAGATTCCGCAATTCGTCTTGTGGCATAAGCGTGATCGTTTGCCTCAGTTGCCTGTTTGATGAAAGTCAGTGCTTGTTGGTATTCGCCTATGTTTGTTAGGGCCGCCGTAATCAATTCTGTGCAGGCGTTACTAGTTTCACGGTTGTCAATCTTGTTCAAGATCTCTTGAACTTGTTGCGCGACGCTTGCAGTTTGGGCTTGATTTCCGCGTTTCGACCATGCCAACGCGACTTGGGCGAGAATCAAGGCCTTGGCATCCAGGGTTTGGGCGTGGTCGACGAGTTCCATCGCCTTTTCTGGGCCTGCCTCTACGCAAATCGCTTTTGCGGCGTCAACCAAGGCTTCACTACCTGCACCGGCCTGTTGCAGTTGAAGAGCGGCTTCGCGCATATACGCCGTGTCGCCAGCTAACAGGGCGGCATCGAAGATCTTTCGTAGGTAAGGAATACGTACAGTCTTTGTTGCTGCCTGTTGGGCAGCTAGAAGCGCCAGCCCGAATTCTCGATCAGCGATCAGATCTAGGAAAATCTCCTCATTCGTCCGAGTTTGGCCATGCAATTGGTACGCGAGCATGTAGAGACCGTAAAAATCGTCAAGACGATTCTCTTCTCGGGCGGCCGTCATCAACTCGTTTAACTTCATCATCAACTGCTGTATCTCTTGGTGAGTCGTTGCTGCGTGATCGATCTGACCCGAGTTGAGCTGCGCTAACCACAGCAGCTTTAACGCGCGAGTTTTATCGATCTCTGGTTCTATCCCTTCAATCGCATTTCGGACGAGTCCCAGCGGGGTTTCCCAAGGCTGCAGGGTGTCCTGAGGCGACGCATTCTTCGCAGCCGTCTGGGAAGTGGGTGCGGCGTCATCGTTTCGAGCATCCGGCGAAGGCTGTTGGTCACCTGAAAGATGCGACGGCACTGCCAGGGGAGGCGATGGCTTCGCCCTGTCGTTTGGAGGTGTGTTTTTCTGGGAAGCTTTTCCTAGTGCTGCGGAAAGCGTCGGCCTTTCGTGCATCGGCGCCGGACTCGTTTCAATATTTTCGCCTCGGTGAGTTTCCAACGGGAATTGTGTGATCACTGCTGACTGGCCGCAGCCAGCAAGTAAGACCCCAGACCAAAACAACAGCCAATGAAAATGATCAATCATGGAATCGTCCTTGGGTAAAAATCGGAACCGCGACGGAACCGCTCAAGCCACCTTGAATTATGGATTGGGGTCGGTAGGGAAATCCACCCCCATTCGCAGATCGGCGCGAATGCTTGGGGGGAGCATTCCCATTGTCTGGCAAAGTCAAGCCAATTTCAACCAAGTAATGAACAGCAGAATTGCCTTGCTTACTCGAAAGCGTATCCCGCGGTAGAGGCTCCTGTTACAATGCCAACCAATGATCAGCTGTGGAAATCGTGCCAAGCGGGGTGTTTGGCTGGGCAAGAGGTGTTCGCATGGTATGGGTATATGCTTTTCCGATGCTTCTTGGAGCTCCTTGGAGCTTTTTCTCGATAGCCCTGGCGTCTTGGATATGGGGAGAAGTAGCAAGGGAAGGGATTCAACGGATGTTTGCGTTTTTCTTGCTATTCGTTATGCCTGGTTTGATAAATCTGGCGCTGTTAATGATCCCAGTGTTATATGGGTTGAATTCGAAGTCCCGAAGAGAACGGCATTCGCATTCATCAAACTGCACCGATTGATCGAATCACAAAAGTTGGCGACTGAAAATTGCTGGTCCATCCGACCCGGTTCCCTGCGTGCATCCGACTCGCTGGCTCCGCTTTACTGTTCCTGTCAGGACTACTTGGTGAATCCGGACGGACTCAGGGCCAAGCGGAAACCGAAGCCGCCGTCGCGGACTGACGGGTAGAACCTGTCCCGGAGCGACGACCGGCAATTCGCCGCACTGGAATCCCAACAGCCGCGACGGTACACGCGGTACGAACCCTCTCCTGGTCCGACAGGATCGGTTACCGCACCTTTCGGGTCTTGGCCATACCAATCCGAGCACCACTCCCAAACGTTTCCGTGCATGTCATACAGACCCCATGCGTTCGGCTTCTTCTCACCTATTGGATGCGTTTGCAACCCACTATTGTCACTATACCAAGCGTAGTCATCTAGCGACTTCGCACTTTCGTCGAAACAGAACGCCGTCTTGCTTCCTGCACGACACGCATACTCCCACTCCGTTTCGGTCGGCAAGCGGTAGACCCGACCTGCTTTCTTTTCCTCGGGCAACTCCGAAAACCGCTTGCAAAACTCCACCGCGTCGGCCCACGAAACTCCCTCGACCGGATGGTTTGAGCTGTCCCCATCTTTGACCACGCGTCCCGTCTGAGGATGACGCTCAGCTACACTATCCCCTATAAAAACCCTCGGATTGTTCCCATCACTTTCTCATACTGAGCCTGCGTCACCTCGTGCCTGCCAAGATAGTAGTCCTGGCTGAGCGTCACTTCGTGCTGTCGTTCGTCAACCTCCGAATCCTCTTCACTCGGTGGCGAGCCCATCGTAAATGTCCCCTTAGGAATCAACACCAGGTCCATCCCGATGCTGTTGGTTATGATCTTCTCCGGTTGGGTGGGGTATGTTGATCGCAATATTTTCTGGAGAAGTTGGCAGCGTGCTAGGTCAGGATTTGATTCGCCAAAAACTTGCCACTTGGCAAACCTCATGATAGACTGATCGAGCAATGAACCGCCCCGCCGGCTCAGTCAAACGCCTGATCAAAATGTGAGGGATCCACAACCTACTCAAGGGCAGTGATCCATCTATCCCGACGCATAGTTTTCAATACGTTATCCGGCTAGTCAAATCGGACGAATGGTATACGACATGGATGATGGCCGAAATTTGTATCCTTGCCCGAAATGCGGGGCTGGACGCGGAGGGTTACGCAATCCGTGCCCTAATTGTGACTGGGTACCGGAGCCAATTACGACCAATACGCAATTGAATATGCGCAACAACAATTCATCGCGGGCAATGTTGGTGATGGCTTTCGTAGCAATCGTACTCAACCTCTTGATGACATTACTTTCCTATTTGACACAACCACCATTTACTGGTCCTGCTCCCCAGGGGCCTACCTTTACGGCGATTCTGGCCTACCCTTTTCTTGCGGTAGGCATTGTCGCATGTGTGCTTTCAACCATTTCGTTGAGTTTGTCGTGTTTCGCATACAACAAAGGGGCGATATTGTTCGCAGGTGCTTCATTAGCAATTGGTATACTGATGGTGGTTTTTCGACTAGAGAACATTGTCTTCTTCTTTGTGCGATAACCGAGTGGAATTCGCCAAGAAAAGTTGACAGTGAACTATTGGATAAAAAGCACGATCATCACTCTCTCGGAATCCACCCAGCTCCTGTTACAATGCCAACCAATGATCAACTGTGGAAATCGTGCCAAGCGGGGTGCTTGGCTGGACAAGAGTTGTTCGCATGGTATGGGTAAGAATTATTTTCGGATGCCTGTCGCTGTGTTACCTAAGTGCGTTTTTGTTCGCACCTTACATAGCGTATGGAGCAGGTTCCGGTATGAATCCCGGCATGGTTTATGCCTTTCCTGGGATGCGAGGATTACCCTGGAGATTTTTCTCGGCTGGCTTGATGATTTGGGTATATCTAGAACCGCGATAAAATTCCTCAGCAGAACCATTTTGAAAAGGTTGTTCAATGAACAAGTTTGACCGTGCCATGATTCGTTTGCTACTGGTGTTCTTTCCTTTGATCTCAATTGCAACCGCAACTGCCTGGTCACAGGACAATCTCCCGCAGGAAAACGAGGTTGATCCAGCCTTTCGGGAAGATGCAAGTGACGATCGGGAAACACAGTTGAAGAAAGAGCGAATTCGCTCCGTTATGGCTGAGCTCGGACCGAAAGAAATAAGAGTGCTTCAGGGCAACGAACAGGTTTTCGGCCTGCTCGACGCCCAGAAACGCCTTTGCACTGCACTGCTGGATTTCCATAATGAGCCAGAAAAGATCATTTCGATACTGGAGCAACAGGTCAAAGTGACAAAGAAGATTGAGACAGATCGAAAGACACGACTTGAGCAGGGAGTTGGCCGACCGGATGAATTCGCTGGAGCCACTTACTTTCGCGCTGATGCCGAACTGCAACTTCTTCGTGCTCAACAAAAATTCAATGTCGTGGAGGGGAATCACCAGCCTCTCCCCATCCCCCAACTCGAGAATGCCCCAAAAGAGTCTGATCAATTCCGTGCTGAAGTTCCTAATGAACTTGGCCTACCCGGAGGGCGAGCATTACTAAAATCGGGAGACGGCAACCCGAGGCAGGCACCACAAGATGACTCGATTGATGAATGGATGAAAGGAACGTATTGGTCCATCCGGTAATTTCGTGGGTTTGTTAGAATTCTCCGCCAAGGAGAACGTTTATGCAAGACAAAGAACTTTACCAGCATATTCTTGGACTGAA
>JBEBGH010000267.1:0-7556 GCA_040081565.1 Pirellulaceae bacterium
CCGATCAATCGCGCGCAGCCAATTCCGACTCAACCTGCGACCGTTGGGAAAAATGCCTCGCAAGTTCGTCAAGCGACTTTTTTAGCCACCGGGCAACAGTCGGCAGTGCCTCAAGAGACCGATCAAGACCAGGCTATTTACTTTCCGGAAACACGTGCGGATCCGATTTTCATCGAAGCACAAGATAAAGTTGCACCTGCTCCATTCAAGCTCCAGACGTCCGTACCTCCATCGCCGGGACCGCTTCCCATGCCTAGGGAAAAGACCATTTTGGAGTCACCTTCCCTCAGGATTCCTGCGCAGCAATTCAGCTCCCCCATAATGTGCACGCCGGCGAGGCAAATTTTAATTTACCTTCAAGGGGGAATCCTACAGTTTCGGCACCGAATTTTGTGCCCTTCAATGAACAACAAATGCGATTGATGCAACAACCGCCGAGCCCTACGGTTAGCGCGCCACAATTCAGTCAACAGCAATCGAATTTTTTGCCCGCTGAGAATTTCGTATGGGAGAGTTTCGACAATAGTGAGTACGAAGCGGAAGCGAATGGCAGCGGCGGTAATCCGCAAATGTGTGGTAATTGGGGTCTGTTCCATGCCACGGCTTTTGTGGGAAATAATTCGTTACGTGACTTTGGCATCCGTCGACTCGGTGCAATCGGAAACGTCCACAACGTCGAAGCCTCGGACGGATTTCTCGGTGGCTTGCAATTAGGCATCAATCACGGCCGCAATTTGAGGGCAGATTATGAATTGAGCTATCGCACCAACGACATCGCAACAGAACAAATGCCCTTGCCAACAAGTTTGCCGACTTTGGTGCCACTCGAAGGCGAAATTTCGACCGTTTCCGGGTTGAGCAACTTTTACTGGGATTTTGCCGATATCGATGTTTTTGGAATTAAGCCCTATGTGGGTGCTGGAATAGGTTTCGCCTATTTCGATGTTAACTTGAATGCGAACGGCGTTTCAGCGATCAATCAGGACGCGCGCAATAATTCCAATCTGGCCTATCAATGGATCGTTGGTGTTAACGGACAAGCAACTTGCAACTTGGATTGGTTTGTTGAATACCGTTACTTCAATGCCGGCGAAATCCAGGTTGCTTTGAACGAAATTCATTTCGGGCCGCCATCCTGTGACAACTGCGATTACGTTTCGAAATCGATTTTGGCCGGTCTAAAATTCAAGTTTTAGTCGTCCCACAGAAACGACTCGGATTCCAGCTCACTACTTCGAATCTGAGAGTGTGTTCGAATAGACGACCTTTCCCCCAAGGATCGTCTTCACGACTTGGGTGGCTCCAATCGTTTCGGCTGGGCAGGTCAACAGATTCCGATTGACAATGGTAATATCGGCCAATTTGCCGGCCACCAGGCTGCCTTTGATGGTTTCCTCAAATGCGGCATACGCACAGTCGATGGTGTAGCTTCTCAGCGCCTCCTCGCGCGTCAAACATTGTTCAGGAAAAAACGTCATTCCGTCGCTCAGTCGACGTGTGATCGTCGCTTGAAGGGACGGAAAAGGATTTACATTCTCAACCGGCGCGTCGGTTCCGTTCGTCACCACGGCGCCGCTGTCGAGCAGGCTGCGCCAAACATAAGCTCCTTGCTTTGCTCGGAGATTCCCTAATCGTTGCAGAACAAAAATTGCGTCCGAGGTACAGTGGATTCCTTGCATCGAAGCAATGACACCAAGTTGTCCGAAGCGCGGGATGTCCGATACCGCGAGGTGCTGAGCGTGCTCGATTCTCCAGCGGCGACTGATTGGCGAGGGATGTTTCTTGAGTGCTTCCTCAAACAGATTGAGCGTTACTTGATTCGCTTTGTCCCCGATTGCATGCACACATAACTGGCAGTCAAACTGGACTGCTAGTTCTGCCGCCTTTTGCACATCTTCAATCGGAATGGTATTGAGGCCTGTGGAAGTCGGCATATCCTGATACGGCTCGAGCAGCCAAGCGCCATGGGGGCCCAAAGCTCCATCGATCGAAAGCTTGATCGCTCGAAACGTAAAAAAGTCTCGCCCTAATCCAATCGACTTGAGCTGAGGAAGTTCGCTTTCGATCCCATTGTTACTGTCACGTACCATCATCCACAGTCGAATGGGTAACTCGTTGGCGATCGCCATGTTTCTGAGTAGTCGCAGATCGCCCAGCGATGTCCCGGCGTCCTGGAAACTGGTAATACCGTATTTCAGGCATTCCGCTCCCGCCAGTTCAATCGCCTTCCGAGTCAATTTGAGTTGTTGTTCCGGAGACATTCGCATTTCATCGCGGCTTTGAACCCGATTGATCAATGACTGTGCGGTTTCGCGAAAGACACCGGTTGGGTTGCCTTGTTCATCCTTTAGAATTTCGCCTCCAGCTGGCGGTTTGGTGTTGCCATCCACCTTGGCAAGTCGCATGGCATAGCCGTTAGCCAGGCTCATATGACCACTGGCGTGGGTCAACAGGACCGGATTATTCGGAGTCAGTTCATCCAGGCGTTTGGTGGTTGGATAGCCTTCGACATTTGGTTGAGGAGTTTCCTTCCATTTGGACTGATGCCAGCCCCGACCAATGATCCATTGGCCTGGGGGAGTAACCTTAGCAGCAGCCGCAACTTGATCGACGATTTCGTCCCAAGTTTCAGCCTCGGACAACCGCAACATCATTAAGGATTGCCCAAGTCCGAGAAAATGACCGTGGCCTTCAATCAGGCCGGGCATCGCCATCTGGCCTTCGGTCAGTTCAATCACTTCAGTTTTTGGACCGACAAAACGTTTTAACTCGCGAAGGCTGCCGGTTGCCAAAATCCGATCACCGGCAATGGCCACGGCTTCGACCGTCGGACGGCTTGGGTCCATGGTCAAAATCGTTCCGCCCTGAACGATCCGATCAGCGACGATTTCCTGTGCCGACAGTCGGCTAGCCGCGAACAGACAAACCAACACGAGCGCGTAAAAACGAAGTCGTCTGATTCGACAAAACGGGAAAAACTTTTTACAGCGATTTTGAGTTGGCTTTGCGGGGTTCATGCTCGAAATTTCCTACACGAAAATAAATAAAAAGTTCTTGTGGTCATGCAGTAATCCTGCCAATTCTCAATTTGTCATCGGTGACTTTTCCGGTTGAGACAACGATGCGAATTGGGCAATCAAAACGACTGTGATTATCGCATTCGAAATGGCGATATTCTTTGACAGCACCCCAGATTCAAATGCTAGCTCAAAGTCGATCAACCAGCCAAGCCCTGCGATGACTCTGTCATTGTAGCGTTGATTAGTGCGAGTTAGACTACGGTGGAATTCTGGGAAATAGAATTCATAAAACGGGACAGACGCCCTTCCCACCCCCCACCACACAAGGGATCACGCCCGGAGCCATCAAGGAGGATGTTATGGTTGTAAGGAAACATTGCAAGAAATTTGCAATGGCTTGTTCGTTCGGATTTGCTTTGGTTTCTTTTTCTGTTTCCGTCGGGGCACAGGAACCTCAACAGAAAGAGACAATGGAACCGGTCTATCGCGAGGCCAAACTCCCAGTTCAGGAACCCAGTCATGTTGCTGCATTGCCTGCAGCCGCTGCCCCCAAGTCGATTAAACCAATCGTTTCCGGCGTGGGTGAACCACCCGCTGCATTACGGAGCGCCACAACCCCTGCTCCCCATCCGCTTGATCGAGCCATCCAAACGGCTTACGACGGATTGGAAAACATGAGGCTGAACATTCGCGACTACACGGCAACGCTGGTTAAGCGCGAGACGGTCAACGGCGTCACCGGCGATCAGGAATTCATGAAGATCAAAGTCCGTAATCCTCGCAACACGGACAAAGGCGACGTGCCTTTCAGCGTTTACATGAAATTCTTGAAACCGATCGCAGGACGTGAAGTGATCTGGGTCGAAGGTCGGCATCAAGGCAAACTATTGGTACATGAGCCGGGAGTGATTTCGGGTTTCAAAACGTTTGAACTTGATCCAGATGGCGCACTGGCAATGCGAGGAAATCGCCACCCGATTTACGAAGCGGGCTTGGAAAATCTGGTCAAAAAATTAATCGAAAAGGCTGAACGCGATCGCCAGTTTGGACTTTGCGAAGTCGATTATCGCGAAGGCGCCAAAATCAACGGCCGCTCGTGCACGCTGATTGAGGTTATTCACAATGAACGCAAAGAACCATTTGAATTCTATAAAGCACAGGTCTTTATCGATGACCAAATGCAAATCCCAGTTCGTTTCGCCTCTTACAACTGGCCGAGTCGCGAAGGCGCCGAGCCACAGTTGATCGAAGAATACACTTACACCAAAGTCGAATTAAATGTTGGTTTGACCGATTTTGATTTTGACCCGTCGAACAAGGCGTATAACTTCCCTGGCAGATAGTCGGTTACCTGTTTAACCTCCTAAAATAGCAAACACCGCCCTGCATGATCGCCTCTTACCAAGGCCTCATTCAGGGCGGTTTTTTCGTTGTTTCAACGGTTTTCAAGCAGTCATCGTCATTCACGAAACAACTCGGATGACTTAGAATGACGATCCGCGTTTCACATTCACGTTGGTTTGAAGTTTTTCCATGCCCCTGCGCAACATCGTCATCATCGCAATTGCTGCCGTTGTTTCATTGGCCTGCTACTCCGTTGGAACCAGGAGTCGGTACGCCAAACTCTATTCTGAGGCCATGCACATTGTCATGCATGAGGGCCTGATGAAGACGGATGAACGGACTTTATTCGACGACTCGATCGATGGAATGTTGTCGAAGTTTGATCGCGATACGACCTATTACCACGATGGCGATTTCAAGAGTTTTGAAGAAGATATGCAACAGCGATTCGACGGCATCGGAATGCATATCGATCTGGATGAGGAAGCCAAAATGCTTGTGGTGCTGGCTCCCATCCCAAGCGGACCGGCAAGCGAGGCGGGCCTGCGACCCGGTGACGAATTAGTCTCAATCGACGACAAACCTGTAGACTTCACAAAACGCAACGAAGTTGTTCGGATGATTCGAGGACCCTCGGGTTCTTCAGCAAAAATTACTGTCCGCCGCGCCGGGCAGGAGCTGACGTTTAACGTGCCTCGTCGGCCAATCGATGTGCCCTCGGTACAAGGCGATTGGCTGAACTCGAATGGTAAATGGTCATTCGTACTCCGTGACCATCCTCGACTGGGCTATTTGCGAATCACTCAATTCGGTGACAATACTGCGGCTGAATTCAAATCGGCCTTGGAAGAGATTCGCGACAACATTGACGGTTTGTTGATCGACGTACGGAATAATCCCGGAGGCCTGTTGCCGGAGGTCGTAAAAATTTGCGACTATTTTTTGCCTGCCGGAAAATTGATCGTGGAGACTCGCGGTCGTGAACAAATTGTTAAAGAGCGACATGAAACAACTTCCGATATGCAATTGCCGGAAGGCATGCCAGTTGTGGTGTTGATCGACCACCATTCGGCGAGCGCCAGCGAAATTCTTGCGGCATGCCTTCAGGACCATCAACGAGCGGTGGTTGTAGGCGAGCGAAGTTTCGGTAAAGGCACCGTGCAGAACTTGATCCTGTTGGAAAATCGCCGTAGCGCCCTGAAACTAACGACTGCCAGCTATTGGCGACCGAGTGGAAAAAACATCGATCGTCCGAGTTCCTTGCAAAATAAAAGTTCGGAGTGGGGAGTGCTTCCAAATCCCGGCCACAAAATCCCAGTCAACGAAATCGAAATTGCCAATTTGTATCGACTACGGCACTTACGGGACTTGGCCGGCATTCAAGAAGGTTTTCGTTTTACACCGAAGCCATCTTACTTTTTCATGAAGCCGATCCTGGAGGTCACCAACACGGCGGGCCATGAATCGCACGATTCGGCGGATACGCAAGAGCCTCAACCAGACAGCGGTTCTGATCCGAAAAAAATGGATTTTACAGATCGGGCTTTGCAGCACGCAATTCAACTGCTCAAGCCAAACAATGCGCGTTAACTGGAAAACCTGATACGCGAGCTAACCTGGATCAGCAAGATGGAATTGGACAAGGTTGACGCTTCTGACAGGCCGATTTCACCGTCGAAAACCTGGTCAACGCGCAAATCATCCATCTTAATCCCGCTCACGTGTGCGCTCTCACTCGGGTTATTTGCCGCCGTTTGCAACGGCCTATTCTATCGCGTGCACGAGCCATTTCACGACTCGATGAGTTACCACGAAAAGATCTTTCGGGCGATGACCATTGCAGATGAGGAAGGTTTGCCGAATGGACTGAACGAGGCGTTGGTTGGTAACAACACTACCTGCTTGCCGATCTTGATCGCCGCCCTGCTTGGTCCTTGGATGGAGCCGACAAGACTGGTGGGTGTTTGGATTCAGGTCGCGGAATTGTTGTTTTATCTGGTGACGCTGGAAATCTATCTTCGGTTGGTCTGGAAGATGGATTTTCGTGGACGCGCGTTCTCGGTCTTCAGTATTGCCACTTTGGCGATGTTGTTTTTCACCAACGGCGGATTGTCAGACTTTCGTATGGATCTCTCGTTGGGTCTGATGTACGGGGCATCTGTACTGTGGGCTTTGGTGGCAAGAACGACTTGTGCCTCCCGACACTTCTTTTGGTTCGGTTTTTCGGTCGGAGTCTGTTGCCTATTTCGGGCAACAGCACCGATTTACTTGAGCTTGGCATTGGCTCCCGTGGCGCTCGTTGATCTTTGGTCTGGTCAGGGATTCGTGAAGCGCAGTCGGCGGCGCGGCTGGATTCGTGCGATGTTCATCGCCGCCATTGCCTGTCTTTGGTTTTATGTCTTGAACTTCGACTATCTCTATTATTATTACTTTGTCTGGAACACCGACGCGAACGCCAAAATCCCGAGGCTCGAAAGTTTTCTTCATTTGGAAATGGTCGGTCGACAATTGGGCTGGAGTTTTTTGGTTTTGGTTTTGGGTTACGGTGCGTTAAAAATTTTCGAGGCTCGTGCCCAAGCCCAGTCCGCCGTTGCGGCGGAAGGCGTTGAGGATCGGGTCACACGCGGACAAGTCGTCAGGTTGATGTGGTTTGCCGCCGCGCCGCTCGTGATTCTCATTGGAAGGCGCATGGGACTTAACCCGTTTGTCAGCATGCCCAGTTCAATGCTCATTCATGTTTTGGTCGTGATTGGCATTGTTCGCGGTGCCGCCAACTTTTCGCTACGAACCTGGAAGCTCTTGTGGGTTGTGCTGTTGGTCTCGATCGCACTGGCATTGGGACGCGGCTTGAAAAAGCACATTTATCCCCGCTATCCGTTGATGGCTGGTCATCTGCAATTACTGGACGCTATGGTTGTTGATGCGAAAGCTCATGGGATCAAGTCCGCACATTTTGCTTCCGCTCAAATGATGGACTATGAAACGTCGAGTTTGCATTCGGTGATTTTGTTCGATCATCCGCGGGCGATGCGCCAAGGCCTTTCCAAATTGATCGATGGAATATCGCTTTCACCCAGCGGTGTTATGAATCGACCGGCTGCCGTCAATTGGCAGAACATCAAAGGCGACTCGGACGCTGCCAGAATTCGAGAACTAAGTGCTATGACCGCGAATCAGGTTGATTATCTGATT
>JBEBGH010000607.1:0-1900 GCA_040081565.1 Pirellulaceae bacterium
CCTTGCACACCGTTATCTTCAACCTCAATCCATTAATGCGATTCGACGGATATTTTCTCTTGTCCGATGCGATCGATGCCCCCAATCTGTTTCAACAAGGACGACAGTTCGTCGTTGCGCTGGCACAAAAGTTTTTTCTCGATCCCAAAACAGTCTTGCCAACCGACAATCGGTTGCAAAATTTCATCCGTTGTTATGGCGTAGCGTCCTGGGTTTGGAGCCAACTCCTAATGGTGACCCTGTTCGTGGGTGCCTGCAATTTGCTCGAGGGCATCGGCGTCTTGATTGGCGGGCTAGGACTAACGCTTTGGTTAATTCCTGCGATACGGGGTTTGATACGGAGTCTGCAAGTTGCCGACGAATGGGATCAGCGGCGAGTACGGCGAATGGCTCGGTCCCTGTCGACTGTTGGAGGATTCGCCTTGCTGGCGGGACTCGTCTTGCCCGCGCCCCCTAGCGTCGTGGCCCCGATTGTCTTGGACCACCGGCAGCAAAGCGACTTGCGGGCGATAGCGTCGGGTTTCATTGAGAAGATTCATGTCGAACCCTATCAACTAGTTTCACAGGGTCAGTTGCTTGTGGAAATGTCCAACCCGGAGTTGATCGCACGACGGGACGATATGCGAACCGAGGTGAAGGCCTCCGAGTTGAAAGCCCGTTCGCTGTACGAAAAAGGCAACATCGCGGCTGCTTTGGCCGAGCGCGAGATGGGAAACTCGTTGGCGGATCAGTTAAAGGAACTTGATGAACTTGTAAACAGCTTAAGCCTCAAAGCACCAATCGCCGGACAAATCCTGACGCCCGATCTCGACAGCCAACTCGGTCGGTTTTTTGATTCGGGTCAAAAAATCGTTTCAGTTGGGGACCCAGACACGTTAGAAGCCATCGCCCTCGTCAAACAAGTCGACGCGGATTCGTTGACTAAACATATGAATTCGCCGGCAAAAGTGCATGTGTGGGGCGCTCGATTTTCTCGTCTGTCGGCGACGATTCATTCGGTCGATCCGCGAGCAACGAAAACACTTCCACACGAAGCGTTTGCCTCGCCCAACGGAGGCCCTCTTGCGGTTGCACCTGCCGATTCCGCCAAGGGAGATGGAGAGCCGGTTGCGAAAAAACAGGACCATAAGGCCGGTCGCGGAAATAACAACTCCTCGCAGGAACAATGGCAACTGCTGGATGCCTACGTCAAAGTCAACCTGAGCCTGCAGTATGGAAACTCTGCTCGTTACCAGCCGGGCCAAATCGGTTATGCGTTTTTGAATACCCGCGACGGGCGATTGGGCGGTTACGTTTGGTCGTCTGTTGGCCGTTGGTTCGCAAGCAAATTCACCAAGAGCCACGGATTTTAAGCAGAAGTCGTTACAGACGTTCGGCGACGTAGCGGCGGACTTGTTCGCGGACTGTTTCGTCTTTCCAAAGTTCAGCAATTCGAGAGCCAAACACTCTCTCTGCTTCGTTCATCTTTTCCAAAACCGGACGACGAATCTGCTCTTTTGTCAGAGCAAACACTTTGCGGGGGATCTGTCGATACTCGGCCGCGAATGCCAGGGCCTGCGGAAGTACATCGCCATTTTCGGCAATTACGTCGGCTAGACCGGCAGTGAGTGCTTGTTCATTGCAAAACGAAGCTCCGCTGGTCACAACACGTTGAAAGTAATGTGGGGCCACTGCAAATCGAAAGCACTCAATTCCTTCTGTTGGCAATGCCAGTCCGACACGCAGCTCCGGCATGCCGATTTTTGCATCGCGCGCAAGGACTCGGTAGTCGGCCGCTGAAGCAACGACGCAGCCGCCTGCCAGCGCGTGACCAGAAATGGCGGCGACTAGAGGCTTGGAAAACGTAAACACGCGAAAGAACATTCGCCGGATCGCCGGGAAGAACTCGTCGACATAGTCC
>JBEBGH010000608.1:0-1900 GCA_040081565.1 Pirellulaceae bacterium
TCTCGGAACCATGTGGATAGTGACATGTGCCATCTTCGCCAGAAGTCTTGCACCGATTTTGCGATGTAGGGATAGTTGAAGTTTTCCGGAAAGCTGAATCCCATCATCAGTCCCATCCCGATTGCCATATCGGAATATCCCGAAAAGTCGAAATAGATTTGCAGCGTATAGCACAACATTGCGAACCAGGCCAGCGAGGTCGTGATCTCTGAATCCGACAAGGCGAATATCTGGTCGGCGGGCCACGCGACCGTGTTTGCGATAATGACTTTTTTTCCAAGGCCGATAACGAATCGTCGAACACCCTCGGAGACGGAATCAAGGTTGATAGCCCGAGAAACCAGTTCGTCGGCGACCTGTTTGTAACGCACGATGGGCCCGGCGACGAGCTGCGGAAAAAGTGTTACAAAGGTCGCGAAATGGAGAAGTTTCCTAGTAGCCTTCGTGTGACCAAAGTACACATCGATGGTGTAGCTCATCGATTGAAACGTGTAGAAGCTGATTCCGAGCGGCAACGTGATTTGCGGTGCAGTGGTCCAGCGGCCACCCTCAATACCAATACTTGCCATGGCAGCGTTAAAACTGTCAACACCGAAATTGAAATACTTGAAGAAACCCAGCAGCGCGAGATTGGACACGATCGACAAAATCAGGCCGAGTTTCTGGCGCAGGCGCCTCGGTTCGCCCTGCGGCAGTGCTTCTATCGGGCCTGTTCCAAAGCCATCGGCGATGAGCAATCCAGCCAGATAGTCCACCAATATGGTGATGAACAGAATCGAGACGAGGAACGGCTCGCCCCACATATAGAAGAACAAACTCGCCAACAGAAGCCAGACGTTTCGCAGCTCTCCGCGCAAAAGAAAATAGACTGATAGCACAATCGGGAAAAAGAGAAACAGGAATACCGTAGAACTAAATACCATCTTGCAGCCTATTCCTCTTCAAGCTTACCCGGGGAGAAACGAAATCCTACCAGATGATACGAATCATGGCGCAACAAGACTTCTCCAATTGGCCAATCTACAACCAAAATAATTGGATTGTGAGTTCTGGCGCTCGTCAATGTGCGGGATACACTAAAGGAATGCCCGAGGGGTCAAGGCTATGACCTTGGCATGGTGCTGGCTCTGCGTGTGCAAAAAACAGAGTCACTTGCATTGAATCACCGAATCATGCAATATCCCTGCGACCGTGAAAAATCCGAATTCTATAGTGCCAAGAGCCCGCATTATCGCGAATTACCTTCCGCAGTTTCACCCAATCCCTGAGAATAGTGCCTGGTGGGGAGAGGGATTTACGGAATGGACAAACGTCGCGAAGGCGCGTCCCCTATTTCCGGGTCACTATCAACCTCATGTTCCAGCCGATCTCGGATTTTACGACCTACGCGTTCCCGAGACGCGTGCAGCGCAGGCAGAGATGGCGTCGGCCTACGGTGTCGAGGCGTTCTGCTACTGGCACTACTGGTTTGGCGGCAAGCTGATTCTCGAGCGGCCGTTGCAGGAGGTTGTCCGTTCGGGCGAGCCGGATTTTCCGTTTTGCGTGGCGTGGGCGAATGAGAGCTGGACTGGAATCTGGTACGGCGCGTCAGACCGCATGTTGATGGAGCAGACCTATCCGGGTGTTGAGGATTACACGAAGCACTTCTATTACCTGCTTCCGATGTTCACCGATCCGCGATATGTAAAGGTGGACGGCAAGCCTCTGTTCATGTTGTTCCGTCCGGACAGCCTGCCCAATGTCCGGCAGTTCCTGGACTTATGGAGGGGGTTAGCGATCAAAGAGGGCCTTCCCGGGCTGCACATCATCGCGTACAAGCAAGATCAGTGGAACGCAAAAGCTGCCGGGTTCGACGGCGCGACCTGGGCGCATCAAAGCATTCTCAGGTGGATTAACCGTG
>JBEBGH010000268.1:0-7519 GCA_040081565.1 Pirellulaceae bacterium
AAGTGATAACCAGATTTTCATCTTCCTGAACTCCCGTTGAAACTGCTAGGCTCAACAAAGCAGATAACTGCCGCTAGCTACATTTTCAATTCTGTGGTTCGCAGACTTTCGGTCACTTCCTATGAACATCTTAGTTTAGCGGAAGCAAAAGAGAACCGACAAGGTCACTTGGCGGTTGTGAATTCAACAAATATTCCGTTTTTTTCCCTCCTCGACTCGAGCATCCATTGGACAGTCGGCAACAAGATACAAGACGGTTTTCCGGTGGCCGCTGGCTGATCGTCATGGCCACCTTGTTGTGGAGCATGAGCGGACTGTTTGCAAAAAGTCCCTTATTTGAAGCTTGGCCGGAGGGCGATCGGGGAATACTGTTTGCATTTTGGAGAGCCGCATTTGCTTCGATCGTGTTGTGGTTTCTAGTGCGCCGCGTTGAGTGGGATTGGCGATTGCTTGTTTCTGCACTCACGTTTGCGTTTATGAATGTTACGTATCTTAGTTCGATGGTCTATTGCGAAGCCACGCTGGCCATCTGGTTACAATACACTTCACCGATGTGGGTACTGCTCATCAGTTTTTTCTTTTTTGGTGAACGCCCTACGCGCAAGGAATGGCCTGATTGGACGTTGATTTGTCTGGGCGTTTTGGTTGTCCTGTTTTGTCAGCCTCGCAGCGCAAGTGTTTGGGGAATCGTGTTGGGTTTGATGTCGGGGCTAGGTTTTGCGGGAGTTGTGATTACGTTGCGATGGTTGCGACACCTCGATGGGGCGTGGGTCGTGTTTGTGAATCATTTCTTTACCGCACTGATTTTGTTGCCGTTGGTAATGCGGATTGGGATTTGGCCGAAGGGCTTTCAATGGGGCATGTTGGCCGGTTTTGGAATGCTGCAAATGGGATTGCCGTACGCTCTGTTCGCGCGGGCAATCAAGCGAGTCAACAGTCATGAGGCTTCGGCTTTGACACTGCTCGAGCCCATGTTTGTGCCAGTCTGGGTACTGTTCTCTTATGGCGGTTTGGCGAGTTATCAGCGGCCTTCGTTTGGTACTTTGGCGGGCGCGTCGTTGATTTTGGGCGGGCTCGGAATTCGATATTTGCGGCTGGCTTGGGGCGCGCGGCAAACAACAAGCGGGACTCCGACGACGTGAAATATTGCTGTTTTGCCCAGCAGCAGATGCGGTTAGAATTTTCAAATCGCCCGACGATGGAGGCGTGGAAACTTCATTAGGGGTATTCGACGTGTTGGAGAATCGCGGACCTCCCATCCTTCGGCACGTCAAACCGCACGCAAAACACGCCAGCAAACCGCCAAAAAAGGCTTTCAAAAAGATGAACTTTCTTGGTTTTCGATTACAATCAAACCTATCTGTTTCAACTCGTGAAACGAACACCGCCGGAGACATCATGAAGAATTCCTTTTCCAAAACAATTCTCGCCCTTGCCATCGCCTGTGGCTTATGCGTCCAAATCGCGCTCCCGAACAGCTCACGTGCCGAAGAAAAAACAATGGTCGGCACCCCTGGGACAAATGGCATCGACGGGGCCAATGGGAATCCTGGAGTTGATGGTACGGCCGGCGGCACCGGTGGATTTGCCAGTGCAGTCACGTTGACCGGCAATGCACGTTCATCGGCGTTCGGTGGCAAAGGCGGCAAAGGCGGCAAGGGCGGAAACGGAACAGGTTCGACGGCCGATGGTGGCCAAGGTGGTGATGGAGGAAGGGGTGGTGGAGCTGATGCTTCGGCGACCACTTCTGCCGCGGGCGCGACGGCTTTTGCTCGCGCATTGGGTGGTCTCGGTGGCAACGGTGGCAACGGCGGTACTCCTGGCTCAAGTGCGATCCCGGGATTCGGAGGCACAGGTGGGGGCGGCGGAAACGCGGTGGCTCGTGCTGTTGGAGTTCGGGCTGCGACGGCCATTGCAGTCGGCGGAAACTCCGGATTCAGTGGCGGACAACCATTCAGCAATTCATTTGCCGGCGGAGCCGCGCAGGCTTCAGCTGTCGCGGTAAACACTGCCGGCGCGGTTACAGTAATCGCCCGACAATTCGGCGGCGTTGGCGGAAACAGCGGTGGTAATGGAGCGAATTCTGCGCTCAATAATTCAGTTTCCGGATCTGCATCGACGAATCTCGTGTTCGAACAGAGCGCACGCGGCGGTGGCGGTGGTGCGGGCATCGATGGAGTTGGCGGCAACGGTGGTTACGCGTTTTCCGGCTTCTCGATGGACACGTTGAATTCTGTTGGCGCAATGTCCGGTACCGTGTCGGCAATCGGCGGCAACGGCGGGCGCAGCGAACTGGCTCCCTACAGCGCCGGCAATGGCGGAAATGCGGCCGTATCTTTTTACAGTGACAATCAAATTCAAAACGTATCGATGCGAGCGATCGGCGGACATGCGGGCAGCCATCTGTTGGGCTCAGTCGGTGGTAATGGCGGGATTGCTTACCAAGACGTTTCTCGGGCAATCATCCAAAACGGGGCTGATCTCGAATACCGCACGACGCTAGTCGGTGGGAACGGTGGATCCGCTCTGACCAACACAAAACTCGGATTTGCCAAAGGCGGCTCGGCGACTTCGATCAACGCGTTTACCTTCGATAGTTCCGGCGCCAGCGCCGGTGCCAACTCGTTGCGAATGATCATGAATTTGTCCGGCGGCAAGGCTGGTTCTTTCGGCGACGTCGATTCCAAAGATCGCTACGTTGGCCTTGGTGGACAAGCGATTTACCGATCCATGGATAATGCCGGTGCATTGTCAAAGTTTTTTCGCGCAAATGCCTTTGGCGGTGGCGGAGCGGACTTTGTGAAGGCTGATCCACTTTCAACTCTTGATTGGGCTGGCGGTAACGGCGGAAGCGCGGAAGTCGATATCAATTCAACGAACGCGAAGGGTGGCGTAACTATTGAAGCGAACGCTCGCGGCGGCGATATCGGTGCCGGTGGCGTTCAGCTGGTTTCGCCCCTCGGATTTTTGGGATTTGGCGGCGGAGCACTGGCGAAGGGCTACGGCGAGTCTTCAGCCGCGGGTCAAGACGTAAAAGTCGTCGCCAAAAGTCAGGGTGGGCGCGGACTCGATATCCCAGAACTAAATGGCGGTGGCGGTGCAAAAAGTTACGCAACTGCAATCGGTACCGCAAACAATGCAACGATGGCGTCGGCTTTCTCGAAAGCTATCAACAGCAGCGACGTGTCGCTGGCCCAGGCAACCTCGACTTCAAGTTTAGGATCGGCCACGGCAACTGCAGGAGCCGATGGTGGTCCGGCGGACGGAATCATTGACGTCTTGGGTACTATCGCTAGGTCAACTGCGGCAGCAACCGCCGAACAATCGACTGCGATTGCAAACTCCTCAGCCGTCGCGGGCAACATTCAGAGTGCTTTTTCAGATGCGACCGCCAACGGCGCTGATGCCGCCGCCACGTCCAATGCCACTGGTGGTGATACTCGCTGGTCGATTGATGGGCTTCGTG
This sequence comes from Pirellulaceae bacterium, assembly GCA_040081565.1. Taxonomy (GTDB): domain Bacteria; phylum Planctomycetota; class Planctomycetia; order Pirellulales; family Pirellulaceae; genus BJ22. Next base: position 3,467 of record JBEBGH010000268.1, read on the forward strand.
GTGGAAATGCTAACGCTAAAGCTACTGCAAATTCAGGTGACGTCGGACTCGCGACGAGCACCACAGCCAATGCCACGGCCAAAGGTGGCGACATGATTGCCGGTACCCCAGCCGTTATGGGCGTTGGCGGATTCGCAGTGTCCAATGCAACGGCGACGTCCATTTCGACCGTGGGCGGATCGGTTGAATCGCGGTCACTCGCAATCGCTGGTCGTGGATCAAATTCTGCAACTTCCATGGGACGTGATGGACGATCCGATGCATTCGCGTCCTCGAACTTGTCCGGGCAGTTGGGAAGCACGCTGGCAGTTGCTGAATCACAATCAACTTTTTTCGGCAGTGCTCAGGCTGTGGCAAATGGCGGCCAATCGGCGAATGCCGATGCCGAAGTATCGCGCGGAGGTGGAGGGTTCTCGCAGGCTTTCGCTACCTCAAACAACGCTGACAGCGCAATCTCGGTGGCAGCGGCACGATTCGTGGGGCCTTCAACGACCCTCGGTGCAGCCCGCGGAACTGTCCGAGCCGAATCTGAAACGATGGGCACCGGAGTTCAGTCCGCCAAAATAGCCGTATCGGGAATTGTCGATGCCTTCGACGGATCGATTACCAATTTCGGAACGGCACAAGCCATCGTCGGACACAATCGTTCAACAGACGCTTTGGGGATCGTGGTCGAATCGTCGTCCGCTTTCTCGCACTATCAAATCGCACCATCGGCGGCATTAACTGACGCGTTGTTGGCGGATAACACCTCAGTTCGCGATGAATTCGATACGATTTACGGCGTTGGTTTGCTCGGCAACTCGGCTGGCATCGAAACGGCTTTCCGTTCGAAGTTTGACCTCAGCATGGATTTGCTGGGCGGAGATGATCAATTGCGAGTTGGGTTTTTTGACAAATCCTCAACGGGTATTGGGTTTGATACGCTGCGACTAATGGTAACTGTCGAAGATAACCTGGTCATTGACGAGACGTTTTTGAATCTCGCCGCAGCCGATGCGTATTTTGCCGACCAGGTGATTAGTATCGGAGCTGCCTCGAGTGTGGTTGGTCCACTTAATTTCGAAGTGGAGTGGTTGATGAACACCAATGCAACCAGTTCGTACTTCACCGGTTTGGTCTTTGGCTCAACCTCGCTGCCTCCAAGCTTTATTTCCAGTGTGCCGGAACCAGGTTCATTGGGCCTCATGACTCTGATCGTTTGCGGACTCGCAGTTCGCCGCCGAAAACGAGTTTAAATCAAGCCGTGATCTGACTAATGAAACCAAAACTAACAGCCGTCGGCCAAAAAGTCGCGGCTGTTTTTTCTGCGCATCAGGTCAGCTCGACAACTTGAGAAACCGTGTTGGCCGGTGAATGAGTTTTTTTCGATTGAAGCACACGCCGGGTGTTGACCCAGGATTTGTTTGCCGCCACAGCTTTGGCTTCCAGCTCTGGTGAGACAAGCTGATAGTGCACATTTCGTTGCCGTGGCTCATATCCCAATTCGGCAATCGATGTTCGAATTTCATCCAGCGTCAGATAATGCACGGTGCCAGCCTCGGCCACAACATTTTCTTCAATCATCAGGCTGCCCATATCGTTCGCACCAAACTGCAACGCCAATTGACCAATCTTTAGACCCTGTGTGACCCAACTGGATTGCATGTTCTGAAAATTGTCGAGGTAAAGTCGTGCGACGGCCAGCATCTGCAGGTAGGCATGGCTGCCTGACGGAGGCAAATGAGCGAGTTGGGTATGTTCGGGTTGGAACGTCCAACAGATGAAGGCGGTGAATCCACCCGTTTCATCCTGCAACTGCCGCAGGCGTTCCAGATGTTCGATCCGTTCCTCCAAGGTCTCGACATGGCCAAACATCATCGTTGCACTTCCGCGTCCACCTAGCCGATGCCAAACTCTCATGACATTCAGCCAGTCGTCCGACATGACCTTGCCGCGAGTGATTGCCGAACGAACGCGATCGACCAGAATTTCAGCGCCGCCTCCCGGCAAACTTCCGAGGCCCGCATCCTTGAGTCGTGACAGGACCTCTTCCAGGGAAAGTTTGTTGACTTTTGTGAAGTGATGAATCTCGGGCGGGCTGAACCCGTGAATGTTCAAGGTCGGAAAACGAGCTTTGATGCCTCGCAACAAATCTTCGTACCAGTCAAGCTTGAAGTGCGGATGAAGTCCTCCTTGCATCAAAATCTGTTCGCCGCCGAGCTGCTCGGTTTCTGCGATCTTCGCGTAAATTTCCTCCGCTGGCAAAACATAACCTTCGGCGTCTTTTGGCCCTCGATAGAACGCACAAAAGTCACAAACCGCCGTACAGATGTTGGTGTAATTGATATTGCGATCGATGTTGTAGGTGCGATAAGGCTCCGGATGCAATCGTCGCGACACCGCGTTTGCAGCGCTTCCCAGCTGCGGGAGATTGTTGCATCGCAGCAATTCCAGCCCTTCGGCAGGTGTCAAACGCTCACCGGCGACAGCCTTTTCAAGCAAATTGGCAATCATAAAAATTCAGTTTCGATTGAGGGCTAATTAAGGATAATTCAGCAGCCAATTGGGCAAAGTGACGCATCGATTCCCGTTCTACTTCGCCAAGGTAATAGTTCAGATGCCCGGTCAAGTAATGCCGACATTGCGCCACGTCCAGATGATGAGTTGCATGATATTGGGCGACGATTTGTTCGACAACGTGCAGGCCTTTGTCGCGGGCAATCGACAATTCACGGTCCAGGTAGGCCATGTCCGCCTCGGGTCGGGCTGCCCAAACTGCGAAGACAAACGGCAGTCCGGTCCATTCATTCCAAACCTGCCCCAGGTCAAACTGATAGGGAAACGATTGATCTTCCTGCATGGCTCGGTCACCAATGATCATGACGGCATCTGTGGAGGAAGTCCGAAAGTCCGCGTCAAAGGGAAGAATTTCGGTTGCGGGAGAGACCTTCCAAAAACGATCCAACAGAATTCGACAAAGAGCAATGCTCGTTCGCGAACCTTCATCAAAGGCAATCGAACGGATCTCGCTGATGGGGCGGCGACTCAGGAGTTTGACGCTCCAAACCGGTCCGCGGCAGCCGATGCAGGCGTCCGAAACGACTTGGTAGTCTGGCGCACCTAGAACCTCGATGGTGGGAATCAGGGCACAATCCATTTCGCCCCGCCCTAGCGAATCTGCCAAGCGACTTGGGTAGTCGAGTTTCAGTGAGTAGTTGACCAACAAATCTTCAAAACAGTAGATCAGCGGTACGGTGTTGAGGTAGCTAACCGCCCCGAGAATTTTTTTGGTTGGTTTCATTGTCGCCCGATTCCTTTGGAAGTTGACCGACATTTTATTTTGCCAACACTGCTATTGATAGTTACCGCTTGCAAAACGCTTTCTCAACCAATCGATTGACTCGAGGGCGTTGAATGTCCGTAATTCATTTGTTTTCAGGGCGATTGTGTTAATCTGTGACAGTTTTACGCATTAAGCCGATCAAAGAAACGTGTCTCAAAAATCCCGTTTTCCCTTCGGTTCTTTCATTTCCATTTCTTCGGGCACTGCATTCCCGATAAACATTCTGGCGGGAAATTTCCGTACGGTTAACAGGTAGATCCAATGCGAAAATATATCGTTTGTATCGTTGGGCTCGTGATGTTGCTGAATTTTCAACCTGCATCTGCGCAGCTCTTGGATTCCCGAATCAATGTGGGAGGGCCCACGACCTATGGCCCTTGCGATCCAGAAACACGGGGAAATTTGTACCGTCACCAGGTCGGTCATGCGGGCCGATTCTACAACTGTGATGGCGAAGAAAACAAGCGTTGCTCGCCCTATATCTATTGGACCTCAGTTTGCAATCAAGAGCAGATTCGTAGTTGGAACAACGTCTTAAAGTGCGATATTCGCGAGGTCAAGCAACGAGTCCGCTGGGGTTCGTGCCAGGAAGGTTGTGATTGCGATTCCTGCGAGACGACCCATTACCCTCGGCATGTCGCCACCGAACGCCCGGAAACACCGGCACTGTTCTTGCAACGCGGCTATGCGTCGGCAAACCCCGCGGCAGTAAAGGCCAAGAGCCAATC
>JBEBGH010000269.1:0-7514 GCA_040081565.1 Pirellulaceae bacterium
CACCCCAGACCGCGCGGTGCAGCCAGCCGTTCTTGAAGAACTGCAGCATGATCGAGCGAGGCAGGTTTTCCGGATCGAGGTAAACGGAAGCGAAAATCTTGGATTCGGCCGGGATTGTCAACGGAATCGTGCCGTTTTCCCACACGTCTTGGGAAAGGGCCGAGTCTGTGCGTTTTAGCGAACGTTTCCCGCTGAAAACTAGTTCCTTGTCGTCGATTGAAACAAACTTGGTTCCGTGACCGACGCTGATAACCCGCCCGTTACTCGGAAATTCATCTTCCAGCCAGACGTGTTCGATCGGTTGTTCTGGCGGCGGCGGATTGAGCGACGCGGGATCAACATAGACGATGCCGGCGATGCGATCATCGATCTGTTTCTGTAACGCGCTGATCTTGGCATCAAACTCAGATAATTTTTTCGCGTCAGTGTCGGACTCGATTTTCAACACAGGATTCGTCAGCAGCGCGTTGCCATCCATGGCCGGGTCAGCGGCGGAATTGAAAAAGGCATACAGCGAATAAAACTCTTTGGCCGAAATCGGATCAAATTTGTGATCGTGACAAACCGCACAGCCTGCAGAAAGGCCAAGCCAAGTTTGAGCGGTCGTCGATGCACGGTCGACTGCATAACGAAAAACGAATTCTTCGTTTATCGATCCCCCTTCGCTCGTCGTCACGTTGCAACGATTGAATCCGGTCGCAATAAGTTGATCGGTGGTCGGCTTTTCGAGCAAGTCACCAGCCAATTGTTCGATCGTAAACTCATCGAAACGCTGGTTGCGATTGAAACTTTTTACAACCCAGTCGCGGTAGGCCCACATCTGCCGTTCATTGTCCAGGTGCAGCCCGTGCGTATCCGCATACCGAGCCACATCCAACCAATGACGCGCCATTTCTTCGCCGTAATGTTGGGAAGCCAAATAACGATCCACCATCTGTTCATAAGCATTCGCTGATTTGTCAGACAGAAATCGTTCCACTTCTTCCGGCGTCGGCGGTAACCCAGTCAATACAAAAGCCACGCGGCGAATCAAAATCGAACGATCGGCCTCCGGCTGCAATTGCCAGTTTTCTTTTTTCAGCCGAGCAATAATAAAGGCATCAATCGGATTACCCGCGGTCGTCAGGAATTCAACGGGTGGGGCGACCGGAGAAACTGGTTCAAACGACCAGTGTTTCTGATACTGGGCACCTGACGTAATCCATTTTCGAAGCGTCTCAATTTCCGTTGGCGACAATTCCTTGTGCGAATCTGACGGCGGCATCCGTTCTTCCGGATCATCAGATGTGATTCGAGCCCAAAATTCGCTTTCGTCCAAGTTTCCAGGAACGATAGCCGCAGTCCCTCCAGCAGCCCCAGTCGCCCCCTCAAACGTGTCGAGCCGTAGATTGGCCTCCCGTTTCGCCTCATCACGCCCGTGACACGCGAGGCATTTGTTGGCCAGAATCGGGCGGACATCGCGGTTGAAAACGATGTCTTCCTGTGCAGACACCGCTCCTCCGAGCAGCAAAGCTAAAAGCGTGCCGGTAAAAGAGTACCGTCCCAGCTCAACCAACGAAAACCCAAATGCGAAGTTCATTTCTTGACTTCCTCCAGCGACACAATTGTTCTGCTTCTATTTTAGTCGACTGACTCGGATAAAGGGCAGTATGCGGCGCACTATTCGACGGAAGAAGTTTCGGGTCGTTTGGTGTTTCGATCGAGAAATGGTCGATAATTGAGCAGTTCTACTTTGTTCTTTGTGACACGATACTCGATCCCACGCCAAATCACATGTTTCATTTGGAAGGCACGCAAGGTCGACAAAAAGTGAACCAGCTGAGTGACGGGCAAGGCCCAGAGCCAACGCCAGTAATCGCGTCGAATGGATGAACGAGTCTTGAGTTGGCCATTTGCCTTGAGAATCGCCAAATTTTCTTTGGCAATCAAAGCAATCAACAGGAAGTTCAACAGCTCAGCAAACACCAGCGTTCCGCCGACCAAAGCCGACATGCCCCACCGATTCGTGGCAATGTCCGCCACCAACAGCCCGAAACACAAAAATACTGTCAGACCGACGAGCAGGCCATGACCGAACACAAACGGCCACATGCGATTGTGCAAGCGCACCGTCAGCAGTTGCCGGGCGATCCAAAAGTGCAGGTTCTTCCAGGCAATGCTTTCATTGTTGAAGACTACTGCCAGACGTGGACGGACCACCTCCAGGTTTCGTTCGCGAAACAAGTCCACCAGAACCGTGTCCTCGCAAAACGTCCGGCTCCAAACGTCCAGGATTCCCAACTGTTCAATCGTCTCGCGTCGCATCGCCATCGAACCACCCCAGGCAATCCGATACAAGTTCATTTGCACGATCGCGGCTGCGTTCCAAACCGCACGGGCAATACTGGCGAGGTCACTACCCGGTTCAAACCAACGATCACCGGTGACGACTCCCACCCGCGAATTCTGTAACGGGCGGACCATCTCGGTCAACCAGTTCCGCGCGGCAATGGAGTCGGCATCAATCAGTGCGACGACCTCACATTCAGGCTGCAAATTGCGAATCGCAGTAATCAACGCTTCGCATTTCATCCCGCATTGACCAGAAAATTCTGGAATCACATGAATGCGAATCGGAATTGCGGATCGCTGGCGAAACGCTTCGACGACTGGAAATGCTGGATCTTGGATCGAATCAAATACGGCATGAAGTTCGTAGTTCGGATAATCTTGATTGAGAATCGCCTCGAGGCAGCGCTCCAAGGTCGGGTCGCGTCCCCGCAGGCACAGCACGATGTTGGCGGGCGGCGTATACTCCCCGAGTTCCTGGCTGGGCTGCTTTCGCATCGCCAAATACAGCGCAACATAAACCGCTTGGCCAATGATCAATGCCAATAACAGTCCGGGCAAAACAATATTAAGAGCGTCGAGGTTCAAGGCAAGTTGAAGGAGTTGATGAATGTTGCCGCGGAAAAAAGCCTGCGATCACGTTTTTGATATCTAAAGTTGGCTTACAAAACGTGCAATAAAGTGCAAGAAAAGGGCGGGAAAAGTCGATTCTCATGAACGGGTGTCATTTTCGGAATCTTCGATTTCTTTAGCAAATATCCAACCGCGATGCCAGAAGTAGAACCCAAAAGCAATCGTTACAACCAGCATTAATGCCCAGACAAAGACGTAGCCGTATTCCCACCGCAGCTCCGGCATGTTGAGTGGCTTGGAGGTGTCAAAGTTCATCCCATAAACGCTGGCGATGAAGCTAAGAGGCATAAAGATCGTCGCAATCACTGTCAACACTTTCATGATCTCGTTCATGCGAAAGCTGACCATTGACAAATGGTACTCACGCATGTCAGAGCACAACTCGCGGTAAGTTTCGAGCAAGTCGATCAGCTGTTGGCAATGGTCGAAGCAATCACGCAGGAAAAATTTCGTTTCTTTTTGAATCAAAGGCGAGGGTTCTCGAACAAGTTGACCAATCGCATCACGCAACGGGCGAATCGCCCGGCGCGACATCAACAGGTCATTGCGAACGTTATGCAATCGGCGCAAAACCTTTTTCGAAAGGTGCGAGGCGATTTGATCTTCGATTTCATCCAGCCGATCGGCCAGTGCATCCACAATAGGGAAATAGGAATCAACAATTGCATCCAGAAGGGAATAGGCGAGGTAGTCAGGTTGACCCGTCGTAACCGGGCCTTTGTTCTTGCGAATTCGGTCCCGAACCGAATCAAAACAGTCCCCCGGAAACTCCTGAATACTGACCACAAAGTCCTTGCCCATAAACAAGCAAAGTTGTTCAGATTCCAATTGGGGCGACAAGTTAAGCATCCGCGAAACGAAGAACAACGAGTCGCCATAGTCCTCACATTTCGCCAACTGATGGTGGTTCATCGCGTCTTCGAGGGCCAAAGCATGCAGGCCTAAGACTTCGCCCAACTCCAGGATCAGTTTTGCATTGCCGAGTCCATCAACATTCACCCAGACAATCGGGAAAAGCCCCCGCAATTCCTTGATTCGGCGGACGTCCGTGATCGCTTCCTCATGAATTTTTCCGTTGCCAAACGCGAAGACTGAACATTCAGTCGCCTTCGCGTCTGGGGGCGCGACAACCTGCCCAGGCGGTTGGAAACGAGTGCTCAGGTTGACCGCAATCTTGGATCTGCGTCGGCGGGTTCGTTTGGCCATTTTTCCAGATCCGAAACTCTTAGTATTTCCGTGGTGACGTACGTGCTTGAACGCGGGACGGGAGGCCTTGGATTCGCAAAAAGCCCTCGGCATCCGTTTGATTGTACGACCCGCCGCCTTCCATTGTCGCGATGGCTTCGTCGTACAGGTTGTTGGGACTCGATCGTTTCGAGATGTCGATGTTGCCCTTATATAGATCCAACGTCACGGAACCGTTGACATCTTTTTGCGCCTCGCGATTGAAGGCCATCAGCGAGTCGAACTTGCGGTGATACCAAAAGCCGTAGTAAACCATTTCGGCGACTTCTGGCGCCAATCGATCGCACAGATGCATCAGGTCGCGATCCATTGTCAGTTGCTCGACGTAGCGGTGAGCCGCGTACAGAATGGACATTCCCGGTGCTTCATAGACTCCGCGACTCTTCATCCCGACGAATCGGTTTTCGACCATGTCGATGCGGCCAATTCCGTTTCGGCCCCCGATCTTGTTGAGCTCTTGCACGATACCGAGTGCCGACAATTTCTTGCCGTTAACCGCCACGGGTAAACCGGCGACGAAGTCGACCGAGACGGATTCAACCTTATCCGGGGCTTCTTTCGGCGAAACGGTCATACCGAAGTCAACCAGTTTCACGCCGCTCACATCCAGTTTCTCGAGCTCTCCGGCCTCATAGCTGATGTGCAAAACGTTTTCGTCGCTGCTGTAGGGTTTCTTGGAGGTCGCCTTGATCGGAATATTGTTCTTCTCGCAGAAGGCGATCAACTCGTTGCGGCCAGGAAATTCGTTGCGAAATTCTTCCATTCGCCAGGGGGCAATGATCTTGATGTTGGCTTCCAAAGCCTCGGCGGCCAACTGGAAGCGGCATTGGTCATTGCCCTTGCCCGTGGCACCGTGAGCGTACGACGTCGCGCCGACTTTCCGCGCATATTGCAAACAGCATTTAGTAATCAGCGGACGAGCAATCGAGGTTCCCAGCAGGTAAATCCCTTCGTACTTCGCTTGGAACTGCAAAACGGGAAAGGCAAAGTCGCGGCAGAGTTCCTCGCGGGCGTCAATGATTTCAGCCGATGCTGCCCCGACCTTTTTGGCTTTTTCGAGAATTGCCTGGGGATCTTCGCAAGGTTGGCCCAAGTCGATGTATACGGCATGGACATCGTAGCCCCGCTCCATCAGCCAACCAAGAATGACGCTGGTATCAAGTCCGCCAGAATAAGCCAAAACGCAACTTTTTTTCATGACCTTCATTCAACTCGGAGGTTTAATTTTCATCGCAAGTCGATCCGAATAACTTGCAAGAAAGATTTCGTTCAATCGCTCGCAGGGCAATCGCCAATGAGCCGAGCATTGTAGATAATTTTGGCTGCCGATAACATTGGGCTTATCGCTGTAGGTCCGTCCGCCACCAGTTTTGCTCCAACGAATCTTTCAACCGAACCGGATTATGAATCGACAACAATTCGAACAAGCCGCCAAGCAGTTTCGTGCCGGACGAATCACGCTCGCCGATTTCGCCAACCAGTTCACGACCGCCAAGCAACCAACGGGCGAGTTTCCGTCCGTGGGCGAACCCGCAGGTCCCTATTCGACGGAACCGTCCAGCGAAACTCTGGATCCCAATTCGCTGGAACAAGCTGGTTTTCCGCCGGTAATCGATGCTCCCGGAAAGTCCATCAACGTCTTGCGGAACCTTGTGCAAGAACAGATTCAGGCTAACAAACCGGTTCTGGTGACGCGAATTGAGGACGCCGCCGGACGACTCCTTTGCGAACAATTTCCGCCTGGAATTTACAACTCGGCGGGCCGAACATTTCGCTTCGAACGATCGCCACGAACTCCACGGGGTAACGTCGTCATCGTTACCGCCAGCTCGACCGACGCGCCGATCGCGGAAGAGGCTGAAGAAACCCTGAAGTGGCTCGGCGTGGGTTCAACGATGATTTCCGATGTCGAAGCCGCCGGCCCACGTCGTTTGGCGGAACTCGCAACCAGCTTTCACAACCAGGATGCCGCGATTGTCGTCACGGGCTCTGACGGTTCCCTCCCGAGCTTGGTCGCGGCCTATCTCCTGGCTCCGGTGATCGCCGTGCCGACGAGTTTTGGATTCGGGGCGAATCTGGGAGGCTTGTCGGCACTCTTAAGTATGCTCAACAGTGCGGCTGCTAACGTGGCCGTCGTCAATGTCGATGGCGGATTCAAAGCCGCTTATTTGGCCGGTCTAATCTCGTTGAAATGCGCGGGGAAAAGAAAATGATCGACGGTGCCTCGCAGTTCCTTCGACTTCCGGCACGAGCGGACGACGCGCACAAAAACGCGTGCGGTCACGTGTTGGCTGTCGCCGGTTCTCGCTCGATGCCCGGCGCGGCGGCGTTAGTCGGCCTGTCCGCGCTGCGGGCCGGCGCGGGGCTGGTAACGGTACTGACCGCCAGCGATGCACAACCAATCGTTGCTGGCTACTCGCCATGTTTGATGGTCGTCCCAATTGCGAGTGACGAGGAAGGCCGCATTTTTGTCGGGGCAGACACGAAACCACACCTCGCCGGAAAAACAGTGGTCGTGCTCGGACCGGGGCTTGGCCGCAGCAGTGCCCTGCAGTTTGTCGTGCGGTGGTTCTATGCGGAATGTCCTTTGCCTCTGGTGATCGACGCGGACGGTCTAAGCAATCTCGCGGATGCGAAAGTTGATTTGGCCAACCACGCCGGGCCCAGGATTCTGACGCCACACTTGGGCGAGTTTCGTCGCCTGACGGCAAATCCCCAGCTCGGGATGGAAGCGGCTCGCGAAGAAGCTTCAAAATTTTCTGCACGCAACCAAGTTGTTGTGGTGCTCAAGGGACCGCGCAGCCTGATCTGCGACGGGCAAAACAAAATTGAAAACACGACGGGAAACCCCGGCCTGGCAACGGCTGGAACCGGTGATGTCTTGTCGGGCGTCATTGCCGGGCTGCTCGCCCAGGGACTCCCCGTTTTTTCCGCGGCCGTAACCGGGGCCTACCTACACGGTCGTGCCGGCGATTTGGCGGCGGCAAGCCTGGGAATGCACTCGCTCATCGCCACGGACGTCATCGAGAACTTGCCCAAGGCGTTTCAGGAACTGGCGGGCCGCACGGAATGATGAGTCAGCGCACGATCTTGCACCTGGTTTCTCAATCCGAATGGGAGGCGGCGCTACTGCATGAAGACTACTTGCCGTCGGCATTTGCCGCGGACGGATTCATCCACTGCACATTTGGCGAAGACGAATTACTAGCTGTCGCCAACCGTTTTTATCGGCAGGCGCCCGGCGAGATTTTGGTCTTGGAAATCGAAGAATCAAAAGTAACCGCCCCGATCAAATGGGAGCCCCCCAT
>JBEBGH010000270.1:0-7470 GCA_040081565.1 Pirellulaceae bacterium
GTGGCTGAATCGCACCGAACGCTTGGGTCAAGCTTCTTTAATCAACGGAATTATGCGCAGGCTATCGACGAATTCAAAAATGCCAAAAGCATCTCGCAACGAATTCTGGAAGACTTTCCCGACGATATAACCTATCAATACGATTATGCAGAGCTGTGCAATGTGATGGGCTTGGCCTTGAAGGAATCCGGCAAGCTGGATGAAGCCGAACGTGAACTGCAAGATTCGGTAAAACTCAAGAAAACAGTTGTTGAGAAAGCAGGAGAGACGTTGCTCCATCGCCAATCGCTGGCATTGAGCTTGCATAATCTCGCGAATGTGCACGGTAAACAGCAAGAATTTGAAGCAGCCAATCAATGTCACCAGGAGGCCATCGCCATTCGCGAGGACCTGTTCAGGAAGAATCCTGAAGTCGTCGGTGTCACGCTGGACTTGGGAGGAAGCCTCTGTGATTTCGGCAAAATGCTCGTCGACAATAATCAGATCGAAGAAGGTGTACAGCAATTAGATCGCGCTATCGAAACCCTCGAAAATCTGTTGCAGCTGCATCCCCAACAAAACAAAGCCAAAGTGTTCCTGCGAAATGCTCGCCAGAATCGTGGATTCGCACACCTGCGTCTGGAAAACTGGGGGGAGTCGGTGGCAGATTTTGAAAGAGCGATGGAGCTCGATGATGGGGCAAACCGAATTCGTCTTCGGCAGCTGCGCTTGATTTGTGTTTCTCATTTGGACCCCGTGAAGGGAATCGTCGCGGCCGATGAATTGCTAAGGCTTGACGACCTTGGACCGAACGACCAGTTTGCTGCCGCGCGAGCTTTGGCCCAAATCAGCGGAACACATTCGGACGACGCGGCTCGAACAAACGCTGCCGAACGCGCCCTGAAATTGCTGCAGTCGCTATACGATGCGGGTATTTTCCGCGATCTTACTGCGGTGAATCTCGAGCAGCACCCTGAATTTCGTCACTTGAGTGAAAATCCTGCCTTTAAGTCGCTCTCCGACGCAATCAAAAAACAATAGCGATGTCTGTTGTTGGCGGCGGATGTGCAGGCCTTCTTGAAACGGTCGTTCTTCTATTACGTCAGTTTTCGAATTGGCTGGATTGCGAACTGCCAAAAAACTGAGTTGTCCAGCTACTTTCAGCTAATTCCGGAAGTTAGACTAGTGATTCGTTTTTCAACCCTCCATGATTTCAGTCTTGCTGCAACACCGGAGTACCAGCATGTCTCGCTCGCCCAGATCACTTTCCAGTCGAAGATCACATTCTGCGCTACTTTCTTTTTGTAGGCTGGAAAACCGCGAGTGTTTGTCCGTCGACTTGACCAACGTGGTCAACTTGAACAAGTCAAACCTGTGGGCGTCGATTCGCGAGCCCGTGGAGTCCGGAGCCTACGTTTATTTCGTAGGCAAGACTCCGGGGTCAAGCGACCTGGACTTGTGGCAGGTTAACAGCACGAATGATGGTGTCCGCCGAATGGCCTCGCTGGGCTCAGACGACAATCGGCCTCGCCATTTGACCGATGTGGACGGAACGCTTTACTTCCAAGGCTACGGTGCAGAGACCGGACGCGAGCTGTGGAAGACAGACGGAACCGTTGTCGGCACAACAATCGTACGAGACTTGGCTACCGGCACGAGAAGCTCGACATTGTCGAAGCCTGTTCGACTGAATAACAACTTGTTTCTGGTCGGAGGTGCCGGCGATGTTTTTCGTGTTGACACAAACACCAATCGGATGGCTCGTGTTATTGATTTGGTTCCCGGTTCGGACCACGCGGATGACCTGACGATTTCCGGCGGTATGTTGTACTTTACAGCTAAAGGCAATTCACCGTGGGAATCTCTTTACCGATCAAATGGGCGAGCGTTTGGTACCACGGTCGTGCAAAATCTTCCCGCCGGTCCGTTTATGGAACTGACGGACGTTGCAGGCGATCTGTTTTTTGTCGCTGATCAAGGCACTGAACTTTGGAAGATCGAGCATCCTTCGTTCAATTTGGTCGAATTGGGAAGGCTGGATTTGATTTATGAGCTTACCGCTGTTGGCGACGAACTTTTCTTTGCCCGCTATTCTGAATTGTGGAAGAGCGACGGAACAAGTGCAGGGACGGTTTTTGTCAAAGAAACGGGCGGTGACCTATTTAATTTGTTCGACCTGAACGGCCGACTCTTTTTCGCGGGTGGATCGCTTCAGCAATACAGTGGCAATGGCGTGGAACTATGGACCAGCGATGGCACAACTTCCGGTACGGTGGAGTTCGATCTCAATCCTGATTTCAATGAAGGCTATGGTTACGGCTCTTACCCCGCCAATTTTGTTGAGTTGAATGGGAAAGTCTATTTCACTGCTTTTTCGGGAGTTTGGACAAGCGATGGAACCGCTGCGGGAACAACGTTAGTCGATTCGGGCAACGTCACAAGTCTGGCCAAGAAAAACGGCCTACTGTTTTTCAGTCGGCAAGCCGCGGAATCACCACACTTCGGTTTCTGGCGACGGTCTCCGAATGCCTCGAATAGCGTTGAGATTTTGCGAGCCGGCACCGGGACATCCGACTCGAATCCAAATGCTCCGGTTAGCCTCAACGGCACGATATTTTTTGCCGCTGACAACGGGAAGGCTGGCCGCGAATTATGGCGAATTGAAGCGGATGGAGGTCGAAGCATGGTCAAAGACATCAATCCAGGTCGACAGGGTTCCAACATCGGTCACCTTGATTCAGTCAATGGAAAATTGTATTTCACGGCCTATTCGCCTGGGACAGGTTTCGGTTTATGGACGAGCGACGGAACCGCAGTAGGAACGACATTTCTGCAGTCTGTTTCAGTCGTGGGACCGCGAGAGAAACCGGGCGCATTCAAGTCGTTTGACAACGAGATCTTCTTTGCGGGCTGGACGTCTGGCTCTGGAGTTGAGTTGTGGAAGTCGAACGGAACGGCAACGGGAACAATGCTATTGAAAGACATCTATCCGGGTATGACTTACAATCCCGATGACCAGACACTAACACCGAATTCTTCCAGCCCAACGGATTTGATCGAGTTTAATGGCTCGCTGTATTTCGCGGCGACTGATGCTGTGAGCGGCCGAGAACTTTGGAAAACGGACGGCACAACAACTGGGACAATGCTTGTTGCAGATCTGTATCCTGGCACGAACCCATACAACTACGATTTACCCTACAGCTCTTATGTCCGCGGGTTAACCAAGCACAACAACAAATTGTATTTTAGCGCGGCCCGCAGCACAGGATGGAAATTATGGAGATCAGACGGGACTGGCGCGGGGTCAATTCCGTTTACGAATTCGATTGCTACTCCATTTTTTGCGGGACCGACTGTTGTTGGCGATGATCTTTACTTTATCGGCTCACTTGACCAACTTTGGACCAGCAAGGGAAGTAAATCTACCACGCGGCTGGTCAAAGATATTCATTCGGGAACTCCCTCGGTTTTCACCAATCAATTAACTGCTGTTGGCGACTTGCTCTATTTCGTTGCCAACGATCCTGTCAATGGAACCGAATTATGGCGCAGCGATGGCACTACGGCAGGCACTAACCCAGTGGCGGATCTAATTCCTGGTTCTGTGAGTTCCAACCCGCAAGAGTTAACGGTGGTCGACGACACGCTATACCTGACGGCCGAAACTGTCGCCAATGGCCGCGAGTTGTATCGCGTGGTCAATACGACCGGTAATTTGGTGCCGGTACGCCATTCGAGTGCCAGCGTCAGAGCCTCGGATCCTAAGAACCTTTCTGTAATCGATGGTGAAGTCTATTTTTCTGCGGTAACCAAAGCGTTTGGCCGCGAGCTGTGGAAGACGAATACTTTACCGCCACAAATGATTCTCGCCAGCTCATCTGTGATTCAGCAGCAAAACAAAGTTGCAACGCCCCTTCTCCAACCGGGGACTACTCGACAGGTTCTAAATTCTTCCTGGTACGGATTCGATCAAAAAAACGAGCGCGAATTTGAAGGATCGAGACTGCGGGTTTTGATCTCTAGTGGATTTGTGGACGGCGACCGCCTGTCGGTTAAAAACATTAACGGCATTTCAATTGAGGCCGAACGAATCCAACATCAAGGGATACCAATTGCGAGAATGGTTCAAAGGGAAAAGAGCCTGTCGTTTAGGCTCTCAAAAAATGCCAACTTTTTGTCGGTCCAAGCGTTGACCCGCGCGGTCCATTTTCATGCCAGTTCGTTGGCGAATTCCGCTGGAATGCGCACTTTTATGATTTCAATTCTGGGTGCCGAAAGCAATGAAGCCATTGAACGATTCGTTCGACTTCAAGTAATTGTCTAACGTACAGTTCGCGGGTATTACGGTCGGGGCGTCGAACCGAGAGGCAATGAGCAAATTTGTGGTTTCTGTTAGTTGCCTGTCCACACTTTGTCGCCTATCCTAAACGAGGTTCCTCGTTCCCTTCCATGATTTCAAGTCGGTTCAAGCGTTGACCAGCGCGGCACATAGTCGTTGCTGGATCCGCAGTGCCGTCAAGAGCCGCGGGCTTTTGAAACGATCAACAATATGAATTAGGGAGTTTAAGATGAACCAAATTCAACGATCACGACGCATTTTGTTTCTTGTTGTTGCTTCCATGTTTTGTTTCGTCGTTGAATTAGCGACGGCCCAAACGAAACAGGCTGACGCCCAAGATGAATCCAAATGCACCATTGATTTGACCAAACCTGGTCAGATGAAGGACATCGTTTCTAACGTGTTGCTTCTGAGCGAGGGACGACCTGAGGACGAGGTGAAGGCTTTTCTTAAAGATGCCGAATCGGTCTATTCGACGGGCGATGAACTGTTGCGTGCTGCGGCGGGGCAATTCAAAATCGTTGAAGAGCGGATGGTCGCGGAAGTCAACCGGCTGCGTCACATCAATTGCACTCACGGTCCGGTTGCAGGCGAAGCGGCCGGGGCTCCCCTGATTCGAGAAAAGAGTATCGGGCCAGTCGTCTTATCGCGATTTGCTCGCGAGGTCACGTTGCACGTTGTTCTCCATGAAATGGGGCACGCGTTGATTCGCGAATTTGATCTTCCTATTTTGGGCAACGAAGAAACCATGGCAGACGCGTTCGCGACCTATTATCTCACGACCTATTTTCCGGATCGTGCGGCCGACGTATTGAAAGCCCGCGTGACATCGTTGATGATCGAGGCTCGTGAGGTTCCGCGTGAACAATGGCCCGTAAATGGAGAGCACGACAGCGATGCCCGGCGCGCGTTTCAAATTGCAGCCTTGGCGGTTGCGAGCGACTCCGAAAAATACGCCGACGTGGCGAAAGCTGCGGGGATGTCGGAAGACGATATTCGCAAGGCGAAGGATTACGGAGCGGAAATTCATCGGTCCTGGCGCCGGACGCTTGCACCACTACTCATGCCCGCTGGAGTCCATTCAACGGAAGGACGTGTTGCTTATGATTCCAACGCCGAGTCATTTTCAACCGGTGAGGGCGCCGAACTGCTCAAGGAGCTTGAATCAGCAATTACTCGATTCGATTGGCATTCCCAAGTCACCATCCGATTTGTGAACGGCGATGGCGGTGCCAATTGGAGCCGTTCCAAGAGAACCATCACAGTAAATAGTGGATACCTGCAACGCTTCATCGATCAAGGCAAAGTCGCCGAGATGGCAGATGCTTCAAAACTGCCTCCGAGCAAATAACGGTTCGAAGAAATCGTCTACGTTTACGTCAGAAGTCATCGCGCCGGTTTTTTTTCAGCACGGATTCCTTGTTCGGGGGATTGCGCAGCCCGCAAAGGCTGGGTGGGCTTAAGGCTTTTGCCTTGCCCAAATGTTGGCATTTCTGGTTTAATGCCCTCAGGCTACCGAGACCGTTTCGGTTGCAACAAACGGGATGCCAACTAAACTTCAATAGTAATGAATTCTTTATCTTTACCGCGACCGCTAACCAAATACTGGTTCAATAGAAGCATTCGAGTTCCCCGCCCAAGGGACTTCTTTTTCAGCCTTGGTGTTGGTTTCATCATCTTGCTTTCCGCATTCGGTAGTGGCGTTTCTTGCCAGGCAGAAACGCAGCCTTTACCGTCGACAAACCCGCAAGTATTAGTATCTGGCGCCGTACAATCGCCTCTAAATGCGTCTGTAGTCGTGAAGCAATCCGCAGATCCCGCGAATACGATTCGATCTTTCATCAAGCAGTATCAGTCTTGGATTACGCTGGCCGTTGTTTTGGGATTGTTGATCGCCTTGATGAGCAGCAACACCCAGCCGGATTTGTTGTTTATCGCCGGTGCGGCGACGCTCGCGGCGTTGGGAATCATCACGCCGAAGGAAGCATTCGCGGGATTCGCCAATGGGGGCATGTTGACAGTCGCGGCGTTGTTTGTGGTTGCGGCTGGCATGCGCGACACAGGAATTTTGGATTATGTGGGGCATCGCTTTTTGGGCTCGGCCCGTACGGTAAACGCCGCCTTCCTTCGCTTGACCGGCCTCACGATTCCACTGTCTGCTTTCCTCAACAACACTCCGATTGTTGCGATGTTGATGCCGGTGGTTATTGATTGGTGCCGACGCAATTCGGTCTCCCCGTCCAAGCTTTTGATTCCATTGTCATTTCTTACGATTCTGGGTGGGACTTGTACGTTGATTGGAACGAGTACCAACTTGGTAGTCAGTGGCCTGATGGAGGCGAGTGAGCTGGGCCGCGGTATGGGCCTGTTCGAACTGGCTTGGGTTGGAGTGCCCTATGCCATCATTGGCGCTTTGTACCTGTACTTTTTTGGATTGCGGTCACTTCCCGATCGACAGGAGCTAATGGAGCAACTGGGCGAAGCCCGTCGGGAGTACCTCACGGAAATGCGCGTCGAGTCGACATGCGCACTCCACGGCAAGACCGTCGAAGAGTCGTCCCTGCGCGGATTGCCGGGGCTATTCTTGATCGAGATCGAACGAGCGGGAGAACGCATCGCACCGGTGCGTCCTGATCAAAAAATTCATCACGGCGATCATTTGATCTTCACGGGTGTGGTGAATTCAATGGTTGAGCTGGAAAAGATTCCAGGGTTGATTCCCGTGGCGGATCCCAATTATGAAGTCTCACCGAAAGCGCAAAGTGGACGGCGTCTGTGGGAGGCGGTAATCTCGCAAAGCTCGCCGCTGGTCGGCCAGACGCTTCGCGACGCTGATTTCCGGGCCACTTATGGAGCCGCAGTGTTGGCGATGCACCGCGGTGGTCAGCGTGTGAACGAGAAACTTGGAACGGTGGAGATCAAGCCGGGAGACACGTTGTTGCTGTTGGCTACGAGGCATTTCCGCCGTGCATTTCGGAACGACCCGGCATTTTATTTGATCAGTGACGTGAGTGAATGGCGTCCGTTGCGACGAGACCGAGCATGGGCGGCAACGGCAATCTTCCTGACGCTGATCGTACTGATGACCACCGGATGGTTGGCCCTGGAAGTTTCCGCTATTTTGGCGGCAATTGCGATGATCGTCTGTC
>JBEBGH010000609.1:0-1874 GCA_040081565.1 Pirellulaceae bacterium
GGCCCGCCCGCGTCCGTGGCGGGCAACGGTCAGCTCCGGGTCCAAGTAGCCTGCTTCCGCTAAATACTTAAAACCGAGATTGACCGTCCGGGGCATGAACCCGGTCTTTTCCGATACCGTGCCGATGGTTATCGGCTCCTCCGCCACAGTCAGATAAAACGCGATCGTCATGTAGGTGAGCAAGCGAGCGCGCTGCTCGTCGGCGATATCGTTGCGTTTGGGATCCAGGACGTCGTCAATGACAAAGGTCATGAAGGCGTCGAGATGATCTCTGTGGAAAACAGGCTTGCTCATTTTTAACGGGTACTCCATTACTCGTTATGTCGAGTCACGACGTTCAGCGTTTCAGTCTTTACCGCGTGCTGCCCAGGTGCTGCATTTCCGATCCTAATCGTCACGGAGGCAAGACCGATGCGACACGCGGTACCCGCGCGCCCACGTCACGGCATACCTTTAATCCGTACTGCAGTGCGGGCTTGGACGCTACGGACTATGGTGGGACTATGCACAGGGATAGGCTACTGCTTCACACCCTGGAACTGACTACTGTGCTAGCCTCGTTGCCGGTCGCAGCCTCGCTACAGCCGATGGCAGCTTCTGTATACGAGGGTCGATTTCAACCAGCACCTTGAGGCGTAACGTGTTCGACCAACTTCGATTTTTGGCCTTCCGTCAAGGTAGTCCGATACCTTCCGTCAGGCGGCTGAAGCGATGGGCCAAAAGCGGCCTTCGTCCCGCCGTGCAACACGACCCCAGCCAGACAAACCCACAGAACGCCGGGCAGTCCATAAACTGCGAACGTGCTCGACTCGGTCAAAGGCAAAAAAGTTTAGCCGCGATCCTAGTTTGAAGGGGTGCTGATCGCCTTCAGCATCGGACCACTTCGTTCTGACGGCATGGCCAGGATCGAATCGTAGAAGTCCACGAAGGCTTTACACAGTTCTTGCGGTTTCGACGTGTACTTATCGGGCTCAAATACCATAGTCCATGCCCCCGGATTGCGCTTTTCCAATGCAGCAATGGCCTCAGCGAAGTCCTTCTGAGTGTCGGGTAAAGCGGCAAGCTGTGCTTTAGGTGCAACTGGCGTAGTTTCGATCATATTCATGAGTGAAGCCATGTCTTCATTGACAAGAGAGCTTGGCAGGATTTTGTTGAGATTGGAGCCAGAACTACGAGGAACAAGTCTGAGAAATTCCAAACAAAGAGTCCCTGGTGTGTTGTTGAGATGCCGCATTTCCGCAATCTGAGATTTCCAGTACCGCGCCAGCGCATCGTTAGGCGCTGTTCTCAGATATATTGGCAGAACTTCACTCGTAAAAACAACATGAAGTTCATTCATCAACTCATTGCCTGATTTCCCGAGTTTGATCCCTTCGGAAAAACTAATGGCGAGTCTCGTATATGCTTCGTGGTTCGCTTCCTTCAGCGCGCGAGCGTATGGAAGCTGAGAGAAAGCATCCTCAATTTTGTTCGGGTCGCGCCATTCCTTAACACCTGATATCGCGAATTCTCCGGGGTCCACGACCGCTGTAACGATTTTAGCCCGAACAAGATCAGATGACGTAGGGTACCACATCGAAGTTGAATCGGTAGCAAGAGCCTTATCTACAAAAACGTCCGGAATGCCGGATGCGGTCAAGACGCTTCGCATTTCGTTGTTTGATTCCGGAAGGGTCTTCTGGTCCAAGCTGCCGAAACTTGCACTGTGGAATCCTAGCCGCGCTTTGTCGGACAGATAGCGGCGGGAGCCTCCAAGGAACGCAATCGTGCAGGCACTTGTGCAATCGCGGGACGTGTAGGTGATTAGGTTGCGTGACGACAGAAGCTTGTTAATCAGGATGCCTTCACTGACAAAGCCGCCCATGCTGTTTAGG
>JBEBGH010000610.1:0-1873 GCA_040081565.1 Pirellulaceae bacterium
CTCCGGAGACTTCGCATTTGGCGATGGAGTTGATACTCGATTGCTCTTGCAAAGCGAAAAGAACTTGCCATTCGCGAAGACATAACCGATCGAAGCCCGGTAAGTCTTCGGTGGAGAGACCGTGTCGATGTACCAAGTATCGACTCCGCCATGGATTGGAATCTCACGGACGACTCGTTCGACCATGGCGTCGTTTTCTTCGACAATTTCCGATAGACGCAAGACGGGTTTGGCGCCACGCCAGTTTTTTTCCAGAGAAGATTTTGCACGGCGAATGGTCGCCGGAGTAATTTCCCAATAGGCCTGCAACCAAAATGAATCGCGAACAATCAAAACCAGTCGATCTTTAACAACCAGTTTTTGGTCCTTCTTCATGGATGCCGCTAACGCCAAATCCTTCAAGCGTTCGCGTTCCGCGGATTCGCGTTCGATCTTGGCAGCAATCGCCGATCGTTCTATTTCCAGATTTTTTACGGGTTTGGCCGCTGGTTTTGGTGCAATTGCTTCAGTTCGAATCTGCCCGTTTCTAGAGGGAGCAGGTTTCGCCAAAACCTTCTTTTGCAGGACTGCGGATTTTTCCCGTTTCTTGAGTGTTTTCATAATTGCCTTAACGAGTTCTTCTTTCCGCATCGAGCTCCAGCCCGAAACGCCATTGTTGCGAGCCAATTGGGCCAAGTCCTTCGACGTTTGTGAACGTAGATTTGTTAATGTGACCAAAGCTAAATCTCCGAAATCGTTGGCAAAATAGCCAAACCTCTATTTACCGATTCAATCCCTCGAAAGCAGTAATTCTCCCATTTCTCGCTCGTCTCCCAAGCGAGAGGAATTGGTGATGCTTGGGGCGTCAAACGCCACCACCAAGTCGATCCAGGAATTTCCACTCCACCATTCCCGATAGGTACCTTACGAATAAGGAGCCAGTTTTGATCGGCACGCATTATAACGAGCGTTCGGAGAACACAAAACGATCAAAAGCGGACTTGTGGAGGAATGAGCCCCCGTAATGAATCAAAATTTCAATATTGTCCGTTCTCCATTATGGCAATGGTAATTTTGGACTATTTTTCGGTGTCGATCTTGCGCCGACGTGAGCCGTATTTGACTCCCTCTGCCTGAAATTCCGCCAAAAAAAGGTTAGGCTGATCGACGTTGAGGCAAGCTGATTGAGCCAAACCTAAATATTAGGGGCTGGAACTTTCCCTGAATCACTCCAGTCTGGTTTGTTGGATCGAAGTTTTTTGTTCTGTGGCGGTTGCGGTTTGTCGTACAAGATTAAGCGTCATGGATAAAGAAAAGAAAACTGATTCGGATGACGCGGCCTCGCTGGATGATCGTTCTGCAACCGCCAAAGCGATGGACAAAGTTTCGTTGATTATTTCAGCGTGCCTGATGTTAGTGGCCCCTGCTCTTCTGGGGTATTTTGTAGATCAACGGTTGCAGACGGGAATCGCTTTTACGCTGGTTGGATTTTTCTTTGGAATCGCTGCCGGATTTTGGCAGCTGTACAAGTTGGTTTCCAAGTCTGAGGCTTAACCAGCAACCTCCGTAGATTGATGGAATTCTTGAGCAGCGTTGTTTGGGATTATTTCACTTCGTTTTGAATATTGAGAATTTGGATTGAGTGTCTTTTTTGTAATTGTGGTTCTTGTTGTGTTTGCCGGATGCCACGGTGTTACGTTGGCGTTTGAAAAGATGTTAACGGCACCGGAGTATGCGCTTCCACTGCTTGGTTTGGCGGCAATTTGTCGCACAATTCTGCCCCTCGGCATTTTGCTTTTATTGGAATACACTACGGCCTTCTCGATCCGCGATTACTTGATTCCTATTGCTTTGGGCTACATCGCTTCGGTTGGTTTTGGGATTTACCAAGGTA
>JBEBGH010000611.1:0-1869 GCA_040081565.1 Pirellulaceae bacterium
CTTTTTCGCTTCTCGGATAATCTAGCTTGCGGTTTTTGCGGCCCAAAAGCCCGAATTGCCTAATTACCCTCATAGCCAATAATGTGTCGGGTAGTTGGAAAAAGACAAAAGGTGTCAGGCACCGATATTGTTCTGTTTGGGTCGTCCACGGGGGCGGAGGGTGCTTTCCAAGCCTAAGCGGGCGACCGTTTTCGCAGACCATGACTCATCTCCCAAGGGACAACCACGGATGACACTTCGGCGAATCGCTGTTGATTCTAGTTCACTTTGGGGCTCATTTACATAGTCGATCCAATTGGGACTCAAATGTGCTCAACTTGACGGACACCGTTACTACGTCAAGCAGCATCCCACTTAGGTCGGAACGGACACTTGGGAAATGTCTGCTCGACTCGCAGATTTTCTCTCTGAATCTTAGCCGAATGATTCGACCACGACGGCCCGCTCAAGGACGAAATCCGTGCCAGCTCATTCGCCGTCGTCGGGAAGAAGACGATCGAGTTGCCGCGCGAAACGGTGGAGAGTGCGCTCAAATTCGAATTCAACCTGCCGCTTCCGGAAGGGCGAAGGTTTGGAAGAACCCAAGACATTTGCAACGCAATCCAATCCCCTAAAACAGGTCCCAACACGGTTTATTGTGGGTAGGCAGGAAACAAACCATGCGACCAACGAAGTTGGGATTTCCAAAAAAAATCGATTCCACAGTGTTTTCTGTGGAATTGGAAAACCTGTCTGACTATGCTGTTGCCATGTGGCGAATATGTTAGAGTTTAGGGGTTGAAATAATCGATGTTTTTTCGGAGATTGACAATGCGGAATTTAATCGTCTTCTTTGGATTTGTTTTTGGCGGATTTTCGTGTGCGACGTCCAATGCCGATTTTGTTCTGAAAGTTTCGTTTCAGTTGACAACGGTTTCGGGTGTCGACACCCTTGGTTTGAACAACGCCAATGTTTCCTTTGATGCCCGTTTCTTTACTGGCACCGTGTACACCAGTGTCTTTGGAATTCCGGCCGCTGAAACAACCAGTCACTCCTTGACGATAACGGGTGCGTCCAACGCCGCTTCGAATGGTACGTTTTCGGACCCTGATGGATTCCTGTACGCGCCCTCTGCCGGGTTTGAAGGCTTGTTCATTGATAACGCAGCGAACTATCTTTTTTATCGAACACCAACGATTGCTTCAGGATTGAGCTTCAAGTTTGGACTGAGCCTGACTTCGCCGCCGATTGCGCCCATTGTCGGCAGTTACGTGAACCCTACGGACTTTGCCACGACTGCTAATCCGAGCCCAACGAGTTCACTCGAAGCGGTAACTGGTGATTTCGTTGCGCCTTCAGCCGAATACAACATTGTCGGACCGATAACGACTTCTTACATCGGATCGACTAATCCCGTTCCTGAACCAGGCAGCATCCTGTTGGTGGGCACCGCTTTCGTTGTATTTGGACTAAGACGTCGTTGCCGCCTATAAGAGTCGTTTAGGAAAATCAAGAGGGGCAAGGTTCGTTGTTTTCGTCTTCAGCATCAAAGTGAATCTAAGGTCGACCGCCGGGGCGGAGCGAAGATCCGAGATTCAGCCTCTTGGCTGTTGATTCTACCCAACTCTCATTTCCAAATGGGCGTCTGCGCCGACGTTCGGATCGCCTCTACCTCTCCGTCGCTCATCGCCTGATTGACCCGTTCAGCTCAACCAGGCAAGCGCGAAATTGGCCACTTAGGTCGGAACGGACACTTGGGAAATGTCTGTTCGACTTGCAAATTTTCTCTCTGAATCTTAGCCGAATGATTTCGAGCATTGCTCGGCACGTCTCGCCGCTCATTCGAATCACTTCCTGCACGCTCGATCACCTGTCGAACACCTCTTTTT
>JBEBGH010000271.1:0-7431 GCA_040081565.1 Pirellulaceae bacterium
TTCCTTGTTATTCGTATCAAGCATCTCAACGACCTGTTTGGAGGTTCGATAGATACTGCCAACCAGCGGCACCTTGCCAAACATCTGTTCGAGCCAGCGCGTGAAGTAGGTCTTGGCACCCAATTCCACAACCATTCCGAGCGTCAAGACAACCACCAACACAACGGTCCATCCGGCGACATAACTGGAGGTCGAATTCGGCAAAATGGTGACGCCAATCATCTGCAGCGTCTGTCCAACATAAGTCTCCGGTCCGATCCCCAGTGCCAAATAACTGGAGACCCAGCCTACAATCGCGACGGTCACCACCAGCGGCAGGATTGCGAAAACACCTGCAAAGAAATAGCGAACCAGATGTTTCCAGACGTCGTCGAGAAACTGATGCATATTGGCGAGTCCTTGACCATCCCATTGAGAATTGCGTCTTGGTCAATCGCAACAAGAGTTACCAAAACAATTTGCAGATTCTAAAGCATTCTTCGCCCTTGTGAAAGGAATCCATTGAAGAGGGCGACTGGCGAATTCTTTTTTTACTTGGTCAGGTTTGATAGGTGATCGCCAGCCAGACGCCAATGACGGCGATGATTGAGCCGATCAAAGCCAATGTCGTCGTTCGCTGCCCATTAAAAAAATATAATACTGGAATGGCGAACAAAGGACTGGTCGTCAACATGGTCGACGCAAGTGCCAAATCAGTTTTTTCAAAGGCGATTTGGCTCATCCAAATTCCCAGCCAGGTTCCGATCGCGGTGCCCCAAAAAATTGCTCTTATATTCAAGGGCTGGAATGATAAGCGGCACATTTCACCCACCTCTCGCCGGGCAACAACGACTAAAGTGGTCAACACGGCGGCCACGAACAGGCGAATGAAGGCACCCTCAAGCGCCGAGCACTGGTTACTGGCCATTGCCTGTTGCGAAAACATGCCGCCCAATGCCTGGCAAAGTGCGGAAGCAATACCGAACACAATTCCCATTCGGAAATTCCCCGGCAAAATCGCTTTCACTTCGCCCGTCGTTCGTTTGTCCATGACGACAATGGCGATTCCGGCGATAGTCAGAAGAATTCCAATCATTACCAGTGGAGCCGAGTTTTGCCGCAAGAAGAGCCACTTGATTCCAACCGCGAACAGGGGCGCGGTGGTGGCGAGCAAGAGTGCCCGGCGCGGACCTACAATTTGCAAACTGCGAAAGTAAAACAGGTCGCCGATCACGATCCCGATCGTCCCGCTTAAGGTCAGGTACCACCACGCGGTAGGAGATGCAGCAAACAGATTCTGGCGGTAGATAATCGCAACCGCCGCTAAGTGAGCAAAGAAAATGACTGCTCCGAAAATATTCTTGGCAAAATTGAGGGCGAGCGCCGACATGTGAATCCGACTCCAGCACAAACTGGAAATCGTCCACAAAAACGCGGCGGTCAATCCCGCCGCCACGCCGATTTCAGAAGCCCCAAAATTCAATGAACAAGTCCGCAGGAAAAAAGCCTTAGGGCTGAAAGAACTCTAAGAGCCTATCGTATCGGTGGTTGACCCGTTGAAATGACAGTGAGGATCAGACCCCGTTTGGGAAAGGCTTTTCGTCAACGCTGCGACCCAAACCCGACTCGCGTCTTACTTAAAACCATCCAGTTTTTTTAGCAACGTTGGCCAATGCTTTTTCTTCTTCGGCGTCGATCTCAAATACCTGGTCAAGTTTCATTAACTTGAAAACCTGTTGAATATTTTCGTTGATTCCGCAAATGCGCAGTTTGATATTGGCCGCTTTGCACTTTTTGCCAAACAGAATCAATTTCCCGATCATCGCCGACGACATAAACGCGACGTTCTTGAAATTCAAGATTAACTTGTCATTGGTCGCGTCCCCAACCAGCCCCAACAGATCTTGTCCGATGCTTTCGATCCGGGATTCATCCACAATTCTTACATCGTGGAAGTAGGCAATGAGAACGTCGCCCTCGGTTCTAGTAATTAACGTTGACATCCAATGCTCCTCACCCAGAAATCAGGACTAACGATTGAGCTTTAAGATAATAGTCTACCTGACAATCGTCTTCCACAAAACCGGGAGGTTGATCATTCAATCGCGAAACCTACCAGGCAGCTTCCATTTGGCCCACGATTTGACGGGCCAGATTTACGACCAAAGCGGTTTGGGCACTTCCTAATGATTGCCCGCCTTCCGGGATAAATGTTGAATCGTCGTTAACGTAAAGTACCTGGCGCGACATCAGCGGTGCACCGCTACGGTCGACCCAAGTCACTTCGAGTTGCCATCCATAATCCACGGTGCGAGCGTCGTCGAACCGATTTTCACCCGCGACCCGTTTGGATTCCCGCATTAGTCGCGTTCTCAGAATACTGTCTGCCAAAGCAGGTTCGGTAATTGTGTATGGAGTCTGTGACTCGATCTGTTTTACAATCGCCTCCGTTAATTGTTGACCTTGGAACGGCCTGTAAGAGTCCGATTCCGCCATTGCGACGTGGACCGTGCGAATGTCATTGCGGAAGGAATATTGATTGCCGAGGTGATAGCCGCGACATCCGCCAGTGACCGCCGCGAGCGTGACGAGGATCAAAAGCAAAAGCGCGCTTGACGGCAATCGTTCTGGGAATTTCAGTTCGTTATTAATCACCAGCCAGCGCCTATCGAATTAAACTGTCGTTACCTTTTCCGGCAATCATGGGCCGCCCGCGATCCGATTGCGGAAACATTTCAACTAACCATTCTGCGTGTTGTGTAGGTAGCGGCTGTTTGCCGTCGAGGGCCGCAACCCGCTCCTGAGCCAGTTTGCCCAATTCCGATTGCGGATGATCTTTGGCAACCTGAGCATACATCATGGACGCCGCCCGATTTTCACCCCGTTTTTCGTAATAGCTGCCGAGCGCGTAGTCTCGGTTGGCCAGCATGTTACGAATGGCCGCACCTTCCTTGGCGAGATATTCTTCTTCCTCGCCCAATTGATCTCTAAATTGCAGAACGATCTGCCGTAATAACTGATCCGCCTTCACCAGTGGTTCGTCGTCGTAACTTTCGCCGTAGTAGGAGTTCATCCGGGCTTTAAGTTCAAATATGTGGGCTTGAAACAAGTGCGGGGTGCCCGGGTAACTCCGTCGGAGGTCTTCGTAGGTCTCTGCGGCATCTTGGTACAAGCGGGCTTCGAAGAAGGCGTTGGCCAAAGCCATCGTCGCGTCATCGGCCAGTTTTCCGGTCGGGTCATCAATGCGAATTCGATTCAGAACACGACGCGCCTCCCCCGCCAAACCGGCGACGGGACGGCTGCGAGTCACCCTCGGCAACCCAGCCAAAAAGCTATCCTGTTCCCGGGCCAATCCTAGCCAATATTGTGCAATGGCGAATCGCCGCGACTCAGCCATGTCGAGGTAACGAGTTCCCGAGTAGTTGGCAACGAGTTTTTCGTAGGCCCGGTTCGCCTGAACGTAACGGTTGGCGAAGAACAACGATTCGCCCTCGAAGAACAAAGCGTCTTGTTCCAGGGACGAATCAGGCATTTTCAATCCGGCCAAACGAAATTTCTTCGCAGCTTGCTCGAACGATTTTTCATGGCTTGCGCCGTCGGGATTCTGCTCGCGCGATTGCAAACCTTGTTGGTAGAGTTCTTGCGCCTCATCGTAAAGCCGTTGCGCCACTTCGGGCTCGTTGCGTCGAGTGAACTTTGATTTCAGTGTCGAGCCGATTTGAGTCGGAGAAAGGTCTTGCAGAACAATTCGATCTGCGTTTCGTGCTCCCAATGGGTCCAGGGCGTCTTCCGGATCTTTCGATTTCTTTTTTGCGCTTTTGAATTTGGAAAAAAACGATTTTTGAGGACGAGTCTTGTCGGCCCCAGCGAATCCCTGACAGCCTGCGGAGACGAGACCGCACAGCACTGCGGAACAAAGACAAACCACTTGCCAGGTCAGCATTAGGCGAGAACAGTGCAAACGTGTTTTGGTTTCAACCACAATCGACTTCCATGTCGCTAAATTGGTTAGATATTTCCGGACGGCACTCTCAAAAAGTTTTGAAGCTTTGGTCGGCTTCCCAGTAAGTGAGAAACAAAGTGATTCAAAACCTCTCGCACTTCGCCCAAACCGGCTGGAATACGCGGCCCGGCACGAAAAGGTTCAACGATTTCCGCGACTTGATTGCCGATCGGACTGTTGGCCTTGAGTGAATCCAGGAGCTGCCACGCATTTGGGCTGAGGGTAATTACACTTTTCTTGCCAACACGACAAGTTGAACAATAGAGACCACCGGCCAAAGTCCCGAAAAACTGTCGATGATCTGCCGCCACCGCCTCCCCACAGCCCACGCAAATATCCAACATTGGCCCGTGCCCGACCATTTCCAACATTTGGCACTCAAAAGTTGCCAGCAAAAAATGGGGGGATTCTGAAGTGCTATCAATTTTAATCAGTGTTGATTCCGCGGCATCATAAAGTTGGGGATTGGCATCCGCCTCGCCGGTAAGGGCCGAAAGCAATTCTGCCAGGTAAAAAGCGCAATGAAGACGGTCAAGGTCCGTACTCGCCGATTTGAAACGTCGCTCTAACTTGGACTCAGTCAACAGATCCATCGCTTCATGAGTTTTGTGGATAAAGACCACGCGGACAATCGACAGTAGATCCAAAGCTGAATCAAACGGACCGTTACGGCGGTAGGCACCTTTGGCCAGTCCGGTAATCTTTCCGAAATTGCGTGTGAAAAGAGTAACGACCTTACTTGTTTCGCTGAAATCAACGACGCGAACCACAATTGCAATTGATTTTTCAGTCGACACGATACACGCCTCGCGACCCCCGTCTTTTAACGGCCCGACTGATAGACTGCTTGAATTCGTTTAATCGCCTCGCGGGTATTTTCCGCAGTATTAAAGGCGCTCAAGCGGAAATAGCCTTCGCCCGCCGCACCAAAACCGCTGCCCGGCGTCCCAACAACGTGACATCGCGAGAGTAGGTCATCGAAGAACTCCCAGCTCTTTTTGTTCGCGGGAGTTTTGACCCACACGTATGGCGCGTGAATGCCGCCGAAACATTCAAAGCCTACCGCCTCAAGGCCTTCGCGAATGGTGTGTGCATTCTTCATATACGTCCGAATTAGATCTTGGACCTGTCGTTGGCCTTCGGGTGTGTAAATTGCTGCTGCGCCGCGTTGAACTGGATACGAAACCCCGTTAAACTTCGTTGTGTGTCGTCGCAACCATAACGCATGCAATGATTTTTCTTCACCCTTCGCCGTCTCAGCCATCAGCTCTTGCGGAATAACCGTGTAGGCACAACGGACACCGGTGAAGCCGGCCGTCTTACTGAAGCTGCGCATCTCGATGGCGACCTTGCGGGCTCCCTTCAGTTCGAAAATCGAATGAGGAATCGATGGATCGGCGATATAGGCCTCATACGCCGCATCAAAGAAAATGACACTGCGGTTTTTGATCGCGTAATCCACCCACTTCTGCAAGACTTCCCGGGAGGCTACCGTACCCGTTGGATTGTTAGGGAAACATAAATAAATGATATCAACCGGTTCCTTTGGAATCATCGGCTCGAAATTATTTTCGCGCAGCATGTCGATGTAAACCAACTTTTCAAACCGTCCGTTTGGCTGAGCGAAACCGGTATTGCCCGCCATGACATTCGTGTCAACGTAGACCGGGTAGACGGGATCACAGATGGCGATTCGATTGTCAGGCCCAAAAATATCTAAGATGTTTCCGCAGTCGCATTTTGATCCATCGGATACGAAGATTTCATCGGCATGAACATCTACTCCACGGTCCTGGAAGTCATGTTTGGCGATGG
Organism: Pirellulaceae bacterium; assembly: GCA_040081565.1. Classification (GTDB taxonomy): domain Bacteria; phylum Planctomycetota; class Planctomycetia; order Pirellulales; family Pirellulaceae; genus BJ22. The sequence continues at coordinate 5,798 of JBEBGH010000271.1, forward strand.
CCTCTCGCAAAAACTCGTAGCCTTGCTCTGGCCCGTAGCCACGAAACGTCTCTCGATGAGACAATTCAGCAACCGCTTCCCGCATGGCTTTGATACAAACCGCGGGCAATGGCTCGGTCACGTCGCCAATTCCCATGCGAATGACTTTGGCATCCGGGTGTTCGACCCCAAACGCCTTCACCCGACGGGCAATTTCCGGGAACAGGTATCCCGCTTGCAACTTCAAAAAATTCTCGTTAATCCGGGCCACAAAATCCTCCGAACCACATGTTTGCAACACTGCGGCAATCGATACCGTTCACTTCCACAGTATCGAGGCAATGTTTCCCTCGAACTTAACTCATAATGAGTACGGCGAGCAAGGTCACGACAAAATTATGAATGGCGTGAATAAACATGGACCCCCACAGACTGCCGCGGTATTCACGCAGTACGGACATGACGACCGCCAAAGCGGTCAGCACTGGTATTCCTGCAAAACCTTGGGGATGGATGGCGGCGAAAATGACGCTGTTCGTCAACGCCGCGATGGTCATTCGGGAAATCGCCCCTGTTAATCGGGTCGAGTCACGCAAGTATCGATAAAACACACCGCGGAAAAAGGTCTCTTCGACGATGGGGGCACAAACTGTCGTTAGAAAGAAGACGATCCCAACCATGAATCCGCCGGTTGATAGTTCTTCTTGAATCGGATGCCCCATGATCTCGACGCCCGCCAACTCGTTCGCGGGAGGCGATAAAAAGCTCATGATTCCCAAAACGAGCAACGTCATTAAAAAGCCAAATAACAACACGGGAAAACCCGACAGGTAACTCCAAAAGCCCCAAGCAGACTCGATGATGGGATTCCCATACCAGCCGATGTCGCGACGCACGACTCGAAAAGGTATTCCATTCAACACCGGCCAGAACAATATCAACAACGAGCCCAAAAAAACGATGGGCATCACCATCAGCGTATTACGCAAGATCTCTTCCCGCGCGCCGCCCGCTTGACGAAGAAAACCGGCAATGACGATCGCGACTGCTATCTGTCCGACCACGATCGCAACCATCCAAATCGCAAACGTCTCCAGATAAACAACTTCGCGACCCGATTGCGTTTCGCATTTTGGCCGAAAGCCCCGGTACAGCAACACAAAAGCGACAACAGCTGCGGCAACAAACCCGCCTATTCCCCAAAGCACTCCGCCAATCAACCCGCCAACCAACACAATTGACGTTTTGGAAGCCGCCGCTTCGACTTCTTTTCGATTTGCTACATCCCGTGTTGCTTTGGGATTCATGCCCAACTTTCCTATCCACCCGAATTCCTCGATTAACAATTGCGATTCTTCTGCCGGAATATCTTCAGCCGTGAACTGTGCGTTGGCGTTGCGCGTTTGCAGGAGCTTGGAAACAGTGTCCAACAAGCGTTCTTGTTTTTTGGTCGGAGAATAATTGGTTTTTTCGATATCCAGTTGCAATTCGGAAATGGCCTGCAGAGCGGCGGGGACTGACTCCGTTTCGGCAATTAGAATCGCCCGGGCCAACCGCAATTGGACCGAACCCTCGTTTCGGTTGTTTATTTTTGGTTGTTCAACCACAACTCCACGATTCGCCTGTTGTTCCATCAATGATCGCTGAAACACCAG
>JBEBGH010000272.1:0-7428 GCA_040081565.1 Pirellulaceae bacterium
GTTTAATCATTTTGTTTCTTTTGTACGTAATCACGGGAGATAAAGAAGGCGCCGATAAACTCCTGCAACAGGTGCCATCACAGGTCCAGCAGCAACAACAACCGGGTGGTGGCCAAAAACCCGCGCCTGACGACAAGACGCGTGAGTTCATCGAGGTTGTTCTCAAAAGCACGGAAGATGTCTGGAACGATCAATTCCCAAAACACGTTGGTGGCAACTATGAGCCGCCGCGACTGATTATCTACTCGGGTCAAACCAACAGTGGTTGCGGAATCGCCCAATCGCAAATGGGACCGTTCTATTGCCCGGCCGATCGCAAGGTCTACATCGATCCGTCCTTTTTTGAAGATCTGGCTCGACGGCACAAAGCCCCCGGTGACTTTGCTCAAGCGTACGTCATTGCGCATGAGGTCGCCCACCACATCCAAACCTTGTTGGGGCTGACCGCTCAAGTCGAGAATGTGCGACGTTCTGGAAGTAAGCTCGAGGCGAACCGAGCCTCAGTTCGATTGGAATTGCAAGCCGATTATTTGGCTGGCGTTTGGGCACACCACGCCCACCGCCAATATGAGATTCTGGAACCCGGTGACATCAAGGAGGCCATCAACGCCGCGCGCCAGATCGGCGATGATACGTTGATGAAGGAAGCGACGGGATACGCCGACCCCCGCCACTTTACGCACGGCACGTCTGAACAGCGGATGCGTTGGTTCAGCGAAGGATTGAAGTCTGGCGATTTCATGGGTTTGAAAGCGCTGTTCGATATGGACTACGACGATCTTGTGCCGTAAGAATTACGGACTTTTGTAGCTCTTCGAAAGAAAAGACTTCTTAGCGCCGCTTTTTACGGTAATCGTCGATGTTAAAGACCATTGGTTGGACTTCGGGGGGCGGCGAACAAAAGCTGATCCGATCCTCCAGCCACGCCTCGCAGACATCTCGATCGGTAATAGCACGCTCACCATTTTCGATTTGAGCAATGGGGCGGTCGCCAGCACCTAGAATCAATACCGTACCTTCGGCCGGACAATTCTGAAGCAACCACTCAATACCGCGGCAACGATTCAGCATCGTGCGGACTTTTGTCTGGCTTGCAAAACCATCCAGAACCCTATGAAACGGCTCGAAATTCGTTGCCACTTCGGAGGATCGTGGAGCAAGTACCACGTGGTCCGCGGTTTTATCCAGGATGTTGCCTAGACGTTCGGCTTCTTGTGCAGAATTCTGAGCATCTACCGAAGCAAGCACCCATAACGGACCTCCGCAATGTTGACGCGCGGTGTGAATGGCCGTTGCGATTGGAGTTGAGCGAGTTGCCACATCGACCAGAACATTAAAATTCTGACCACAATGAATGGCCTCCAGGCGCCCGGGGATTTGTCCGACAGCTTCCAGGCCCTTGGCAATCGTCGTCAACTCCAGTCCCAGAATCAAACCAACCGCAGTTGCCGCCAGACAATTGTAAACATGTTGAACACCGATCATTTGCGTGGAAACGACAATCGACTCGTGACCGGCGGAAATAACAAAAGTTTGATCGTAAAGGGTTCGCTCAATAATCTTGGCGGAGATTTCCGCAGCCTGATTGATTCCAAAAGTAAGTGCGGGAACTTGCAACTCATCCAGCAGTCGCTGGGAATTTGGATCATCAGCGTTGAGGACCGCCATTCCTTGCGGCTTAAGGTACTCCAACACACGGGCCTGGAGATTTTGATAAGTCTGGTCTAGTCGTTCAAACGCCGACTCGTCCCGGCGGATGTTGGTAACAACCAGAATATCGAATGCTGAACCATGTAACTGCTGGGCAGCGATCGTTTGAGCATTGATTTCGAGAACGGCATGGCTGGCGCGGTCCATCACGGAATTAGCTAACCATTTCGCGATCCGGGCGGAGCTGTCATTCGGCAGTTCGTTGGGTGGGAGATAAGGCTTCCCCTTGGGCCACAACGATGTTGACGAGGTTGCTTGTCCGCCGGCGACTGAAATCACCTGGGAGATCAGCTCGCTGGTAATTGTTTTACCGTCGGTCCCGCCAACTCCGATGGTGGTGATCAAAGACGATGGGTCGCCCGCGAGGGCCTGACAAATTTTGCCAAGTGCCTTGCGCGAGTCATCGACGATGAATTGTGGGGCGTCGATCGCCAGCAGCCGCTCGGTTACGATGCCTTGCGCGCCGTTGATGATGGCTTGTTGCGCATGGTCGTGGCCATCGGAATCAGCTTCGACAATGGCGACGAATAAATCGCCGGTTTGGCATTCTGCCCAAGAGCCGCAGCAGGAACGCACCATCAAGTCGTCGGTCTTGAATGGCGTTGCATCGGGGAGAATCGAACGCAATGAAATGCCGCGCAGTGCGGGCGAAGGTATCGAGTTCATCAGGCCTCCTTGCCTGTTCACCGGTTTTCCGAAATAAATTTCGAGCATCCTTGTCTCGAATCGAACCACTGCGATGATCGCTGGGATCACCGCCTGCCGATGCTTTAGGATTCTCGAAATCGGGTTAGAAAAGTCAATACGAGTCCGCAACGGTTTTGGGTTGCGAGAAATTCGATTCGACTGATCGGATTCCAATTTCATGCGGAGAGCTTGGAATAGACGGGCTCACAATGTCACATTTCAACCTGAAACCTTTACCGAACTGAAAACCAGATAAACTGCCAGCATTCTTGACCGCTTGGGGAAAAGGGGCTGGAAATTGGTCTAAGGCAATTTGCGTAGCCGGTTTAGAATGCGCCAGCACTAATTCTTGGACTTGGGATTGCTTCATTGTGGAAGATTATTTCGACGTTGATTCACTGGCGAAATACTTGCACCTGACGCCAGAACAAATTCGAAAGATGGCCGATCGTGGGAAGTTACCCGGACAGCGCGTGAGCGGTGAATGGCGATTCCCGCGTCGTGAGATTTTCCATTGGTTTGAAGAACGGATCGGGATTTCTGACGACACGCAATTGCAACAATACGAACGAATTATTGATCGCCACAATAACGAGTCGGATTCCCCGACGATTTCGATCGACGCGTTCCTGCCACTGGAGTTGGTATGGCTGGATTGTCGTGGGCGCTCCAAGAGTTCCTTGATTCGCGACGTTTGCGAATTCGTTGCCCATGCGGGTTACGTATGGGACTCGGAAAAGTTAGCGACAGCGATTCAAAACCGCGAGCATCTGAATTCGACCGCTCTGGAAAATGGCGTCGCGCTCTTGCATCCGAGGCGACCACAACTGGACAATTTACGAGAACCGTTTTTGGCTTTAATACGCACGCCTTCGGCGATTCCGTTTGGTGGTCCGCGTGGAACTTTAACTGATCTTTTCTTCTTGGTTGCATCCGACTCCGAGACCTTTCATTTGAAGATACTCGCGCGGCTGGCCAGGCTGCTGGGGATGCCGAATGTAATTAGTGAACTAAGACAGGCCGAAGATGCAGTGGCCGCGAAAAAAATCTTGACCAACGCCGAGCAGTTACTGGGATGAGCGAAAAAATGGAGTCAAATCGAATTCTTATCACCGGCCAATTTTGGGACCGCGAATTCGCCGACTTGATTAACGGCATGGAATGTCCGGCGACCTTGCTTACCTGCGAAAGTATCGAGCGCGCTAAATCGCTGCAGGGAAAAGTTGATCTGGTCCTCGTCGCCCAATCCGGCCGGGAATCAATCTCGCAAGGATTGATTGATCATTTGCACGCCTTGCTGGGCCGGGAAACACCGATCATCAATTTGCTGGGGAGCTGGTGCGAGGGCCAAGAACGTTCCGGCAAGCCGCTGCAAAACGTGTTGCCGATCTACTGGCATCAGTGGGCAGGAGGAATCAAGCAACTGATGTCAATGGCGAAAGCGGGACAAGCGTGTCCCCAAGAGGAGTTGATTCCCGCGATGAACCTCTGCGTCGGCGTGAGTGCCCTGTCATACCCACAGGCGAGCTACCTCGAGGATGCTCTAAAATTTCTCGGTGCCGAAACGGTTTGGTTGGAACGCCAGGAATGGCAGGCCGAACGACCAAGTCGGAACTTGCAGGCGATTTGCGTTGACGGCGACTCATTGACAGCCAATTTAGCTCAACGATTGGCGGCGATCAGAAGTGACCATCCGTCAACGCCACTCATTGTGATTCTCAACTTCCCCCGGAAGGAAGAAGTTCAGGAATTAAGTGCGGAGCACAACGTCGTCGCCGTGGTTTCTAAACCATTTGATCTGACGCGGTTGGCGCGCGGCGTCGGCCTGGCAACGGGCACGCGACTGATAGCCGCCGAGCCGTTGATTGCAAAAAACAAAACCGCTGGCCTCCAACCGGTAGAAATCGAAAGCGACGATTTCGATTCCGATTCCGAAGAGTTTAATCCATGAGTATTGGAACAGTGAATTGAGCACGCCGCCGAATACGACTTGGACTCGAATGACACGCAGTCTGTTTGGTTGCGTCGCTTTGGGTGGAATCGGCCTGTGGTTGGCACAGCCTCCGGTGGGTTTTGCGCTGCTCGCTTGGGTCGCGACGATTCCTTGGATCTTTGTGATCACGGAACCACAACTGAAAGGGCGAAGACCCTACCTTCAGATCTGGATGGCCTTGTGGATGTATTGGCTGGCTTCGTTGTATTTCATTCCGATCCCTCATCCGTTGCTCTGGATAGGCTGGTTATTTCTGGCGGCTTATCAAGCCGTAATCTTGTTAGGCTTCTTCGTAATTAGTCGTCAGGCAATTTGGCGCTGGGGACTGTCGCCGTTATTCGTTGTGCCTGTTGTGTGGACTTCGATTGAATGGACGCGAGCCCAGACCGAGTATGGTTTTGGCATGATCAGCCTCGGCCACTCCCAGTTCCGCTGGCCAATCGCGATTCAACTGGCCGATATCGGTGGGTCTTATGTTGTTTCGTTAATGCTCATCGGCTGTGCGACGGGACTGACCATTGCCTGGCGGGGGCTGCGCAAACGCGGTTCCGTTGAATCGACAACTTTGCCTCTTCCCAACAGAATCTCCGGGCTGATCCTGACGGCGGCAACCGTCGCCATAACGTTGGGATATGGTTACTGGAAGCTGAATGAAACAAGTCAGCCTAGCGGCCCTGCCGTCCGTAAGGCACTGGTGATTCAAGGCTCAATTGACACGGTCTTCCCGGGTGATCGCGACGAAGCAATTGCCTTTCAACGCAATCAAATTGAAGAGTACCGGCGGATCACAATTGCCGCTCGACTAAAAGTGCCTCAAGCGGATTTGGTGCTATGGCCTGAGGGCATTTTTGCCTTTCCGATTGAGTACAAGTCCCTGGAGCGTGCAGGGAGCGGTCAGGTCCCCGCGAATGAAGACGATCTGCGGAAGGCCTGGTTTTACTGCGTGCAAGACCGGGCGGATTTGTCGGATGATCCAACGCCACTGCCGCCGATCGAGACGATTACCGGAGCGCCCGTTTTCGTCGCCGACGGCGAATTGCAATACAACTCGGTTGTCAAACTTTCGAACTTTGAACGGTATGACAAAATTCTGAGAGTCCCGTTCGGTGAATTCATACCTGTTTGTGAATGGTTTCGATCGCTAGATGAACTGTCGCCCATTGGAACTGGCCTCACCCGCGGTCACGGACCAATGCCAATGAAGTTGGAGGCCATTCGGGACGGGCAGTTGGACCCACGAACGACTGTTTCGATATTGCCCAGCGTCTGTTTTGAGTCGACCGTACCCCAAGTGATCCGCCGACAGTTGAATGCGGTCGAAGCTGCAGGGCAAAAAATCGATTGGCTGGCAAACTTCACGAACGATGGCTGGTTCTATGGAACAAGTTGTCTGGACTTGCATCTGGCTTGCACAGTTTTTCGGTCGGTTGAATTGCGAAAGCCATTTATGGCTGTTGCTAACACCGGTTTTTCGGCCCAGATCGATCATCTTGGACGCATTCTCCAACAGGGACCCCGGCGCGATGAAGGCTTCCTGGTTGTCGATTTGACGCAACAACCGCAGCGTTGGAGTTTGTATCGACTCACGGGTGATTTAGCGTGGATGATTGGTGCTGTGTTTTCTTTGATCGTGCTGATATCGGCCGTTAGGGATGCTCGTAAGCAGCGGCAAGCAGAGAAACAGATTTGATTCTCGGTTGGCCCACGGAGAATAACGCGAGCGATGCCCGAACTCGCTTCCCCCTTTGCGGTCTCCTCTCAACCTGTCAAAATTTAGTTATTCATCACCCGGACCAACCAGTAAACATGCAAGTCGAAATTCAGTCCAATCGAGCCGCTTGTGCGAAAGCCTTGAGTTGTTGGTTTTTGACGGGCGCAACTGCGGGGGGAAAGACTCAAGTCGGTTTGCACCTGGCTCGCTTGCTCAACGCAGAGATCATCTCACTCGACTCGATGGCCATTTATCGCGAGATGAATATCGGAACGGCAAAGCCTTCTCCGCAGCAACAGGCAGAGGTGCCGCATCACATGATCGACATCCTTGATCCAACCGAATCGTTCAGTGTCTCGCGATTTCGCGAAATGGCACTCGCGAGGATTGATGAGATTCGCTCGCGCGGGAAAGAAGTGTTGTTTGTCGGTGGTTCAGCGTTGTTTTTGAAAGCCCTGTTGCGCGGACTCTTCGAGGGTCCGCCGGCCGATTGGGGCTTTCGAGAAGAGGTCGAAGCAGAAGTCAAGAAATACGGCGAAGAACCGTTGCATCAACGACTACGGGTTCTAGATCCGCTCAGCGCACACAAATTGCACGTCAACGACCGAAGACGATTGATTCGAGCGTTGGAAGTCGTTCACTTGACTGGCAAACCGATCAGTCATTGGCAAATGGAATTTGACCATGCCACTCGAGCGGAAGACTGTCGCGTGTTTACGTTGCGGCATCCGCGGGCGATCTTGCATGAACGAATTGCGAACCGGGTCGCAAGCATGTTCGCCACAGGCTTCGTTGATGAGGTCCGCGGGCTCATTGACAAATATCAAAATCTATCGCGAACGGCCGCTCAGGCTGTCGGCTACTGCGAAGTAATTGAACATTTAGCAGGCCGACGCACGTTGCCCGAAACGATGGAACAGACCCTGATTCGTACCCGGCGCTTTGCCCGGCATCAGGAAACCTGGTTTCGCGGGTTGTCGGAATGCGAATTTGTCGAGCTTGCGGGGGAGATTCCGCCCGAAAAAACCGCTGAAACCATTCTTGAGCGCGGCCGCGCACGTGCCGTTTAGCAAATCCGTCGCCTGTTCTAAAAGACGCAAAATTGCGATATTGAAGGGACTTGGGATTGCGATTGTCATCACTGAATAAAGGAAGTTTGCTTTGTTGCGTACACACACCTGCGGGGAACTATCCGCCAAGCATTTGAATCAGAGCATTGTCCTTTGTGGGTGGGTCGAGCGCGTTCGCGACCTCGGCCAGAGCAAGTTCATTGTGATTCGCGACCGTTACGGCAAAACCCAATTGGTCTTGCCGCCCGATGCTTCTC
>JBEBGH010000273.1:0-7418 GCA_040081565.1 Pirellulaceae bacterium
ACGCTGCGCCTGCAGAAACAACTCGCGAATGTTGTTGCTCAATTGACCGCCGAAGGGCGTGAGGCTTTGGCAATAGTCGTTGGCCGCTTGGGCATTCAATGGAGAAACGCAGGGTCGAGTGCGATTCAAGATTGGCAATGAATCGTCGGCTTTTGCGGTACGGCTTCCGAGGATTACGGCTGAGCCCGCAATGGCCGAGCCCTTTAAAACTGCGCGGCGGGTGGGAGTCGCATCAGCGGTCGGTTCGGATTTAGACGTTGAATCCACCAGGAATTCCGTTTCCATTTGGTTTGTTAAATGCCGCCGACCGTCGGGTTTCAGACGTCCAATTGAAGTCGATGGTTGGTCGCACTTTGCCGCCAACCAAAACGACAACACACTGTCGTTATCGGAACAACCGCCAAAGATTCACAGAATGATGCGCAGGACCGACAAAGTCCAAACCAAGTGATAGCAGGCCCAACTCTTGCGTCAATTCGCTAGCAGAATGGAACGACTTCGTCGCCTCGCAAACACCAGTGCTAAACACGCCGACAGCAATAGTGCTGCGGCACCAGGCTCGGGAACTGCATTGATGCGCATGTAGTACACGTCTTGGCCTCCGGTAAACGTGGCAGAAAAAGCCAAACTCGCGCCGAAATTATCCGAGACCATGTCGTAATAGTCTCCCAGTTTATTTTGCGAGGGATATCCCAAGGAGTGGTTGAACGGCGCGGTCAAGGCCATGTTGCCTAGCCAAGTCAATCCACCATCCCAAGAGTAAGCGTAATTCAACACGGACAGAGCATTGTTCGCTGCCACACCCGTGTCGTTATAGACCACATCAATTCGACCATTTGGAGCTACAGCCATCGTGCCGAACCATTGGTAGGAGTCTTCGCCCAATGGATTGTCGTTGATCTTGATTGGCGCACTCCAGGTCTGCCCATCGTCCGTACTTCGAATGAACATAACGTCGAGCGGATCAGTCCCGACAGGGTTAACTGATCCAAGCACATAGATATTTCCGCGTTTCGAAGTGAACGAATGGTCAGTTGCAATCGAAACCTGCCCCAATAAACCAGCAGGATTTACGCCGCCTGTCGCTGTCGTTCCACCTAACGAGATCGACTGTGTAGTAAAGGTCGGGGTCTGCCCAACATTCTGCGCGTTGGTCGATTTGGCGAACAAATGTCCATTGTTGGTGTTGAGTGCAGCTCCAGCGATGTAGAGAGTTCCATTAGGGCCCACATCCATCGTGCCCCATTTTGAAAACGGATTTGGTCCCGTCGTTGGAAAATCGTACGAAGCGCCACCGTTCGTAGATCGAGTGAAACTGGTGTCAGTGACATTGGAAAATTGCACATTCCAATGTTGATAAATGTTGCCTCGACCAGGTCCGTTCGTGCGATCCACTGCCAGCCATTGTTTGTCGCCGCCATAGGAATTGATCGGTGGTCCCCAGGTCGCCCCGCCGTTGATTGACTTAAAGACTTCAGCTTTGGTCACTGAGCTCAAGCTGGAGTAGTAAAAATTTCCATCGGCATCCGAATCCAATACTGGATCGCTGCGAAATAAGCCGGGGGTCAAGACGCTGGACGTCCAAGTCAGTCCACCGTTCGTGGTATAAGCAACGCCCGCTTGCCGAAAATTATTGGTGATCGTATCGAATTGTCTCCAGCCGATCGCCATCCGATTTGGGTTCGTGGGGTCCACGGCGATTGATGGCTCATTAGCGGCGTCACCAATGATGTCGTTGCCCAAAGAATTCGTGTTAACTTGGACGTACGAAGCTGATTGAGCAGCAACTGGTCCTGTCATTAACGCCAAAGAAACAATGGAAACGAAATAGGCAGTTGCCACTCTCATGGTCCGCTCCGTTCAGAAGAAAAGGGACTTGCGTCACCGTAGAATGTAGTTTGGGCAACGGCGAATTTCAATCATCCAAACTCATTCGATTTTCTAATGACCTTGGGGAAATGGACTTTGTTGCCACACCTAATTCTTCGAACCACGGGAGGAATTGATTGTGGGGCGGGAACGTCCGCCTTATACTAGAAAAACAACCAATTTGTCGTTTTTTCAAAATTTGATGCCCCACGACCCTATTTCCGCCAACTCGTCTGATTCACCGGAACCGACATCGACGATGGTCGTTCAGCGATTGTTGGACATGTTGGCGAACGGCCATCCGGGGGCCTCCAGACAGTTGCTGGAGGTGTCGATCGAGCGATTACGACAACTTTCCAGGAAAATTATGGCCGACATTCCTGGTGTCTCTCGATGGGAAGATACGGACGACTTGTTGCAAAACGGGGCTGTCCGATTGTGGAAAGCGTTAGAGAATCATCATCCGCCATCGCCACTCGATTATTTTCGGTTGGCGGCGACGGTCATTCGGAGGGAATTAATCGATCTTTCGCGGCATTACTTTGGTCCGCACGGGATGGCCGCCAATTTGGCCCGCTCCTGGATCAAAGATGGCGAATCACTTGCTGCACCGGTCGAATCCTCTCCCGACGAAACCTACGATCCTCAGCGATTAGGTCGTTGGACTGAGTTTCACGAATACGTGGAAAGATTGCCGGACGAAGATCGAGCACTTTTTGATTTGTTGTGGTACCAAGGGCTGACGTTGGGCGAAGCGGCCGAACTTCTCAATGCCGCTGAGCGCACAACGCGACGTCGTTGGAAAACGGTCCGAGTTAACCTGTACCGCGTTTTGATCGATGAAACGACTGGCGGATAAACAGTCAGAGTCCAGCGAAAGGCACAGTCACAAAGTTGTGGCTTGACGAGCGAGTCGTTGGCTAAAAAGTTGAAAGAGTTTTATGGTTGCAATCGACGATTTGCTATGCGTTTGGGAAGAACGTCAGGAACAGGGTGAGCCGATCACGCCCGAAGAGTTATGCCAACATTGTCCGGAAATGTTGGGTGAAGTCCGCTGGCATATCCGAGCGCTCCAAGCCGTCGAATCGCACTTCGGTGCCACTCAATCTGGTCATTCGCGAGCAACCACCAACGCCGAATCAAAAACCGGCCATATTCCGTCGGGGCCTGTTCACGTTTCCACCGAATACCACATTGAACGCCTGCATGCCAGCGGTGGACTGGGGCATGTATTTGTGGCGACCGATCCAGTCTTGAACCGTCGGGTCGCAATCAAGTTTCCCAAGTTACAGCGGCTGTCGAATGATCAACGAGCCCGTTTTGAGCGGGAAGCCCGCGTGACGAGTCGATTGGATCATCCCGGCATCGTCCCCGTCCATTCGCTGAAACAAGACGATCCCAACCGCCCCTGTTATGTGATGCGGTTTGTCGAAGGACCGACCCTGCATCAGACCATTCTCGAACTTCATAAGAAAGCCGGCGAAACCCGAAGCCGCAATTTTTTTTATGCCATTGAGTTTCGGCATTTGTTACAGAACTTGATTTCGTTGAACAATATCGTGGCCTACGCCCACGGCCAGGGAGTCATTCACCGCGACATCAAACCGGGAAATGTAATTCTCGGAACGTTTGGCGAAACGCTATTGTTGGATTGGGGACTCGCAAAAGTCATTGGCGAGTCGGAAGAAATACTCACCACCCAACCGCCGGAGCAAAAAGACCACTCGCCTTTGGAAACACTTCACGGCCAAGTCATGGGAACTCCTGCGTTTTCGAGTCCCGAACAATTGTTGGGCCAGACCGATCGGGTTGATCAACGCTCCGATATCTACTCGCTCGGCGTGACGCTGTATTTTTTACTTACTGGAAAATACCCGATCGAATCCGGAAGTCTCAGTCAGCAGATCGAAAGTGCCGTGCGAGGCAAGTTCGCGCCACCGCGAGCCATCTTCCCATCGATCCCCACCGCCTTGCAAGCCATTTGCCAACGCGCAATGGCCACCGACTCAAGCGCACGGTACCAAACGGTTCCGGAAATGACCGCGGACCTGGAATGTTTTTTAGCGGGTGACGCAGTGAGCGTCCTCGCCGATCCGCTTCATCGACGAATCGGTCGAACGCTACGCCGACGGCCAGGGATCTTCGCGGCGATGATCGCGACGACCCTGGTGGCAATCTTGGCGGGCTGGATTGGCTCGGCTTTGCTGAACCAGAAGAATCGCGAATTGGTTCGCGCAAATGATCGCCTTAAAGTTGCCGCGATGGAGTCACAGCTAGCGAACGGTCAAACATTGCTCGCTCTTCGAACGATGGTCGATGACGTTGTTGTTCGTGACCTGAGTGAAGGAGTGCTGCCAGATCCCGAAGAACGACGCTTCCTTGAGCAAGTGCTGAACCAGTACGAGGCCTTGGCAGGCATTCAGGGGAACACCCCATCAAGTGTCGCCATCCGTGCGGAAGGCCTTGGGCAGGCCGGGCGGATCTTTTTGCGACTCGCCGATGAGTCCGAAGCCTTGACCAAACTGCGCGAATCGGCCAGCCAGTTTCAACGCCTTGTTGACGAGACTGGTGAAGCAGGCCACAAGTTGCAGCTCGCGAGAGTCAAAGGTGACTTGAGCGACGCGCTGCAACGGGTAGGGCAACTGGATGAAGGAGTCAAGGAAGCAACGGATGCCATCCAGTTGCTTGTCACTGGAAGCGTTAAGAACGAACAGAGCGAAGACGTCAACGTGGCAAAAGCCAATCTGTACCGGATTTTGGCTGCCGCTCAACAGCGGCGACTGGAGTGGGCAGCAGCGGACCAATCGCTGGCGAAAGCGCAGACGGGCTTTGAAGAGTTGCTTAAGCACAAGCCCGAGGAAAAGAAATTTCGGCAATCTTTGGCTGCCATCTATCGGATGCAAGGCGAGAATTCGCACTGGCTTGGCGACATCGCCCGCCAGGGAAAATCACTCAACCTTGCCGTTCGATCCCAGCGTGAACTCGTGGAGCAGTTCCCCGACCAACCCGAACACGAACTCGGCCTTGCGTTAGCCCTCAACAGTCTTTCCCGGTACCGTGAATTCGAGGGACAGATCACGTTGGCAATCGATGAAGTGACCGAGGCCATCGATCTCAGTACACACCTGGCCAAAAAGTTTCCTGGTGCTGCGAGATACCGACAGACACTTGCCAGCCTGCACCACAGTCGAGGAAACTTGCGTCGCATCCACGGTCAACCGTTACTTGCGGACAACGACTTCCGCGAAGCCATCACCCAATGGAACGCTTTGGCGAAGGAACAGCCCGACATTCCTGATTACCAGTCCGAAGGACAAGCCGTTCAACTCGACCTGGCGGGCATGAAGCTGGATACGAGTCGGCTGGACAGTGGCGAGCAGTTACTCAACGATCTGATCCTTCGCTGGGACGGATTCGCCAAGAAGTTTCCCGAGATCGCAGCACGATCGATGATCCTGCCCATATCAAAGATTCAGTGGGTTCGCATACAACGACGAACGGGTTACGTGCAGTCGGACTTGAGGAAGCTTGATGAGGCCATTCAGAAGCTTCAGGAAATTGCCAAACATGATCGTTCAGGCCTGCCCGAATTCTGGATCGCAAGCGCCGGACTGGAAAAGGCGGTCGTTCTGAGGGTCTTGGTATTGCCAGCCGTTTCTGTGGCCAAACAGAAGCTTTCAGATTTGGAACGCGCTAAAATCGGTTCTCCCCAAGAGGATCGCCGCAAACGTCTGGACGCTTCTAAGCAATGCGTGGACGAGGTTGCCGAAGCGCTTCAAAAGCTGGAGAAGACACAACAGGGAAACCATGAATTGCTTGGCAAGATCGCTGGACTGCATCGACAAGTCGCATTGCTGTATGACGGCCTGGAACAACCAGAGCTTGCGAACTTTCATCGACAACACGAACTGGATCTGCGGACCGCGATCGTAAAGGCATTTCCGGACAACCCCTATTACCGAGTCCTACTAGCGCGTGCCTGGATGGGACAGGCGCCCGGATCGGCTGCCGAAAGGAACGAACCCGAGGCGCTCAAACGCCTGGCCGTTGCCGGCGAAGTTCTGCAGGCAGCCGTCAACCACTACCCCGGTGACCAACTGGTCTTGCGCACGATGGGCGACCTGCGAACGCGTGAAGGTCGAGTGCTCTTCGCCTCGAAGAAGTATCAGGAAGCCGATCTCAAGTTTTCCGAAGCGGTGCGGTTGAATCCAACTTTCGAGAACCGGGCTTCGCATGCCCACAACCTCGCTTGGTTCCGTCCGGAAGAAGTCCTCGAAAAGATCGACGGCGTTCTCAGCGACGGAATTCCGGACAACTTTCCTTTGCTTACGTTGCTGCGTGCCTGCGGCGTGGCTTCCGATGCACAGGCGGGGACTCCCGCAGCGAACGAACTCGCCGTCCGCGCAGAGCGGATTCTGCAACACATGGTGGATGAAAAATATTCACCCACCAGTGGTTTACTCCTTGAGTTGCAGACTCGAACCCTGTACCAGTCATTCCGTGAACGGGAAAAATTCAGTCGCCTCCTGGCCGCATTGGAAAGCCATCGTCTTGACCGACAGTCACCTCAGTTCATTCGCCAGCTCCCCGAGCCCTTTCGCCCCGCGGCCCGCTGGCTGATGGAGCAATCTGTTCTGGACGCGAATCCAGCCATCCTGCTCTATCGGGCAATGGGCGGAAGGATCCAATAGCTCCCGGTTTATGCGGCTTGGACGCAGGAATCTGTAGCTGCTACCAAAACAACTTTTATTGCGATCGAGCAAAAAAATGAAACGCGAAGTGTTTCGATCGAAACAAGAATCTTCCCCGGAACAAATGCTCAATAGCCTTAATCGAAACGGCAACAAGTTGTTCGGTTTGCAATACCGAACGGCAATCTCGCTGGTCTATGGCGGCGGATTTCTGTTGGGCGCGATAATCTTCTGGCTGGTGGGTTTCGGATGGTGTCCCGTGGTGACTCAGGGCGAACGAGGCCAGCCGGATTTCGTCTTCAGCATGGGCGCAAGGGGGTTGATCGTCGTGCTGATTGGCTCGACCATTATCTCTGCAGCGGCGTTTTTTGGAAATTTTGAAGAAACCTGGCACCGCCTGGGTATTCTGGCGGTCGCGGGAGGTTTCCTGGTTTTCGGGCTTTGGGCTCACGCCATTCACAAAATCGAAATTCATCATGATCGTTTCGTCGTCCGCGGACCGGTCATTCCAATTGCCAGAAATTGGTCGTTGACCGATGGCAACAAGATAGTGACTCGCGTGCGGCAGCGGAGCCCGCAAGCCTTTACTTGGGGCAGAAGGCAGCACCGTACATCCTGCTCGGTTCACTACATCCGATTCGACGGATCCGAAAAGCTCTTGCAAGGCAGTCGATGGAGCACGCCACTCTGGTCTCGGGCCGCGTCCAAGTTTGAGAATGAATTCCTGAGCGATGCACCCCGTTAGCGTAAGTCAGGCAGGCAATCCGTCCATTTCATTTGGCCGCGAGCAAGAACCTAGAAATCGCTCCCTTTTCTGAAATCTGAGAATTTGTTGGCCGGACTTTGCAGCGGTTTACG
>JBEBGH010000027.1:0-25917 GCA_040081565.1 Pirellulaceae bacterium
TAACTGGAACCAGACGATTGCGAAGTTCATCGTTGGGAGCATGCAGACTGATTGCCAAATGATAACGGCAATCCAGATCCGCCAGTTTTCGAATCGCTGGCGGGATTCCAACAGTCGAGATGGTGATTCGTCGCGCGCTGATCCCCAGCCCATCGGGCGCCGTGGCCTGTTCCAGAGCGCCGAGAACGCCGTTCAAATTGGCCAGCGGATCTCCCATTCCCATCATGACGATATGGCTTAATCGTTCCTCTGCCGGCAATAGTCGAGAAAGTCGCAGCATTTGCTCGATGATCTCAGCGCTGGTCAAACTGCGGTCGACGCCGTTCAATCCGCTCGCGCAAAAGACACATCCCATCGCACAACCAACCTGGCTACTAACACAAATGGTACGCCGGATGCCGTCGCGCAGCAAAACACACTCGATCTCACCTCCGGCAACGAGCCGCAACAATAATTTTTCCGTGCCGTCGACAGACTTTTGATGCGCCAACACTTCGGACGACCAAAAGGTAAAGTCCCGGTTCAAGGCCTCACGTAACGCCTTGGGCAAGTCCGACATCTCAGCGAACGACTCGACGCGGGACTCAAAAAGCCATTTCTTGATCTGCGCCGCACGAAATTTAGGCTGCCCATTTGCGGCTAACCATTCGGGAAGCGTGTTCAGTTGAGACAAAATCGACGGCATTCGCGGCTGCTTCCAAGTTGGGATCGTTCTACAATGGTAGATCGCAACCAGTCCCAAGCCAATAGTCAAGCCCGAGTTCCCAATGTCGGACGACCCCGAAGTGTGTTTGTGCTTCCATGTTCATCGCCGCAAAATATTGAACTGGATTCGCATTGAAAGGCCCAAACGGGCAGCCCAACTCAGCGAATGTTACGGTGCTGGAACCGGGTGCGGCTGGTGTCGGCCCTATCTCGAAAAAATGTTCAACGCGGCTCAGGCCAATTCCGATGCGGCCACCGCCGAATTGCCTGATCCCGAAACTTATTCTAAAAATCGAAAACAGTACATTCGCGAGGGGAAAGGGAAACCGCCGGCTGGAGACGCCGCCAATCATGGCCCTACATAACCCGAAAAGTCTGATTGGCGGGTCACCTCCGCTTTTTCAACCGCCTCGTTCGGCGGTAGACGTCACCGCCAGTCCGCCTTAGGGTTACTGGCCAAAAAGCGAGTGAAACTGTATCTTGGGTTGCATTAATCACGAGGAACAGCTCCTCGTTGCACAACCATTGTCCAATTCGCTCAAGCGAATTCTTAACTTCTGAGGGACGCGTTTCTCCCATGGCGACGAAAAAAAAGAAAACCAAAGCGGCTGAAAGCACCGTAGCAAAAGAAACAAAAAAGAAAGCCAAGAAAAAAGCAGAGAAAAAGGAAGTGGTGGCTGACGGCACTGGCGAAAAGAAAAAAGTGAAGCGCAAGGCGCGGGCCAAGAAGGAAGTCATCCCTGATCGGTTTCGCCTGTATTGGGGCGTCTTCAACCACGCCCTGAAACGGGTCGCAATGTTTGAATTCAACCAACGCAAGGCGGCCGAAAAACGCGCCGAGGAATTGAGTGAAGGTGGCAAACCACCGCACTTCGTGCAAAAGGTCAAGGAAGTCATCCAGGTCGAAGCCGGCGCTGACGTCTAAACTCTGTCAGTATGTCTCCGGAGCGCTGTTGGTTGGACTAGCAGTGCGATAAGGCTCAACTAAACAGGCTGCCAATCCAAATTGGGAGCCTTTTTTCACAAATGTTCAAAGTCGGCGACTCGACCTCACGCGTTGACCGCCGGCTGATTCAAGGCCTCCGCCAATTGCCGACGAACCGATTCCGAGGTCAATGCTGATTTCCCGAATCCAGGCAAGGCTCCAGCGGCGACGGCCGCAGTTTGGGCGTCTTCAAAGTTGGAGATCAACATCAAGTTCGGCGCTTGAGGTAATTCCGTTTTGATCTTGCGAATCAAATCGATTCCCCGCTCTTCCGTTCGATCGAAAACCCGATTGAGCAGCACCAGCTTGAACTCCGATTTCGCCAGGGACTCCCAGACTTCATCGGCCGAATCGCAAAACACCAATTCGACTTTCGGAAACGATTGAAACGTTTTTCGGATTGCTGAACTATCGAAATTGCAATTTCCGGCGACGAGTACCTTCATGTTTTCTCCAAATGGTGAGTAAGCGGTCAATAACATCGGCGATTGACCGTTTGAACTGGCAAGTAATTTTTAGTTGCCGGGTAACGTCGAGCCTTGAGGCACCGTCCCGTCGGGCAGTGTTGTACCGTGAGGCAACGTCGTTCCATGTGGCAGCGTTGTTCCATGGGGCAGTGTGGTTCCGTGAGGCAACGTTGTTCCATGGGGCAGGGTGGTACCGTGAGGCAAAGTCGATCCCTGAGGCAAGGCACCAAGATTGTCCAGATTGGGGCGATTCATTCCAGGTCTCGGCCGCGAACGCGCCGGCTTGTAACGCTGCTCGCATGCCGTAAGTCCCATCACGCCGACCACGCAGGCCAAAACAGTAATTGCACGGTATTTAATCATTCCAAATAACGTTTCTGAAGTTCTCTAGCGAGGAATCAAACCGGAACAACCACCAGGTGACAGCAATTTGGGTTCACCCCTGCCCAACCTGACCTGTCATCATATCTTACACAACCGAAACAACTTTGTGGAATTGAATCATCTCGGCTGACTGGAACGGATCGTGGCGTCCAAAAAGTCTACCGAAATGGTTCTACGTCTACGACCGCAATATTCCTCACCAGATGATTCCACGGAAATTGCCAGCACGTTTTCAAAAAGCATCTAATTTTGCACCGATGAACAATGCAGATGTTTTGGGCAAAACCCAAGACTTGACCCAAATACTATCGGAATTGACCTTACAGAACCCAGTGGACGGGTTCGCAGTTTCGATGCTCATCGATGAGAAGACGTTTGCGTGTGCACGCTGTTGAGCCCATAACGACAGAAGTTTTGGTGGCCAAAAGCGAAATCAAATAGCTTCGGCCACGAACAACTTCGTTACGAGGTTAGTGGCTCGGCCGAATACATTGACTCCGTTCAAGGGTTCACACAGTAGAGCGACGGTTTCTCAAATTACTAGGAGACGTGTCTCGATGAAAACAAAGATGTTTGCTTTGATGCTCTTGCTCTCAAGCGTTATGTGTTATGACGCTTCAGGACAGGGCTGTTTGTTGTCCCGCATGTTGGGACGAGGCGGATGCGGCGGTGCATCTAGCTGTTGTGATACCGGTTCCAGCTGTGGATCGGGATTGCACATCAGCTTGGATGTATGCTTGAAACTGCCGAAACTTCGTCGCGGCGGATGCGGTGGCGGAGCAGGTGGTTGCGATACCGGATGTGATTCGGCCGCCGCTTGTGATTCCGGCTGCAACCCATGCTCAAGCGGTTTGTTGAGCCGACGACCAGGATTTCTTTCTGGCTTGCGAGATCGTCTGTCTTGCGGACGTAATGATTGCGGTTGCGACACTGGCTGCGACAGCGGATGCGCTGGCGGAGCAGTTGTCGGTAACGGCTGCGGATGCAATGGCGGTGCAGGCAATGGTTGCGGTGGCGTAGTCGGTAACGGCTGCGGCTGCAACGGTGGTGCTGGCAACGGTTGTGGTGGCGCAGTCGGTAACGGCTGTGGCTGCAACGGTGGTGCCGGTGCAGTAGTTGGCAATGGTTGCGGATGCAACGGTGGTGCAGGCAATGGTTGCGGTGGCGTAGTCGGTAACGGCTGCGGCTGCAACGGTGGTGCCGGTGCCGGTGCTGCAGTTGGCAATGGCTGCGGATGCAACGGTGGCGCAGCTGCCGGTTGCGATAACGGCTGTGCTCCAGCTTGTTGCGATCCATGTGCACGTCGCACACGTCAAGTTTGCTTCAATGTTCCTAACTTTGGTCTTCTGGACCGACTCCGTGGCCTTGGAAATCGTGGTTGCGGATGCAACAGCGGTTGCGACAATGGTTGTGCCGGTGGCGCAGTTGTCGGTGCAGGTTGCGGATGTGCAGGTACAGCTGGTGCAGTAATTACTGACCCAGTTCCTGCCGCTCAACCAGCAGCTCAACCAGCTCAACCAGCAGCTGGCCAAGGTGCCAATTTGCAGACTCCTTCGGTTGATCCAAACGCTTTCATCATCCGTGGTGCTAAGTACAACAACAACTAATTCGATCAAAGTCGGAAGTTAGTTAACGATAAAACAAACGGGTCGAAGAGAAATCTTCGACCTGTTTTTTTGCGCTAGCCCCGAATTTAGATCGAAATCACGCGGCAGTGGTTAATTGGATACGGACGTCATGAGGAAACTCAAGAGGTCCCCGCGTTCTCGGAAGTGCTGTGCCAGTCGCCGTTCGGCTTCGGGATTCTGTTTAGCTATTTCCAACAGGTTGGGAGCGATGCCCAATTGACCAAAGTCGTCGAGCGGATAGGCGATTGCTATATCTACCGCTTCTTTGGCACGCCCAATTCTGCCCAGCCAATCCACCACTGTTTCAACAACCAGCAAGTGATTTGGCGTTCCATCGGCTTGGTCCAGCTTGAGCCTGAAGTGCTCAATGGCTGAGTCGATTTCTCGTCCTGCGAGTGCCTGAAAGAAAACAACGCAATCAGCAAACTGATTTTCGAACGGAGCAATTCCCGGAAAATGGAACATTTCGGGCAGCCGTGATCCGTATTGAGACAAAGCCAACAATTTTTCAATTAGCGATGCTTCCGAAACGATCTGGCCAATGCGAGTCACGCTATTCAAATGCGTCGCGTCGATGTGAGGACCGCCAGACAACTCTAGTTTGCTTTCCCCTGTCGCCTTGATGAATTCGTCGGCACCGAAAGTTTGGCTCAACGGGTTATCGGGTTGCCGATCCCGCATGCTCGCGCCTACATTATTCACCAGTTCTGCGAAGAAGTGCTCGACCAACTCCTGAGCCAGCTTGATCCGGGTTGCCCGATCCAAATACGGAGCAGCCGAATCGAACAGAGTGATCGCGTTACAGGTTCCAGAGTTTTTCAAAATGAGTCGATAGCCATAGGCCGGATGCCCTCCGCGATGGAAGGCGTATTCGGTCATGGCTTCCAGGTTACTCGCATCAACCGGGGCTCGTTCGATTTGTTGACGAACCCAATCCCGGTCATCCAGCGGCTCAAGATAGGGCCAAGCCGCGGCGATGATCCCATTTGCGAGCAACATCTCGGCCGCCTCGCGACATGCAGCCAACAACTGATCTTCCAACTGCTTTTGCACTTCAGGGCGGACTTCGTCGGAGGAACTGGAACCCTCGCCTTTTCGCCGTTCGGCCCACGAAACCAACGGCAGCCCTAATCGCAAGCGGGCCTGCATCTTCCGAATTTCAAACAATCGGTGCGCATCGCCTGCCGTTTGAAAACCGATCGCCGCCAACTCCAACGCACGCTGGCGATCTCCGGCCACGAGCGCCGCCTCGACTTCTTGAATTTCGTCAGCCACGGTTTCTCAATTGCCTTCCTTTGTTTGTTCACAACTCGACGTTTCCAAACTTCGCAAAACATTATGCCCCACTTCCTTCGCTTGAAAATGATCGGCGAATTTTTTTGTTATCGCTACTGGCCAAATCGTTGGCCTTCTGTTGCATTCGCCAAAAAATGTGTGAGGAAATCTGCGAAAGATCGAGTTTGAAGTCGAAAGTTGCTACGCTAGAGGTCACGAAATAGAGTAACATTTTTTCACAAATCGATGCGGCGTCGGCCCGATGGAATTGAATCAGTTGCAGCAAGCGTACCAGAAGTTGCTGTCCGAACTTCGGCATTTCCGTGGTTCTAATGGTGAATGGGCGGGGCAGCTCAGTTCGTCAGCTCTGGCAACGGCGACCGCGGTCAGCGCCCTGAGTTTTTATGTGAACAGCCAAACCCAGCCCAGGACGGCTGCCGCCAATTCCGATTCGAGACACCGAGTTGAAAAGGCTCGCGAGCAAATTCAGCGAGGAATTGAGTCGTTAAGCCAATCGCAAAACGACGATGGAGGCTGGGGCGATACCGCAGCGAGTTATTCCAATATTTCGACGACTCTTCTCGCAATCGCCGCCTTCCATACGGTCGGCTTGGCCCAAGACTATTCCGGTGTTTTGGCAAAGGCCGATTCCTGCTTCCGCGAAATGGGAGGAATCGACGGAATTCGTCGACGATATGGCGTGGATCGAACTTTTTCCGTACCGATTCTGGCGAATGCGGCGATGGCCGGCCTTGTGCCGTGGAGGGAAGTCTCGGCTTTGCCATTCGAAGCCACCTTGGTCCCGCAAAAGTTTTATCACCTGATGCAACTGCCGGTTGTGAGTTATGCGATTCCGGCATTGGTTGCCATCGGCCAAGTCAAGTTTGTGAAGGACCCGCCCCTTAATCCGTTGTCCCGGATCTTGCGACGCGCCGCCATCGGACCAAGCCTGCGGTTACTCGAAAAAATGCAACCTTCGAGCGGCGGTTTCCTCGAGGCAGTGCCGCTGACAAGCTTCGTGACGATGGGTTTGATCAACGCGGAACAACATTCGTCGCCGGTGATTGAGCGCGGTGTTGATTTTCTGCTTGCGTCAATGCGCGACGATGGAACTTGGCCCATTGATACAAATCTCGCGACTTGGAACACGACGCTCACGATCAATGCACTGGCCAACAACTGGACGAAAGACTTCAGCGACAGCGAGTGGCTGCAAACATTAAAGTGGTTGCTGAGTTGTCAGCACAACACCCGACATCCCTTTACCAATGCCGCGCCGGGTGGTTGGGGATGGACCGACCTTTCAGGAGCCGTCCCCGATTCAGATGACACTCCAGGCGCAATCCTAGCGTTGAGTCATTTGCGGCAACAAATGGTGCTTGAACCTCAAACAAATTCGATGGTTGAGGCGGCGGCCGAGCGCGGTGTGAAGTGGTTATTGGGTATTCAGAATCGC
Organism: Pirellulaceae bacterium; assembly: GCA_040081565.1. GTDB lineage: Bacteria > Planctomycetota > Planctomycetia > Pirellulales > Pirellulaceae > BJ22. The sequence continues at coordinate 6,901 of JBEBGH010000027.1, forward strand.
GATGGTGGCTGGCCCACATTTTGTTGCGGTTGGGGACGATTGCCATTCGATCGGAGCGGATCGGACATTACGGCCCACGTGATCCGCGGACTGTTAGCTTGGCGTGGGGTTGAAAACGCAAAATCTATCGATCGGGCAGTTGAGGCAGGATTTCGCTTTTTGGCGAAACGGCAACGAGCCGATGGGAGCTGGCTGCCATTATGGTTTGGCAATCAAGACCAGCCAGATGACGAGAATCCCTGTTATGGGACCGCAAAAGTCCTTTTGGCCTATATCGCTGCGAATCGTTTAGATACCAAAGCCGCTGGAAATGGTTTAAACTGGATTCGCGAAAATCAGCATGCTACCGGGGGATGGGGTGGTGGGCCGTCAATTCGCCGATTAATACCGGCGTTAGGTTGCGGTTCATTAGAGGAAACCGCCCTTTGTGTCGAAACACTGGCACTGGCCGACCGTCCGGTTGACCGGCCAGCAATTGACGCTGGCGGCGATTGGTTGATTCAAGCGATCAAGGCACAGGAATATCGTACGAGTCGTCCAATCGGCTTTTACTTTGCCAAACTTTGGTATGACGAAAAACATTATCCGTTAGTCTTCGGATTATCGGCGGTCGGACGGCTGATCGCTCGAGCAAGTCGGACTGACGTGAAAAACAAGATCGTGAACGGAGCTTGGACTCCGAACAAATAGAAAACGCGGACGAGGAAACATTGAACAAGGAAACTCAAAATACGAAACGCGTTTCGCGGCGTCGCAAAACCAGTCATTTAAAATTGGTTCCCGACTCGAAGCCCTTTCGCGAGGAGATGCGAGCCAAGTGCCGCGTGCTCGTTTCGACTCTTGATCGCTCCCGTCCAATGTCGAAGGACGAGATGGAGGCGATTTCCCGACGTTTGCTGGAAGAGAATGGTTTGCCCGAAGGATTCCTCGGTTGGGCGATGGTGATTCTCAGCAGTTGTTTTTGGGAAGAACAAATTCAGTCGATTCCCTATAACCGACGGTTGTTCTTGTTGCCACATTGTTTGAAGCACGCTGAAGGTTGTCCGGCAGACTATGACGAATTTGGGCTCGCCTGCAAAAAGTGTGGAGCCTGCAGCATCGCTGACTTCCGTTCAACCGCCGAGGATCTAGGCTACAAAGTCCTCGTCGCGGAAGGCTCTCCCATCGTACTCAAAATCATTGTCAGCGGTCACATCGATGCGATCATGGGTGTCGCATGCTTGAATGTGCTGGAGAAGGCGATCGATAAAATTTTGCTTGCCGGAATTCCTTGTATGGCGGTTCCGCTTCTTTCCAGCGATTGCCGCAACACGAGTGTGGACGAAGACTGGGTGGATCAAATGGTCCGCGTTCCGCATCGCGAAATGGCCCGAAAAACCCGGACTTACGTCAACCTGATGCGGGCAGCCTCGAATATGTTCGAGGAAGAACAATTCGCGGTACTTTGCCCTTCGGCACGCGCGGATTCGGCTGCGACGAACCTGAAAACGATTGATCCCGTGGCGGCAACTGAAGCGATTGCTTTCGACTTTTTGCGGCGCGGCGGGAAACAATCTCGTCCATTCATGTTGCTCTCGGTTTACGATGCACTGACGGGCGGTCACGGAACATTGCCAGGCGGCGGGGGTAATCTGCAGATTTCCGACAGCGTCAAACGCACGGCGATTTCAATCGAGACGTTTCACAAGGCATCGTTGGTCCATGATGATATTCAGGATTCCGACGATTTTCGTTATGGCCAGCCAGCGATCCACAAACAACATGGCATCCCGTTGGGAATCAACATCGGTGATTACTTGATCGGATTGGGCTATCGATTGGTCAGTCGTGATCGACAAATCCTGGGTGCCGAGAAAGCCGCCGACATTTTGGACTTTTTGGCAGATGCTCATCAACGTTTGTGCGAAGGCCAAGGAGCCGAGTTGGTGTGGCGCGATCGCGAAGACAAACGGATCAAACCGATTGACGCGCTAAAGATTTACGCGCTCAAGACAGCCCCCGCATTCGAGGCGGCTTTGTATTGCGGTGCAAGGCTGGCTGACCAAGGCGAGAAGTATGCGACAGCGTTCAAGGGTTTCGCGCGAAACCTGGGTGTGGCCTTTCAAATTCTGAACGACCTGAAAGATTGGGAAACCGACGACCTTAACAAGAAAACCTTGGGCGCAGACATGCTCAATGGTCGTCCGACCGTTTTGTGGGCGTTAGCGCTGGAAGGGTTGCAGCCTGCGTTGAAAGAAGAATTGGTGTCATTGACGCGTCCTTCAAATATGACTGCGGAAGCACGAATTCAACGCGCTCGACAGTTGTACATCGAAGCCGGTGTTTTCGATCTGGCGAATCAACTGATCGACAAACATCAATCGCGAGCCGAGGAAATCGCCGATGAAATCGACTGCGAGGACTTGCGGCGGCTGCTGTATTACATCGTCGACAATGTGCTCGACCGCAGCCCCGAGGTGCGGCCAACGATTGAAATTAATCACCTCAGTTACGCGGAAACGCTGCCGATCATAGCAGGACGATAACAAGGTCGAATGGCAAAGGCTGGTGGTGAAACCAATCTCTTCTGATTATCCCGTCGACCTCAACTCGATGTTGTCGCTGTTTTATGAGGATCCTGGTGAACTCGGCGTTTTTGCCGAGTCCTCGGCCGAGGAAATGCCGACGACAGCACGGGGCCTGCTTGCCCATGAAAAACACATGACGGTAACTGTCGAGAACTTCCACCATTCTCCAGTCGACGTCACTGTCGTTCGCAGTCGTCGCGAACATCAATTTTACAGTCGCGAGATCCTATTGCGGCGGCGAACAGACAATGCGGTGGTCCAATACGGAATCGTTCGGCTCAATTTCGATTTGCTTGCGCCTGCGGTGATTCAGGAAATTGAATCAGAAAACAAACCGCTGGGCAAAATCTTGATCGAGCACCAAGTGCTACGGGCCGTGCATCTGGATCGCCTCTATCGAGTGCAACCCGGGCCGCAGTTATGCGAATTGCTGGGACTGTCAGCCCCCAGCGAACTCTACGGACGCACGGCCTCCATTCTGTGCGACGCCGAACATGCCGTCGAATTGCTGGAAATTGTCGTTTAGCGCTTGGGCTGAAGAAAAAAATCCGACCGAAGCGTCTGGCTTCGATCGGACTTCGTTGTCGAGTCATTTCCTCGAAATACGTTGGCTCAGAGGACTATTTCTTTTCAAAGCAGAAAAGATGTTTGTGGCCCCGAATAAACAATTGGTTCCCGAGAACGATTGGCGATGCGTCAATGCCCTCGTCGATTTTGTTTTTTCCAACAATGTTCAATTTGTTACCGTGTTTCAACACCACGGCCGAACCATTCCGACCGAGTGCAAAAATGTGATCGTTCGCCGCGACCAGCGATGCATAAAGTCCGTCGAGACCGGGTAGCGATTCTTGGTCAACTAAAGTCTCTCCGTTTTCGGCTCTTAAGATTGAAAATCGTGGGTCACGCGATTTGGTGAAATAGACGTTTCCTTTGTACAGCACCCCGGTTGGAACGTAAGGAGCCGCATCCGTCTTGCTCCAGCGTACTTTGTCAGAATCAGTCACATCCCCCTTCGAATCCAAGGCAATCGACTGGATTGAAAAGCCGGAATAGCCCGTCATCACCAATACGTAGTCGCCGTCGCGAATGGGGGTCGGAATCGGATTTTGACTTTGTCCGCCACATTCCCATATCAAACTGCCGTCTTTCAGGTCGTAGCTGCGAGCCCGTTTCGTGCCGTTTGTAATTACTTGAGTTACGCCTTTGTATTCCGTAATCAACGGTGTTGACCAACTCGACGGCTCGTCACGATCTTTTCGCCATTTTTCTGTTCCTGATTTGGCATCGAGTGCAACGATGAACGAACCTGCCTCATGATCCCACGGAACGACCAGCGTATCGCCGTGCAGGGCAGGGGAGGCACCCTCGCCGAACGAAGCTCGCGTCTTCATCTTGCCCAAATCTTTTTTCCAAATTTCTTTGCCCTTCATGTCAAGGCAATAGATGCCGTTGGAGCCGAAGGAAGCGAAAATGTGGTTTCCATCGGTTACCGGTGATGCTGAAGCGAAAGTGTTAGTTCCATGTACGCCTTCGTGAGGCACTGCTTCGTTTACTTTCGTCGACCAATTTTGTTTTCCGGTTTCGCGGTCGTAAGAGATCACAACGAACTCATATGGAGTACTGGGTGGCGGGCCACTCATTCTGCGACCTTTGCCTTTGCCCTTGCCGCCCGGACCTTCGCCCTTGGGTGGTGGTTCTTCTTTTGGCTCGGCAGCTTTTTTATCGTCGGGCTTGCCCGTAGGAACCGCGGAAGTCACGATGATTTGATTACCCCAGACGATTGGCGTCGAAATGCCTTTACCGGGCACCTCGATTTTCCATTTGACGTTTTTTGTATCCGACCATTCCAGGGGCGGGTTCGCGTTTTCAGCAGCAACGCCATCTCCCGCCGGTCCGCGCCAATTTGGCCAGTTTCCGCCGCCGTCCTTTTCTTGCGACTGGGCGGGGCAGGCGATCAATAAGACCGCTGCACAAATAAGAACTTTATTCAATCGACTCAACATGTTTCGGCTCCCAAGAATTTGAAGACGTTCCACCCCTCAGTTTCATGCCCGGGATTATAGCGGTTCGCCCGGTTCGCTAAGACTACGCTTGTGCGAAACCCTGATTTCCAGTGCGAGTCCTTGGGCGAAACACCAAAAAAACCGTGGATTTGCGACGAGATGGACGCATGGCGACGTAAAAGCACTGCGTTTACGGCTTGCGAAAAACTCCCATTTATGAATAATGTTGACTCTCAATATTCAAACCAATGAACCAGTATTTGTCGGAAGTTTTATGGCTTTTCCTCCACGTTCACCAAACCAAAAAAATCAACAACGCACGCGTCGCAAGGCGAAGCCAAAGACCAAGACGGTCCGCAAAGACCCATTGTTTGTCGACGGCGAACGTCCACGTCCGATGTATGTCGACTACAAGAACGTTGAGCTGCTCAAGAAGCTTGTCAATCGACATGGCAAGATCGTAAGCCGACGCAAAACAGGTTGCACCGCTGTCAGCCAACATGCCGTTTCCAAAGCGGTCAAGCGAGCACGCTTCATGGCCCTGATGCCATTCGTTGGCGAATAGTCTCCGCACATGAACCGTGACGCCATGCGGCTCGACCGGTACAAGCCTGCTGTGATCAGCGGGCTTTTTTTATAACTTCATCGAAACAACAACTTCATGTCGTCCCAGTTTACTTACCAAAGACGAGTCGAATTCCGTGATACGGATATGGCCGGCATCGTTCATTTCTCGGTTTTCTTTGCTTACATGGAAGAAGCCGAACACGCATTCCTTCGCAGCTTGGGTATGAGCGTTGTGTCGATCATCGAAGGCGAAAAAATCAGCTGGCCGCGAGTTGCCGCAGAATGCAATTACCGCCGGGCCATCCGATTCGAGCAGGTCATCGATATCAAACTGTCGATCGATCGAATCGGTGACAAAAGTATCGCGTATCGGTTTGAGTTTCTTGAATCAGGGCAGGTTGTAGCTGATGGCAAGGTCACTGCCGTGTGCTGCAAGATCAATCACGGTCAGCCGCCACAATCAATCGCAATCCCGACTGTTATTCGCGAAAAGTTGGCGTAGAGGCTGTGATTTTTTGATAGTCGCCTTTCGCTCCGCGAAAGTTGCGGTGCTAAACGTTACTTTTGCGGAGCAAAAGACGACTATGTCTCGCGCCCACTAAATAAAATCACGGTCTCGTAGCGAAGGTCTCGCGACACAACCAGCAAAAAGTTGATCTACCGTTTTTCCATTTCCTCCAGCAATTTCGTTCGCTGTTGCTGATCGATGTATTTGCCGTTCAAGAAGACGGCCTCGATGGATTTGGTGTTGGAGATGTCCTCAAGTGGATTTGCATTGAGTAGGACCATGTCTGCCCGCAGGCCAGCCCTAATCGAGCCGAACTGGTCTTCTTGCTTCTGGAATTTGGCTTCTTGGAAGCTTGTTGACAAGTAGTGTTGGCGATGCCATGTTTGAGACATTCGTTCTTAATTTTGAATTTGAGAATTTCCTTGTCCGCGTATTTACAGCAACTCACGGTTCGTTTGGCGGAAGGGCTTGGGCGTGTTGACGAGGCGATCAGAAAGCGTCACCGCGATTATCTGCTGAAGGCTCAGCGACCCGATGGCGGATTTGCCGGGCGGATGGGCGACAGCGACTTGTACTACACGGCCTTTGGTTTGCGGGCCTTGTCCATTCTCGGAGAACTTTACGGCGAACCGGCCGAACGCGCCGCCGAGTTTCTCAAACAGGAAATTCGCCGCCAACAGTCGATGGTCGACTTCTTCTCCCTGTTCTATGCTGCGAACCTGTTGAGCGCATCCGCAGGAATCGACATCCTCGAAACCATGGAACCGAACTGGCCGCAGCGGGTAGAGCAGTTGCTCAATTCCTTGCGGCGACCGGATGGGGGATTCGCCAAAGCCAATGAAGGTGTCGCGGGCAGCACTTACAACACCTTTCTGATCATGCTCGTGTTTGAATTAATGCAATTGCCGATTCCGGATCACGAGGGAATCGTCCGTTTTCTCGAGCAACAATTTGATCCGGAGGGCGGTTGGCGCGAAATCCGCGTTAGCAAACGTGCAGGAACGAATCCAACTGCGGCAGCCGTAGCGTCGCTCAAGATTCTCGACGCCTTGTCCCCCGATGTCGTTGAGCCGACCATCGATTTTCTTTGCGACATGCAGACGGACGAAGGCGGCTTGCGGGCCAACTCGCGAATCCCGATCGCCGATCTCCTGAGTTCCTTCACCGGCGGATTGACCTTAATCGATTTGAATGCGATTCAGGAAATCGACCTCGCTGCCTTCGAGCGCTTCGTTAATTCGTTACAATTGCCGTCAGGTGGTTTCCAAGCTGCCATTTGGGACGAAGCCCATGATGTCGAATACACTTTTTACGGTTTGGGTTGTTTGTCCTTGATTGAATTGACACGCAGTTAAACGATTCGGCGGCAGACGCAAGCAAAGTTTGTTTCAGGAAGGAAGCGTGGATGAGTCGACTGCAGGTTACAAACCTTGCGAAGAAATTTCCCACTGCGGCGGGAGAATTGTCGATCCTCGAAGACGTCAATTTGCAACTGGACGACGGGCAAAATCTGGCAATCGTTGGCCCCAGCGGAAGCGGCAAAAGTACTTTGCTTCAAATCGTGGGGACGTTGGACTCGCCCACCAGCGGCTCGGTCCAACTCGAGGGCATCAAGCCGTTTGAGTTGTCGGCCCAAGAGTTATCGCGTTTTCGCAATCGGAAAATCGGCTTCGTTTTCCAAGAGCATCATTTGTTGCCGCAATTGTCGGCGCTGGAAAATGTCCTGTTGCCAGTTCTTGCTGCCGGATCCATCACACTTGGCAATGCCGACCGCGCGCGGATGTTACTGGCTAAAGTGGGTCTTGCGGAGCGGGCCGAACATTTGCCCTCGGAACTGTCGGGCGGAGAGCGGCAGCGCGTCGCCGTGGCCCGGGCCTTGATCTGCGAACCGGTGTTATTGCTCGCCGACGAGCCGACGGGAAGTCTCGATCAAGCCAACGCGGAATCCATTGGAAAATTGTTGCTTGAGATTCAGCGAGACTCCGGAGCCACGTTGATCTGCGTGACCCACAGCCAAGCGCTTGCTGAAAATTTCCAGCGACGGGCTGAATTGAAGCGGGGCCGTTTGGAATTCCAGCCATGACGCTCTCAACGAAAGGCTATGCCTGGCGCAGCTTTCTCCATTATTTGCGACCAAATCTGGCATTGGCGATGGCAGTGGCCGCGGCAACTGCGGTTTTGGTTGGAGCACTGGTTGTTGGCAGCAGCATGCGTGGCAGTCTGCGCGAGTTGACTTTGGACCGCTTAGCTGGTGTCGACGAGATTCTCGTCGGTGACCATTTCTTCAGCCAACAGCTCGTGGAAAAAGTCCGGGCGTCAGAGGCGTTTCAGAAAAACTATCGCGCCGCCGCGCCTGTGATTTTCTTCCCGACTGGAACTGCCGAAACGAAACAGAGGGATCGGCTGCAGCGCAGTTCTAACGTCAATGTTTTGGGGTTGGACGATTCGCTGTGGGGGATTCAAACCGCGGTCGATGGAAAAGACTACAATGCTCGAGTCGTTGAGGACCAAGTTGTCATCAACCGCGCACTCGCTGACGAATTGGGAATCGGCGATGCGGATGTCGAAGGCGGAACCGCTCTAATAACGCTCCGTATTCCCAAGCCGACGGCCATGCCCAGCGAAAGTGCTTTGGGCGAAAAAGACGACCTGGTGGATCGGCTGGTCGATCTGCGAGTGACTGGGATTCTGGAGAACCAGCAGCTCGGGCGTTTCGCCGTTGAGCCCTCCCAGCAGTTGCCTCGTAACGTTTTTGTTTCGCTAAAGGTGTTACAGGGGACTCTGTCGCGCAACAACGCATTACTCGCCAAAAACCCCGAGGTGATCAACGCAATTTTCTTGGCCGGAAAGGACCCGCTGCGACCGCCGAGCGAGACAACGTCGCGGGAACTTTTGAATTCGCTCACGCCCGCGACTTTCGATTTGGGCGTCGCTGTGAACAGAATCAAGTTGGCTTCTGGAAAAGAGCCATCGCAAGTCGTTGCCCACGAATACGTCAGCCTCGCGACCTCCCGTTTAGTCTTTTCACCCGAACAAGCCGCGGCGCTACGTACTCGCCTGTCCAATGCCGATCCCATGTCGACTTATCTCGTCAACCGAATGAGAAAGGCCGAGGGCGACGACGCACGACCAGCCATTCCCTACTCGATGGTCACCGCGATTCAAATTGGTGATGCATTCCAGCCGATCTCGGCGTTAACTCAATCGCCGATCAAGGCTCCGCAAGATGACGAAATCGTACTCAACGAGTGGGCGGCCAACGATTTGGGAGCAAAAGTCGGCGATGTGTTAGAGCTGGAATTTTTTGAACCGGAATCGACCCATGGAATTCAACGAGTTCAAACGGCCCGTTTGAAATTGGCGGACATCGCCCAGCTCACGGTGCCCAGCGAACCGTTTGCAATTCGTCGCCGCGAGTTGATTCCCGCTGTCTATGATTCGCCACCCACCATTGCCAACGATCCGCAATTGACTCCCGAAGTTCCGGGGCTTTCCGATAGCGATTCGATTGAGAATTGGGATTTGCCGTTCAAGTTGGAATACCCCATCCGGGCCCAGGACGACGACTATTGGAATTCTTATCGCACGACCCCCAAGGGATTTGTGAATCTGGCCACCGGGAAAAAACTCTGGAACAGTCGATTCGGATGGGAGACCGGTTTTCGATTGAAGCCATCAGTAACTGTCGAAGAAGTAGAAAACGTTTTGGTTGACCTATGGCGTGCCAATCCGAGCCAATTCGGTTTGGATTTGGTACCGGTCAAACGCACGGGGCTTAAGGCTTCATCGGGAACAACGCCATTCGATGCCTTGTTCTTGGCGCTGAGCCTGTTCATCATCGCGTCGGCGTTGTTGCTGGTAAGCGTTTTGTTTCGATTGGGAATTGAACAGCGCGTTGAGCAACTGGGACTTTTGTCAGCCATTGGATTTCCCGGCGGGAAAATGATGAAGATGTGGCTGGGCGAGGCGTTGCTGGTTTGCCTATTGGGTGGATTCGTTGGCGTTGGGCTCGGCGTCTTGTACGGAGCCGGCGTGATCTACGCGCTGAAAACTCTCTGGGTCGGTGCGATCGCGACTCCTTTCTTGAACTTGCACGTCGATCCGATCAGTTTGCCGATTGGTTTGGTCTGCGGGCTGTTCACGAGTATGCTGACGATCGGCTGGTCCGTGCGGCGCTTCGTACGTGAGTCGCCGCGCGATTTGCTGGCCGGAGTAGCGCGACTGAATCGAACAACGGCTCGCGTTACTCGCCGCAGTCGTTGGTTGGGGTGGCTCGGTTTTGCGGCGTTGGCTGGCGCAACTGTATTAGCCATTGCCGCGACTCAGTTGGGGGGCGAAGCACAAGCTGGAGCGTTCATGGGCGGCGGTTTTCTCGTTCTGGTTTCGCTGTGGCTGTTGCTCTTTCGCGCTTTGCGCGATCGCAAGTCAAAGCCGACCGCAACGACGTTGGGCATCGGCCGCATGTCACTCGAAAATCTTCGCCGCAATCCTGTCCGCAGTATTTTGATCGTTGGATTAGTCAGTGTGGCTACGTTTTTGATCGTCGCGATCAGTTCCTTTCGTTTGCAACCTACAGAACGGTCGACCGGCGGGGCCGCCTGGATTGCTCGCAGCAGCGTCCCCATTCTCAAAGACCTGAATAGCGCCGAGGGCCAACGTGATTTGTTAGCCGACAAAACTTTGCCGCCAGGTAGTGAGGTTTTTTCTTTACGGCTTAAACCGGGTCAAGACGCGAGCTGCAACAACCTGTACCAATCGACTCAACCGCGTGTATTGGGAATTCCGCAGGCTTGGATCGACCGCTTCGACTCGGAATCGCAAGTTAATTTCCTGTGGTCCGGACAAAAAGTAGAAAACGATGCCGAACGGCAAAACCCGTGGCGAATGCTCGAGCGAAAAGACTCTGACCGCCAAGCGATCCCGGCGGTCCTCGACAAGAATACGGCCATGTATAGCCTGAAGATTTACTCTACTGGAACAGAGTTCACGGTCCGTTACGATTCCGGCGAACAAGTCACCTTTCGCGTCGTGGGCTTTCTGGAAAACAGTATTTTCCAAGGTAGCGTGTTGGTGGGCGAAAATGATTTTGTGAAAACGTTTCCAGGCCTGGGCGGCTATCGGGAATTTTTGATCAGCGGACCGGCTAATGGGGAAGCAGAGGAAGCGATTCTCGATTTGGAAAATCGTCTTGGCGATTTCGGTTTCGACGTCACCCGCAGTCGCGATGTGCTGACTCAATTCGCGGCCGTGCAAAACACTTACCTCAACGCGTTTCAGTCACTGGGCGGACTGGGGTTGCTCCTCGGAACGTTTGGTCTGGCTGCCGTCCAGTTGCGGAACATTTTAGAACGGCGGAAGGAATTGGCGCTGATGCAGGCCATCGGCTTTAGCCCGCGGCGGCTGACACAGTTGCTGTTTGGTGAACAGATGGTGTTGCTGGCGACTGGATTGGCGGTGGGTGTTCTCGCGGCTCTCGCAGCGACGGTTCCGCATTGGTTGACCGGTAGTGCTTCGTTGCCCGTCCTGAGTTTGATCGGGATCTTGCTTTTGGTGGTCGCTATCGGATTGGTCGCCGCAGCGTTATCGGCACGTCGCGTTCTGAAATTACCTTTGGCCGCGACGCTGAAGGACACTTGACCGAAGCGGACTGAACCAGGAGGGGGATGTATTTGTCAGGAGTGGACATGGGCGATGTTGATCGCCAAGGTGCATCGATTTTGCTCCTACCCTTGAACGTTGAGCCCATGTTTGACTAAAATACTGACCTGTCAAAAGAATGGCGGTGTGGCGGAATGGCAGACGCGCTTGATTCAAAATCAAGTATCCTAACGGATGTGAAGGTTCGACTCCTTTCACCGCTATTAAATAGAAACCCGTGAACAAAAGTTCGCGGGTTTTTTTGTTTTTCAACTGCGAAAATTGTCCAGAAAACCGCGTTTGTTTTGCGACCGAGAATACTACTTGGTGTGCGGACCTCAGATCCTAGGTTAGGCTTTAATCGGCTAGGCAACTCACTTGGGGACAAGAGATGTCTTTTTCGTTGAAACAGTTTCTGGGGTTCGTAGCGTTGATCTCTGCTGCGATTGCGTTGAGCAGGCTGTTGCCATTATTAAGTGTATTGGTGGTCATTACATGTTTTTTGGCGGCCTATTTTCTGATGGATTTTACCAAATGGAAATTGGTGGTCTGCTTTACCATGTTGGGGATTGGGATTTTCCCCCTCACCTTTTTGGCCATTACGTGGCTGGTATCCCCTCCAGAAACTTTGGGCCGAGTCAAAGGCAGTTCGCCTCATCGCAAATGGATGGAACACGCAGTACTGTATCGAAACTACACTGCAGTTCCGATGGGCGCATTATTGGGAGTCCTCACGTTCTTTGGACACTTATGGTTGCAATGGGCCAGACAACTTCAAATATGGGATGTCGGTCCCAAGAGCTTGGCGATTGCCGGCGGTATTGCTGTTTTTTCCGGATTTCTTCCCGCAATATTGTTTTCAATCAGACATGTGTACACATTTGGGAACATGATCGTCTACGAGTTCGTGGGGACAAATGGACAGTACCCGACCGATCCTGATCGTCTTTTTTCAATTCAACTGACAACCAAGATGTTTGCGATTTCCTATCCGCTATTGATTCTGACACTGATTGCGGTTTTGTTTTTGTCCTTAAGTGTTGCAGCTCGGCGTCGCCGTAGACGATTAGCTACCGAGGGTGGCGTCGAATGAGCAACCAATCGGGATGTTCGATGTTAGCTACAGATCCACGGTTGCGATGGGCGGGGATTGCGATGGTTGTCGCATCCGTGATTGTCGGTTGGTTTATTCCAGAATTTTATGAGTGGAGCGAGTCAGAGCAGAGTCGTTTGGGAAGCGCCGTTCTCTGGTTCGGACTGGCGATTTTGGCCGCCTGCCTGTGTTTGAACTTGGGACTGTTGTGGCTTCATTTCATCGGTCGTTCGGACAAGGGGTCAATTGGGCAAGCCGAGCGCGGGACTGGCGGCCTGCAGAAAATCAACCTGCGTCATCTGTTGAGATTGGTTGCGATTGTAGCGGTGTTGTTGGCGCTTGGTCGCGGACTGTCGCCAATGGCATCGGCCTGGATCGTGTTTGGAATGACAATCGCTTGGGCGATTTGGGTTGCGATACGAAATCAACCGGCGCGTTGGTGGATCGCCATGATTTTTAGCCTGCAGTTTGCGCCATTCCTGTGGGTGATTCGCTCGGCGAACCTGTCAGATGGTAGTGCCGGCCTACTGGCAGGGCTACCCGCTTTACCATCGATGTTTGTGACGATTTGGCTGAACGTTTTGGTTCGCTTTCATTTTGCAGAGGGAATGTGGATCAATGTTGGAGTCACATCGTTGATGCTCGCCATCGGGGTTTGGCTTGCGAGCGGTTGCCGAAAACGGACCCTGGCATACGGTTCTGTCGTGTTGGTGATTTCGATATTCGGGTCGTTTATGCTGAATGCACTCATGCGGGCGTAAACAGTTGGGCAGAGAGATGAGAGAAATAAATTCGAAGACTTTTGAGCGAGTCGGTGTCGTTGGGCTGCTATTTGTCATTGGTGGTCGAGCAATCCAGGATCCGTAATTTTGCTGCGATTGAATCTAAGATATTTGTCTAATCAAGAGTCCGTCAGTGAAAGAGCAAAGCGACTCCGAATTCGATTTTGAAGAAACGTTGGTGACGCCGCGAACGCCACCACGCCGCCGTTCGCTGTTTTATGTACTCATGCTGGGCGTTGCACTCGTCATTATTGCTTTGATTGCGACCAACATTGCCAAGTATTTCACGCAACCTCCTCCGACTTTAATAGGAAGTGTTGACATCTATGTAGGCTGGATCGTCACTCTTCCTTCAGGCAAGTATTATCAAATTGTCAAAAGTTCCGACGGAGGGTATGCCCCAAAATCAACAGTTGCGTGGATAAAATATGTAGATCACGTTCGCTTTGTAAATGCAGACAACGAATTTCAGCAATTTGAGATTAGTACAGAAGGTGATCGAATCAGTTTTTGGAAAGTTGATCAAAGAGTTGAAAGCGTTCGTTTATTGTCACAAAAATTATTGACTACTGAGGCGGTTTCCGGAACTTCTCATTTCCAAATCCCGAATCTCGCAAATCTGACCGACGCGCAAACTATTGAAGAAATCACAAAACACTTTACTCCCGATGATTTGGAACCGGATTTGGTCTTTTAGTTCGCTTGGCAATTTTATTTCCCAGATTTTTGCTGAGACCATTTTGTGGCAACGCAGAGTCTAAGGAACTAAACTGTAATGGCGGCAATGTGCCTGACAATGACGATGGTTCAGTATTCCTTGGGAGAGAGAATCGATGGCTCGATTGGGATTAGCGCAAGTGCGATGGTGGATGTTCGTGACAAGTTTGGTCCCGGCGTTTTTCTTTTGCCAAACGCAGTTGTTCGGCCAAGCGGTTGTTGATTCGGACGAAGTCCGCGCGCGGATGGAGTCGTTTCGAGTCCATCAGGAAATGCAACAGCAATCCGAGTTCAACAAATTGCTTTGGCAGTTTGTGGGCCCAGTCAAGATGACAGGACGCATCACCGACGTTGATGTGCACCCCTCTGAGCCCACAACTTACTACGTGGCGAGCGCCTCCGGTGGCGTTTTCAAAACGACCGACGAAGGCAAATCCTGGACGCCGCTGTTCGACCGATATCCCACGATCTCGATTGGCGATCTGGCGATCGATCCGAACAATCCGAAAACGGTTTGGGTCGGCACTGGCGAGGCGAACATCTTCCGCAGTTCGATGGCCGGTCTCGGTATCTTCAAGTCAACCGATGGCGGCGAGAAATTTGAATACATGGGATTGGGCGACACGCAGCACATTGCTCGCGTCATTGTCCATCCGCAAAACTCGGATGTCGTTTACGTCGCCGCTCCCGGGCACGAGTACACTTACAATCGTGAACGCGGAGTCTTCAAGACGACCGATGGCGGCAAGACTTGGCAGCATATCTTTTATAAGGACAACACTACCGGCGCAATTGATCTGGTAATGGATCCCGCAAATCCCGACGTGCTGTACTTGGCGACTGCCGAACGCTTGCGCTATCGCTGGAACGATCCGAAACCCGGTTCGCAATGTGCCCTGTGGAAGTCGACCGATGGTGGAACGACTTGGAATTTGATCAACAAAGGATTGCCAAATCTGGCCGATTGTGAACGGATAGGTCTCGACGTCTGTCGGACCAAACCCAACGTGGTTTACGCGCTCGTGAATAATTTGGCCAAATCGTCGGGAGAAGAACGCCAACGTAACGTTGTCGGTGCCGATCTGTATCGTTCGGACGATTCCGGCGCGACGTGGGTCCGTTGCGAAGGCTCGCCCAAGATCGGCAGCATCTACGCGTCGTACGGTTGGGTCTTTGGTCAAGTTCGTGTCGATCCCAACAACGCCGACATCGTCTACGTCTTGGGCGTCAACATGATGCGCAGCGAGGACGGCGGCAAGACCTTCGCGAATGTGAAAGGCAATCATGCCGATTATCACGCATTGTGGTTCAATCCCAAGGATTCCAATCATATTCTGGTGGGCAACGACGGCGGCTTCATGTTTTCCCATGACGGGCTGAAGACTTTTGAGAATCCAAAGAACTTGCCGATCGCCCACATGTACAACGTGGCGGTCAGCCAGGAGGAAGGCAAGTTCATGGCTTATACCTGCATTCAGGACAATATGGGCTGGCGCGGCGAAATCGATCTCACCGGCGGGCGAAACGCCGTCAAGTTCACGGACTGGGAAGGCGGCTACGGCGACGAATCGGGTCGTCAAGCTGTCGATCCAACTGACCCGAGCACGGTTTATGCCGTGAATCGATATGGGACAGGACCGATCCGTATGGACGCCAAGGAAACCGATCGACGCAAACGTCGGAAAGACATTGCGCCCGACTTCGGTACCGACCAACGTCGGGCCCAATGGGTATCGCCGATTATCATTTCACCTCACGATCCGAAACGACTTTTGTACGGTGCACAATTTGTGTTCCTCACGAACGATCGTGGCGACTCCTGGAAACGAATCAGCCCCGACCTGACGAATTTCGATCCAACGAAGCAAGGGAACATCGCCTATTCCACGATGTTTAGCCTGGCGGAATCGCCGCTTAAGAAAGGCCTGATCTATGCGGGCACGGACGACGGCAATGTGCAAGTCACTCAGGACGAAGGAGCGACTTGGACAAAAGTTTCCGAAGGACTTCCGAAAGATTGCTTTATCGCCAGCATTGAGGCTTGTCGGCAAAACGAAGGGACGGTTTATATCGCCGTCAACGGCAAACGAATCAACGATTTCAAGTGTTACTTGTTCAAGTCTTCGGACCACGGGAAGAGTTGGCAAAGCATCACCAACAACTTGCCGCACAGCATCGCGAACGTGATCAAGCAGGATCCGGTCAATCCCGATATTTTGTACGCAGGGACCGATTGTGGCGTTTACTGCTCGCTGGACGGCGGGCAGAAATGGTCAGTGTTGGGCAGTGGTTTACCGACTGCCTATGTGCATGACATCGCGTTCAACAACAAGGAGCACGTGGCCGTGATCGCCACACATGGGCGTAGCGCTTGGCTCATCGACCTACTCCCCATCCGCGCCGCCGCCCAATTTTCGGCACCGAACCAATAAGGTGATTTAGTTTGCGATTCATTGGAACGGCATTTTTGTTGTTCGTAATGTGTTCTACCGACAGTGCGTTCCTGCGAGATTACCGACAGGTTGTCCCTACGGGACAAATAATTGTTTGGTGGATTTTTCTACCGACAGATTGTCCCTAACGGGACAAATTCAAATTCGAGGCGTGGAACCTGCCAACAGTTTTAGTTTCCTGACTCACTCGCTTGCGCTCTTGCGCTTCGTGCTGGTATTGCTTGGTGGACATTGATTTCGGCGTCGCGTAGGGACGCGCTGTCGGTAGCAACACGCAATCGCGAAAAAAATTCGTCCCGTAGGGATGACCTGTCGGTCGAAACGCTAAACCATTTCGAGCAGGTCCGCGAGGGTTGCCCGCGCGGTGAGGGGGTGCTCGATCAAATCGGCCACGAGTTGTTCCAACGTCTCTGGCTACAGCCGCGCAACCTGCATTAGCGACTGGGCCAGCAAATGATCATGCTCGATATCGCGAGGAATCGCTGACAAGAATCGACGCCACAATTCTCCGCCCGCTTGGATCATCCAAATTTCCAATTCAAGCTGATCGGCTTCGTCGGTCACCATGGCATAAGTCGTATCATTCAGATGATTGAGACCATGCAAACAAACCAGTTCGGCAGTCCCTTTCGTCAACTCGTGTGCCAAAAGAGGAAACACCCAGGCTCGCGCTTCGACTTGCAAACGACCGCCTTCCTGAATCACTCCTCCATAACCGATCGCCGCGTTTCGCAGCAGCTTTCCGACGCGTGTTCGAGGTGTCTGCAGAACGCCGAAGGCAACTTCAGTTGTTAATCGTCCGCGCAGTCGCTCGCGCTCAATCCCCCAAATCTTGGTGGTCGCTTGGACGCAAAGGTCCTCCAGGGCATGAGTCATTTTCGCTTCACGCATCATCGTACGAATCAGCAGGATATACGTGTTCGCATAATGCAATCCGGGCCAGGTGGTCGTTCTTACTTCCCGCGAGCGGGCGATGATGTTTTTGCGAGCGGCGTCGGACAGGAGCTTGCCGTACTTTCGGAAGATTGGTTGGCGAGAAAAAGGGTGTTCGGGTCGGTCAATCGTTCGCCAAAATTTCTTCGAGCTGCCCAAGAAGAAAAACAAATCACCTTGCCACTGAGTCAAGTGCAGATTCGCCGCAAGTTTGTCGTAAAGCTTCGTGATTCCCGGTGAGAGCAATTCGAGTTCATCGTGAACCAAGCGATGGGCCGTCACATAGGTGTGAGCCGCGGCACCTTGGATCAAGAGATTCATGATGAATCGTTTCCTGAGTTGCATGGCGGCGGGACTATCGTCCGCGTCAAATGAAAACGACTCAGTCATCGAATTCGCCATCAGGATTTGGAAGGGTATTGGCGATGGATCGTGCTTTGGGTTGCGGCAACGGGCGCGAATCGGGCCAATTGGGATCAAACGGCGATGGTTTGGGCGCGGGCTCCCGACGGGGTGTTTCCTGGGGCTTCGGTGCCGGCTCCTGTCGCTTCGGTTCAGGTGGTGCTTCGGGTAACGTCTCGGGCATATGCGACTCGTAAGTGTCGGAAGGTTTTTCACCATTCTACCGTGAAGGAACATGATGGTGCCAAATCATGGGTCCGGAACAGTGATCGTTGCCAGAATTCAGCAAAGAAGGCCGCCAGGCCGTCCCAAGGAGATAAATTGGTTTTTGGGTGCCAAATCTACCGACAGGTTGTCCCTACGGGACAAATAGTTGTTCCAGGATTTTTCTACCGACAGGTTGTCCCTACGGGACAAGAATCCAAATGGGAGACCGTCAATTTACGACTCAAGTTATTAGATTCAGTCATGTCGTATCACTATCCTTCCGTATCCCGTCGGGACTCACATCGGCACCACTTCCGCACGCACCGTCGCGTTGGGCGTCCCGTAGGGATGCACTGTCGGTAGCAATCCGCTAGCAGTGCTGAGGTTGAGTCAATTGGGTGGGGACGTTATTGTTCGCCACCCCGGATTGCGCGCGGCACGACGCCATGGTGCGCGCGGGGCCGAACGAATGGAGTCGAAGATGGTGCCAAAGGGTTTTTTGTGGATTTCAATACTGGTTTTGCTTGGGGCCATTATTGGCAAGGTCGCCCTCGCGCAAGAATCGCCGAACCAATATCCGGGCACATTTGGAAACTCCTCCGCAGTACAGCCGCAACAACCCAGCCCATTGCAGTTGAGTTTCAAAGCGGTCGATTTCCGCGCTCTCGAGGCTGCGAGCGATCTTGAACTACTCAACGCCGTTAACAACCAGATACGCGAGGAAAACACTTCCGCGTCCTCACCCGAAATTTCATCCCGACTCGAATCCCTCAATCAAACCCGACAGTTCCTCGAACAGGCCTTGCAGTACCGTAAGTTCGCCGACGGTTACGGTCGGAACCTCGCCACACTTTCCGACTTGAAAAACTTGAGCAACGGCGACCCTGACGAATTGCAGATGCGATTGGATGTTGCGAAACAACGCTGGTCGGTGATCAAGGAACGAATCACTTTGGTCGAAGCGCGGATGACCAAGTCCGAAGGCAACGAAAGAACGATGCGGGATTTTGTTCAAGACAATTCCTCGCTGGATCAATATTTACGGGTCCGGGCCGAGTGGATGTCGCAGCGTGCCGAAGTCCGCATGTTGCAAGCGGAAATGGCCGTAACCAACAAAGTCTTGGATGAACTGCCAGTTGCCATCCGCA
>JBEBGH010000274.1:0-7367 GCA_040081565.1 Pirellulaceae bacterium
ACCGTGAGACGCCTTAGAATAATGCTGTCCTTTTTTGGTTTCGGCCACGAGGAAGGCCAAAAAAGCTAAATAAGTAGAATGTCCCCTTTTGGCTTTCTCTTTTGGCTTTCTGCGTAAACTTTTTCGGACTGTTCTTGTGTGAATACTTGGGAAAAACCTGCCCCGCAACGCTCCAGGCCTCCGTTAACACATCTCTCGGTGATTTGCTCGTGGTACTCACGGCCAACCACTACGACTTATAATTTCAAACGGTTCGCCATTTCCTTCAGTTTTCTACAGAGCCGTCCTGACCCCATTGATTTTTCCGACGTCACGAGTCAACCGAATTCAACAATTTGCTGGCACGATGTGAACTCAGCCTCCACCGACGAAGGTCTCGTCCGAAATTCATCGTGGGTGACAAAGGATACGGTTCACGGGAAATTCGAACCCGAATACAAAATTTAGGAGTCTCCGATGTCATCCCAAAGCGAGCACCCGAAAAGCCTGATCCACTATTTGACCGGCAAACCTATCGCCGCCGAAACATCGTGGAAAGAACCATCGGCTGGCTCAAAGAACCCAGACGAATCGCCACTCGATATGATAAGTTGGTTTCGTCTTACATCACCTTTGTTTGGATCGCCGCGATCCGAAAAATGATCAAACGACATTTACGAGACAGTGCCTAGAGTGTTTTCAATGGTTGACAAAGTCGATCCAGATCGCGTGAAGATATTTAAGGAATGCATGGAATCATATGGTATTGGGACTGACCAGGCAGAATGGCCCAACAACATTCTTTCTCGTAAATTGGTGGTCTATGAAAGTGGAATGATTACTCGAAGCGACGATTCGATTACAAGAAGCGTGGATGCTAAAGAACTGGATCTTTGCAAGACGTTGGCAAATATTGCTCGAGAAATGATAGGCGAAATTGCAGTCGGGATGGGATCTCAGTCAATGGATTCATTTTCGCCTTTTTTTGTCTGTGCCGAAGACGACTCGGCAGTGCCTCAAGAGATAACAGAATCACTCATTCGAGAGCGTTTTGGTGGCACAATTTTTCCGCTTGCTTCGATTACCGTCGAGCCGCTAAAACAATCTGGGACTTGGTGGAATGAAGTTCTCAAATGGGTTTCTTCCGACGCGCACAAACGCGACCTGTACCTAAAGAATTGGCAACGAACGATTGATTGGTTCAATTCAAGTTCTGACTTCTGTCATACGTCATTTGTCCGAATAGGCGACCGAAAGGCACTTTGGGCAGCTGAGTCTGGCGAATTGCCAACTGGTACCGAATTAACTGGGTGTGTTCTGCCCCGGTTGGCGTTGGGGCTTACGAATGCCGGAAGCCTAGTTGGCATTTTTGGCTTTGTCGTTCAGAGTTGAACAAATTGAGAACTGTTACGGGCCGAATAGTGTTCGCATTTTTGGTCGAATCGTGACTATAGGGATTTTGGGCTCTTGTGCGGGTGTTGGCCGAATTGTGGAATATTCTGGCAAGCATTCCCTTGTTCTGACCAACACGGAAATCAAACGAGTTGTTTACACGTTGGGTCACGACGTCATCGCTCAAACTACCTTCACATCACTCGGTTCAGCCCTGGGTGATCACTACCCAACATACTGCCTACACGTAGTCAATACGTTCAAAAATTGCGCAGGGTACCACGAGACGCGGGATGCAAAGAGGTTTGACCGTGCCTACTGAATTCAAGAATATTCTAGGACGCACAATCACAAAGTTCTAAAAAATGACTCCACTTTCTCCATTTAGAATTGTTGTAAGACAACTTGAAAATCGCTTTGCCGCATTCGTTTGGGAGCGACCAGCAATCTGTGCGATTTGCGAAGACTCAATCGAAGTTGTACAGCTCGTCCAAAGGCCCCTGGATGCCGAAATAAAAAGGCAGTTGCAGCTCCTGAAAAATCCGTCACAAATCACAAAAGAGTTCGCAGCGCTTTTTCTAGCGAACCAGAAAAGACATGAACTTGAGCCGAAAATTTATTCGTATGCTGAGTGGCGGGAGCAAAACGAAGGTCCAACGACGTTTCCTTGTCATTTGGGCTCGCATTTTTCAGAAAACGATCTGATTTCACCCGCAAGTCATTTCTGTCGAATGGTTGCTGAGGGAAAATTCGATGATGCACTCAAAGGCTTTCCATCTCCTTTAAAGTCGATTCCTCAGGGCGACCTATGTTTCGTCACTCCAAAATACCAGCCGTCGGATTTGGCATTCGTTCTTTCGTCGCTAAATGTCACATTACCATTTGCTTTTTCTGGCAGTTGTACTGCACCGGAACTCCATCTTTCTAATGGCCTTGCTCCAACAAATGCAGATATTGCTCGACTTCATTTGTGGCAATTCGGACAAAACAAAGGGGACTATTTTTTCCCGTTTTTTCTCAACGAAAGCGTTGAATTAGTTGCAAAATTCTGGGTTTACGAGGTCACAAATGGACATATGTTGGCGTTCAATGAGCTAAATGATTGGACCGTTAGGTAATCTCGTATGGCGTTGCTGTTGATGGAAATTCGGCGAAGGTCAAAAAAAGTCAGCCTCGCACTTGGAGAGGAGAATTGGAGCATTTGTTCCGCCCACAAATCTCCCCACAGATTCCAAAAGTTAAAGGATTGGGAAACCGAAAGGGGGAAACCGAAAGGGGACATTCTACTTATTTAGCTTTTTGGGCCTGCCTCGTGGTCGAAGAGTACCATTCGTGGCTGGCACCTTATGTTGGCACCTTATGTTGGCTGGCACCTTATGTTGCCATTCGTGGTTGGCACCTTATGTTGCCAGCACCTTATGTTGCCAAAATCTCTACCGTCACAATTCAGCCAAAAATGCGATTACAATTTGGCCCGTAACCCATTGAGGATTAGACCGAAGTAACAAAACGAATAGAAAACATTTAGGATTAGCCAGACCCATTCACGACGTCTTATGTTTAAATAGGCCGCGTAGATGGCAACTACAACACCAGAGACAATTGCGGAGTACAAAATGAAACCGACGAGCGACAATGGAAATTCATTCTCATGAAGGCCTTTTGCGATTACGAAGTCCATGAAATTGATAAGGCTTACAAGAAAAACCGCGAAATTAAGACACGAAACCCAATTTGATGACACATTTACTCCGCAATTCCTGGAACGGCGACAGGAATAATTCCAAACGGAACTCCTGCTTTTTTTCCTTGACCAATCATCCATTCCGCAGCAAGTCTATGACGACCTGCATCTCCATGACTCGTCTTTCTCCCAATCGGGCTCCATCCCCAACCCATTCGCCCCAACTACCGACTTGTTTCCAAAAAAGTTCAATTGGCGTGTGGCTTCTGAACTCTTGCCAAATCGGTAGACTACCGTGACCGCTAAGCCAGTCGCTTCACCCGAGGATTGGGGATTAGCCCAATGGCAGCCACCAAACTGCAGGCTCCAACTACTGCAAACAGAATCTGCAGACCTTCTTCGTTGAACCCGTAGTTGTGCAAACCGACGCCTAGTAAATTAACTCCTTGCCAGGACCAGAAGGTAATCGCAATTCCTAACGTCGAAATCGCAGCGATCCCCTTGGCTCGGATGATGCCGGCCCAGCGAGCATGCAGCAACACAGCATTCCAGAACACAATCATCAGAGCGCCGTTTTCCTTCGTATCCCAACCCCAGAACCGGCCCCAGGAATCATCGGCCCACAATCCGCCGAGTACTGTTCCAAAGAAACTGAACAACAAACCGAAGCAGGCAACACCGTAAACGACATCGCTCATCTTCTTGATGGTTGCCGCTTGCGATTCCGTACGACCCCTCAAATAGCTGATTAACCAGATGACTAGAGCCGCCGCGCCAACAGCGCCGGCACCGATAGTGGCGACGTAGCCGAGCGAAATACAAATCACATGGGTCGACAACCAAAACTGGGTATCGAGCACGGCAACCAAAACTGTGAACGTGTCGCCATCTTTAACGGCCATCGAAGCCGCCCAATTGAGCAATCCAAAACCAGCCGCTCCGGCCAGCAGACTGCCGATATTGATTCGCGTAATTCTTTCAACAATCAATAACAGCCCAACGCAACAGGCGGATATGAAAATGACTGAAGAATAGAGTGTTGTCACCGGCGGGCGACCGGAAATCACGACTCGCAGAATGATGCCGAAGAATTGAATGGAGATTCCCGCCAGCAACACCCACATGGCGACTCGCCCAACTTCGCGCGGGTAGCCAATAAAGGCAACGGACGCCAAAACCCCACCTACCAGATAAAAAATCATGGACCAATAGAAGGGCGAGAAATAGTTGTACAGAATCTCCGTCGACATCCCGTACGATGGCCAAGTAGACGACTTCAGACTTGCTAAATAACTGTCGAGACTCGAGTTGAAATCCGCCGCCTTCTTCTCAACATAAAACTTTTCCAACTCCATAGGGGTTTCGCTAACGGAAATTGGTTCATTGGTTAACTTGGGATCAAAACCAATCGCTTCGATTTGCTGGCGGACCTCGGCAATGTAACGTTCGCTGTCCCGCAAGATTTGCGGCTCTACGTTGGCTTCTGCCTGTTTAGAAATTGCCGCCAGTTTTTCGGGTGGCATTTTTTTCAATTCAGCAACCAGATCGCGTTCCCCGTCTGGCTTGTCGCGCAAACGATCCAGCACTCCACGGATTTCCGGGTCCTCTTGCAATAGCCGAATCGTTTCGCGATTCGCCATTTCCGATTTCAGTGCCAACAAGATCTTGTCGGCAAAAATGACCTCGGCCAACTGCTGAGCTGTCGTCGCTCCCAGACTGTTGGAGTATTTTGCCAACCAATGGCGGTTTTTCGCCGTCGCAACGGTGGTCCATTCGTCAGTTTCAGGTTTTACACAAATCAGTTGGGGCAATTCTTTGGATGTCGCGAGAAAGGCACCCATTTGCAATCGAGTCAAAAAGCCCTCTTGTTCTTCTATATGTTTGGGATCACCGAGGGCAATTTGCAGATTCTTCACCATCGTGATTTTCTGTCGCAAATCGATCAATCGCTTTTGGGCGACCGACAATTGTTCTTCCGGTAACTTTTTCGCGTTCTCTGCTTGTTCTTCCAAAATGGCGAATCGCGGACGAGTTTTGCCCGCTATCGTTACATCTTTGCCAAAGTCTTCAAACGAATACATGAACGGACTTGCAGGGGTGAGCCCTAGTTCATTCAATACGTTTAAATCGGTAATCCGCAAAACCCGATATTTTTCCCAACCAGGATATCGAAAAACTGTATCCGCCAGCCAACGAATCGCGGGTCTCTTCGTTTTGTCAGGCATCAACACGCTTTCCCGTCCGGATAATTGGCGGGCAGTATTTCTCGCTAACGAGTCCAAGGGTTGTAAACGACCCTCAAACAACAACGGGACGCGCCCGAGCTTATCCAGTCGCATCTCAGCGAACTTCACGTTGGGGCGAAGGCCCTTGTAAATCTCTCCGGCTGCGTAGGGAACCAACGCTAGTCCCACGACAGCAGCCAGTCCATAAAGAACGAGCCGGTTCGTCGGCTCAACTTTTTCTTCTGCCGCGGCAGACTTCGTTTGAACCATTTTTTCGAGCGTCGTACCGAATTGGACAACTAATCCTAAGACGACGAACATGCAGGCCACATAGGGGATCATCCAACCGCTGTTCTTGACGATTTGCAGCACGGTGTATTCTCGGCCATTGAGCTCGTCCATTCCGGATTGATAGAAAGTCTCATTGCCGTAACGCAACGGATTGTTCATCCACACTCGTTGTGGGGAATCGATGAGGCCACGGTCGCGATCGGTGAGCAACAGGTCGGACGCAAATGACTTGGCAATCGACGTGCCGGGGTAGGTTGTTTTTTCAGCATCGAGTAGTTGAACTTCGTAGGGCTTAACGGTCGTCTTATGCCGCAAGCCGATTTGATAAGTCTTGCTGTCTACAGTTACCGAATCGAGGACTTCGTTGTCAAAAGCCAGCATGCTGATCAAATATTTTCCCAGCGATTCAGCGGTCCCTTTTTTGAACAACTCGACATAGGCGGCTGGGCGGTCGTTCTTGCGCTCTGAGCCAATCGCTGGAGTTGGCGGCAACTCAACCGCCTCGAAAACCTTGCCCACGCCCGTGTTGGCATTATTCTCCGCTTTTGAACTGGCATCGATTCGAGTGAGATCAGCATTGATGAAGAAACGACTGCATTTCAAATGAAATGGGAGAGACGGATCGGTGATCAATTCACCCTTTTGCATCATCGTCGAAGGTATCGAGGTGACTTTCGTATCTTCGGGAACGCTCGAATCAACCACCACCATTTCGCTCGATCGAATATCAACTGCCACCGAGGAGGTTTCTCCCTCGGCAATGTACATCTGTTGCTCATGATTCGTCAGCGAAACGTAAACTTCATTGACCATCAGCATCAAAATACCGATGTGAATCAACACTACAGCACCCTTGCGTTTGAACAGGAGCATGCTGGCGATCATCATCACTGAGGCGGCCATCGTCCCTTGAATCAGCTGCCACAGAATTCGCATTGCGGAATCGCCGATGAAGGCCCGTTCGCCCAAGACCAGCAACAAAACAAACCCGGCCAGCATCAAAGCTGCAAAAAAGCCCATCGCTATTTTTCCCATCATTCGTTCGGATGCCATTCGATAACTGGCAACTGCCGAGGCGATTCCAACCCCCAGAAGTGTGGCATGGATCACATACCACAACCGACGGAAAAATTCGGGCGAAGTGCTTCCCTGAAATCCATCCGGGTCTTGAGCGCTAAACACCACCACCCAAGTGACGGCAAATCCCATTGCGCCGACTATTAGCCCGGCAATTAAACGGCTTCCACTTGCCTGAATTCTCATGCGGACCAAGTGCGCAGCCAGCAAATTGATGATCATCGCCATCAAAACTGTAATCCCACTCGGCAAATAGCAGTTGCCCTGCAGCGATTGAAGTTGTGGAAACCAGGCGGGAGGAAAAAATATGGAGAACGGAATGCAAACAACCGGACTGGAAAAGTGCTGAACTTTCACTGCCCAAATGTCGGTTCGAGTTTGTTGCAAACTAGCGACCCAAATGATGAAGACGGCAAGGGCAAGCAAACCGACGGTCAGCTTGAGCGAGCCCAGATGTTCGAGCACACCGAGCAACACGCCGCGGATGGTGACTGCCTGTGTTGTCGATCTGGCGGCACCGCGCAATTCGCGGTCAAAAGAACCAGCAGTTGTCATCACTTTTTTCCTTACTAATTTACTTCAACTGGAGACTCGATAGAAACTGATCGAAGTCTGCGATCTGATCTTTTATCCCGTTAGGTGGCCCGCTCAATTTGACAAACCAAGCCTTGCCCTTGGCCTCAAACATCACGCCCACGATTGCTCGTGCCGCCTCCGGC
>JBEBGH010000612.1:0-1848 GCA_040081565.1 Pirellulaceae bacterium
ATTCAAGTAGGTCCAAATCGTTCAATTTGCCGCGGAGTTTGCCCGCAAGTCCGTTAGGTAGACTCTTCATCTGAATTTCCCCTTCGAATCGGCCACTCGTCACCTTCGGCCAATCAACAGGCAGACACTCGTTAATCAGCCAAAGGGGAATGCTGTTTTCGCCAGTCAGCAGGTAAATACCTTCTTGTCCAGTTCTCCGATCGCATGCCAATTCAAGTTCACATGGACCCTTATTCTTGCCGTACCCTAGCGACATGTTCGAAATAAATTTGCCTTGGGAATCGCTGCCCAAGCCAATCACCACTGGGCCAAAGAACTCCGAGGTTTGCCCCGGTGAATTTCCACTGATTTCCAATTTGTCGATCCGAATTTCCCAGATCTGTTCAATTCTTGTTTTGGGCAGTACCTGTTGGCGAAGGCTATCGATAAATACTCGCAACGCTGAGGCAGGCAATCGTAGCGTACCTGGAATTCGAACCGTATTGGTTTCTGCGAAGGCGATTTCCACCGAGGAAATTTCAGGTATTTCCTCCAGCCCTGGATTGGTGAAGCGGACGTTCTGAAGACGGAGACGCGAAGGTGTCGGAGTCTCGATCTCGTTGAATTGAAGGCCCAATCGCGTTTCGGCTTTAATGATCCGGGCCCAATCTTTCGCCGTCATCCGATGCGTGAGAAGGTAAGCCGTAAGGCAGGTTGGCAACAGACAAACCAACGAAAACAGCAACCGACAGACGAGGCGTCGTTGTTTGTCGCTGAGTTGGGCCATGTGAATTAATCCTTCGGAGTAACTATCGCGCGCGGGCCAATTCCAGGAAGCGTTGATAGCGGTCTTGAATCTCGGTCATACTGTCGCCGCCGAATTTTTCCAAAAAGGCGGCGGCAATTTCGAAAGCGACGACATTTTCAACAATCACGCTGGCGGCAGGAACGGCACAAATGTCGCTGCGTTCGTAACTCGCCCGACTCAGTTCCTTGGTTTCCATGTCGATCGAATCGAGCGGATTTTGCAGCGTGCTAATCGGTTTCATCGCGGCTCGTACGACGATGGGTTGTCCATTCGTCATTCCGGCCTCCAGTCCTCCAGCGTTATTGGTTGGGCGGACATAGCCAAGCGAGGGAGTGTTCTTTTGGGCAGGATCGAAACCGATGGGGTCGTGCACTTGCGAGCCTCGCCGCCGCGCGGCCTCAAAACCCATCCCGATTTCCACACCTTTGATCGCTTGGATCGACATTACTGCTTGGGCTAATCGACCATCGAGTTTCCGGTCCCATTGAGCATGACTTCCCAAGCCGAAGGGGAGTCCTCCGACTCGGACCTCGACGATGCCTCCTACAGAGAAAGCCAAAAGGGGACATTCTACTTATTTAGCTTTTTTGGCCTTCCTCGGGAAAGCCAAAAGAGGACATTCTACTTATTTAGCTTTTTTGGCCTTCCTCGTGGCCGAAACCAAAAAAGGACAGCATTATCCTAAGGCGTCTCACGGTCTGCCGGTACGTCGAGCGGAATGCGCTTCGAGCGAACTTTGGGGGACAAGCTGGCCCGTTCCGACAAAGCCAACGCCGTCTTTCAGGTTCTCGTCGTAGTAGTAGAGGGTCAGATGTGCTAAACGTCGACGGGGCGAGATTAGCAAATTTTGGTTGTGCGGCGGTTGGCCTTATCGTTTTAAGGACTCATCCGTACCCGCCGCGACTTGCTCGCGTTCATCCAATTGGAAGGCCTTAAGCAGCGAGACACCTTCGTCTGTCAAGCTGGCGATGTCGGAACGCATTTCCAGCTTTTCTTTAAGGAAATTCGGCGACGTCAGTAAGTGAATCGCGTGCTGCACTTTGTCCGCTAATGGTGGACCG
>JBEBGH010000613.1:0-1844 GCA_040081565.1 Pirellulaceae bacterium
GGGGGCTTCGCGCCCCGTCCCGTTGCACCACCGAGCCGATCAGGCTCAAATGCAGAACGGTCTCTACCATCAGCTGGATGAAACTTCGGGCTCAGGTCACCTTGCTTAAAAAATCCGCGTAAAGGGGAAGCTCAATATGAATAGGGAACCGCAAAGGCCCCGATACAGAAATTTGTTCTTGTCTTGCTCTTGTAATCACCTGAACCGCTATTTCGTGCAAGTCGGGGGCGATTGATTGAACCGGTTCGATAAACCTAGCCCGCATCAGTTGAGCGAGAAACTGCCCGATTGTTGATTTTCCCTGCCCCGGACCACCCAAGATTACGACCCTGTTCGGAAGGGGGTAGCGTTTAGTCTCGTGAACGGCAGACGATGAAAGAACGTCTGCTGCCCTCACCATCAATGAATTGACAACATTCCAATTTGTGTTGACGTCGACCTCAATGTCAAAATCGACATCGTCGCTGTAGACGTCGGCGGCTTCTACGGTAGCGGGTGCGGTTTTTTCGCCAATTGTGACGGCGTCGTTAGGGCTCCGGCCGTCATCATCATCTTCGTCCGCATCCTGTGACGAGAAGTTCGTTAGAAAGCTGTGCGGCTCCAAGGGTAAATCTACAAAGACCTCATCGATAAAGAGCGAACGATTGTGCGATTGTCCGGAATCCCGTGTTTTTATGTTGCGGTTTTCGCGCAACTCCTCCTTGACCAGTCTATTAGCTACATTGCGAAATTCTGGTGGGCATATTTTCGACAGGACGGCACTGAGAACGTCGCCTGGCAGGGTCCACGCCGAAAATGTGCGTCTAATTCCGTCTTCATTGTCCAGAAAACGCGAAAGTACGTTCGCGTCCCAAACGTAAAAGTCCTTTAGTTGAAGCGATGCGAACCAAGTGCTCATGTAATCTCGGAATTTGTCGAGTGTGCCGCCACCTTTGTTTTTTTCGTTGGCGGCCGCGGCGGTCAATGTTACGTTTGTAACAACTATGTAATATTCGGGTCGTCTCAAATTACGACGTTTGTCTAAGAATTTTTTTAGCTCGATATCAATTTCCCTTATTAGCCAATCGAGATCAGATTTTGCATTCTTGGGGGCAGAGAGATATTTCGCTTGAAGCACCACGTAACCGGACCATTTCTGGCTCCCATCGTCCGGTTTGCACTCGCCTTCGTAGGTTGCCTCTCGGGCACCATCACGCCCTGCACCAAAGATTTGGCAGCCAGCGCCAAGACGAGCACAGGCCATGCTTTGGGCGAATCGCTCGAAAGACTGCGGCGAAAACCGCTTGAATTCGTAGTTCATTGAACCGCCCCCCGGAAAAGACTAGCGTCCTCGACACGCTACACAGTCGCCGCGAAATTTTCTACTGTAGTGCAACCAAGTGCCGACTGGATGCTAAGGGGCAAGACTTCGAGGAACTTGACTGTGAGTTTCCTTTCTAAGTTACGAGGGCCAAAATTCTAGGAAAGATTGTCGGCATGGATGCCAACAATGTGTTTCTTTGAGAATTGGCGGCGGTTTGAAGCGACTATTGGCTCGCCGCCGTATCGGCGCTTCGCGGCAGCGCGCCGCTCTATTCCGCAAACCATTTTGTTGAACTTGACGCACGCAACTCTTCGTCGCTGTTCTGGCGGCCAATGAGGTTTATTTGTGAGCTAAGCGTTGAATGAGCGTTAAGTTCGCTGACCTGTCTCCGGCCCCCATGCTGCACCTCATCAAGTTGGCTGAGCGTGATAAGACAGTCAGTATGACCTGCCCAGTTTTTTCGGACCACGGTTAACTTGAGACTGGCACCTCGGCTGTTGGTTTCAAGAGTCCCCTTCGGGACGGTACGGCAACGGGCCGG
>JBEBGH010000614.1:0-1843 GCA_040081565.1 Pirellulaceae bacterium
CCTCAATCAAGCGTTCGCCGAGACGGGTTTTGGGGATGATTTTGGATTTTGTGGGTGCGCAGCGTGAGCGGAGCGGGTGGCCGCTGTTGTGATTTCGAGTTTTGGTTTTTGCATGGGTGATTGTTTTCTGGGTTGGGCGTTTTAGGGTACCGAAGCATCCGGACTTCGGCTTCTGGATTGCCGTCGCTAATGTCGTAGCGGCAGCGCGATGTGTTGGTGGATGAGGAGTAGGTTTTCGAGAGTTGGGCGATAGCTTAACAAACGGAATATTGTCTGCCGCGAGGAGCGAAGCACTTGGGCTGGGATCAGGATCAACGAGTTGAGAAACGTCGCGAACTCCATCCGGATCACCCAGTTGCGAAGGTGCCCCGGTTTCGCCCGCTGGTTTGGATTGCCTTGCACACGAACCATCAAGCCGCTCCATTGCTTGAGCGTCCAGGCCAGCGACGCGAAGACCATGTAGGCCCAGTTGCTCGTCAAGTCGCTCAGCGGTGCCGTCAAACAGTGACTGGCCTTCAGTTGACTGATCGTGTTCTCTTGGTTGCAGCGCTGGTTCGCACCGCGAATGACTTCACGGGTGGGCAGGTCTTTCGCCCGTGCGTTGGTGATGTAGAAGAAGTAACGTACTTGATCATCGTCGAACAATCGCAACTGTCCGCGTGAGCATTCAATCTCCTTGCGAACGACAACCATCCGGTACGGACGCGAGCACTTCGTCGGCTGGTAAGCGAACTCCGCATAGCTTTCTTTCACCAGCACCAGATTCTTGTAGTTGTTGTCGACGACGATTTGCTCTTTGAATTTTTCGCGGCGGGATCGCGGTTGGCTGGATTCTGAAGCATCGCGAGAAAGCGTTTTCCACTGGTTTTTGTCGAGTGAATTGGCTTTCTCCTGCAGGTTCGGCGTGGCGTCGTAGCCGAATACAAACTCGACTCGGTCGTCGTTCCAGCGATCCAGAAACTCCGTTTGCGAGAAGTCCGTATCACCACGCAGCACGATCTTGCGAAAACCGGCCTTGCGACACTGTTCGATCGCCAGGTCAAAAAAGAAAGCCGCGTTCTCATGGCTGGGACGATTGCCTGAACGATTCTGTAAGTACAACACTTCTTGAGTCTCGGCTAGAGAAACGATGAGCGGATGGTAACCCCACTGGCCTTGGTGGTTGATGCCGATGCCGTCTTTCTTCTCTGCGCGAGTCTCCACCATCGTGCCGTCGGCTTCGATCGTGGCTTGGTCGAAGAACGAATCGGGTTGCTGACGCCAGACCGTTTGACGAACCCTGTTGAAGGCTTGCATGACTTGCAGAATCTGCACGTCACTAAAGCGGCGGCAGAAATCGCCTGCCGTGGTCGGATCGGGAATCCGCCGTGACCCCAGCGCGTCGAGATAGGCTTCGTCGGTGCGGCGATACTCCAGGTGGTCCAGGCAAGTCCCGCCGCTGAGCAAATTCAACGCGATGTTGAGGATGTGGTCGGTCTCGTCATAAGGCGCGTAGAATTTGAAGATCGGGACGGCGCGATTGATCTGTTGACGAAGCTTTAACTCGCTAACCATCTGCAAGATCATCCCCAGCCCGCCACTGGCAACGGCCTGTTGTCTATCCGACAGCTCGTACTTGACCTTGCCGCCGCGAATTCTCGACTCGCTGAAACCTGTCGATTTATCAATCCGCTGATCAAGTTTTTGCTTGCGTTGACGCAATTGTTTTCGTAACTTGGTATTCACTCGAAATCCGTCCTTGTGTTGCAGTTGATTGTTGAGTTGTTACTACAAACAACCCGCAAAACACCGCACGGTTTCGAGCTTTTTTCTAAATTGTCAACAAACGTATGCTTGATTGAGG
>JBEBGH010000275.1:0-7332 GCA_040081565.1 Pirellulaceae bacterium
CAAGATATTCCAGCGTTGCGAGGATTCGTTTTCGGTGGGATGGCTTGGAAGCGATGGGAGGTAGGTGCCACCGGACGAATGGTTGAAGCGTTGGCTCACTAGTATCCAGAGATTTCTCAGTCGCGGCGCGGAGCGGAAGCGGCCTCGGTGACGTGATCGGGTTGCGTCTTGGCGAACTCAGCCAGCTGCCGGACGGCGCGGAGGTAGCCGTTGTGCGTGCGGGACGCTTTGCAAGTAAGGTGCAGATCGTCGCTCATCCGCTGGTAAAGTTCTTGACGAAAGAATTTGGATGTGGACCGGGGCGTTGGTTTTCGTTTACAATCAGACATGTGTAGAGAACCTTTGCAAGTATGCAAGTGAATCAACTCAGCGTTCACCACGAACGCTGTACCTGCAAAGATTCCAACAACTTTCACCCGCCGCGATAGCGGCTTACTTGAACAATCCATTGCATCGAAGTGGCGGATCGGCCGCCCGGACTTTTAGAAACTTTACTTGCCGCCACTCGATGAATGGGGGCGTTATTTGGAGGAGCCGTGAAACTCACGCTCGACCAGACCGTATATCTGCAGAACGTAATAACGCTTGCAGACCTGTTAAATTCCGGTGTGGATGAAGCACTTTGTGATTTTCCACAGGTGACAAAGAAACATCGTAATTTGCTCGCCGGCGAGCTACTCAATATTTCTCAAGGGTTGGTGCCTATGCGACTGTCGGACGCAAGCATTTATCCTATTGTTTCATTCTGGTTGCCAGATGATACGCTTTGCCTTCCAGACCCCACTGTCGCCGTTGAATTGGATCCACCTGCTTGGAACGACTTCGAGACCACTTTTGTTGGGTTCGTTTTTGATCGGATGCGACATGCGTTAAATACTGTCTCAGACACGCAATACCTCGAATGTCGACGACCGATTCTGGATGTTGTTTGGCTTTACTGCACTGCGCTTGACGGATCTGGCATCCACCAGATGGAGGATGGGGAACGGTACAGGCCAGTGCTTGGATATTTTGATAACTCGCACAAGCATCGAACGACATACTACACGCCGAGCGATTTCGAGTTTTTGTTTTTGCACGAATATGTACATGGTTGGGCCGACGAACATTTCGCCGCTCTGGAAACCAAATAACCAGTAAGGATTTGACATCGCGAGTCTTCGAGCCGATGTTCAAGTCCTTTGTTCAAGAAGCCCGGGGTGATGATAGGGGAAGCAGATTGAGTGGCTTAACCAAGTTGACTTGGTTTTTGCTTTCGCTGGTTGATTCGGCTGCGGCAGCGAGCTGCAAGATATTCCAGCGTTGCGAGGATTCGTTTTCGGTGGGATGGCTTGGAAGCGATGGGAGGTAGGTGCCACCGGACGAATGGTTGAAGCGTTGATTCATTAGTTTCAAGAGATTTTTCCGTCGCGGCGCGGAGCGGGAGCGGTCGCACAGCAAGTGCGTTTTGAACCGATCGTTGGTGACGAGCGCAAATCATGTTTTCTTCCGTGGCGAAATCGTCAACTGCTGTCCAAGTACGCCAGATCGTATTGCCCCCCAAGGACGGAAATCGGGTCGTTGGTGATTCGCACGACATGCATCGCGTTGCCAAAGACAGCGCACCGCAACGTCGGTCGCTTGATCGGAGTCGGTTGCCGTGAGTAACGGCTGGCCAACCTGTAGACCCAGCCAATCGCCAGCCAGACGATGATGCGAATCTCTTCCAGCTTGGTCTTGCTGTTGCTCCCTAGATCGCTCCAGCGCAGTTGCCTTCGCCTCGTGCTTTGCCAAGCGGAGATTTCATTTGGTATACTGATCTCCTTGAGAATCCCAGTCTCGCACAGGGGACTCAAACCCCATAAACTCATGCCCATGACGGGCGTACACAAGTCGGTACACCCAAGCGGCGATTGGGTGCGTTTTTTGAAATGGAGAGTCACTCATCGCCGCTGGGTGACCTTGGACGTTATTTGCTTAAAGTATGAATCCCAATTGGACTCGGCTCGAAGAGTTGCTCATTACATCAAGCGAAACCGCGATCCGTAGATTCGTCGCATCACTGAAGAATCGCAGACTTCTCGCGATTGGCTACGTGTTTGAACTTGGAAACAACTCGCCACAATTTGATCTTTGTGCAAACGTATCTGGTGACCGGGACTTTATTCATGACTTTGACTATGAAGATCGGTGGAACAGCGGTGACTACGAGTATCCAGCAGGACTCATTGATACCAAAAGCGAGCTTGGCACCGAATGGGATTCAGAGAACAGACAATTGCATACACTTGCCAATGATCCCGACAGGTATGCGGCGATTTACGCTGGGATTGTAGAAATCGCTTGCCGCTCCCTCATCGAATTGGCGACTCGCGACGTCTTACCATATCCACTTGCAATCGACTACAATGTTTCCGAAGTGGGTGATGATTTGTCGCTCGTCGCGTCACGTCATAAGCTGATCCTGAACGCGATACAGAATCGCAAATAACTATCGGATGTACCAACGTCGGCGAGCGGTGCGTTTTGACAATTGAAAGATCATCGCGGCGACTTGGTGATCCGTAACGACTATGAAGTCCTGGGTTTGCAAGTGTGGTGTCGCAGTTTTTTGTTTTTTACATGATGGTGCTTTTTGGCGGTGCCTTTGCTGGTGCGATTCGAGGGAGAGGGGCGGTTGCTGCTGACGACGGCTGCTGACAAGGATGTTTGATTAGGCGACTATTCGAGGTCTGAACGCATTGCATTCTCGTGCGCCGGTTGGTGCAGGTTGCGTTCCTTCAGTTATCCGTGCGCGGGTCGTGGATCCAGCCCGACGGTCCGTAGGCTTCAATGACCACCAGATCGATCTGATGTTTGGTAAAGACAACCGCCAGGTAGTTTCGTTCCGTCGCAGTGGTCAGGAAGTCATCCTTGCGTGTTAATGTGTCGAAAAAACAACACATCGTATTGAATTTGCCAAGATCTAGTGCGAGAATTTTCATCGTTGATGGTCCTTGGGTTTGGGGTTGGTATGAATGTGACAGTAGTTGCTCACCGCAACTCAAGATCACGGGTTTGAGTCGCCAGATCTTAATCGAATGACTCCCACCCCATACCCAGGACTTACATAGATTCTTTCGTCCCTAAGACAGAGTGCAAACTCTGGTTCGGTAGTTGATCCGCAGATCCACGAACGAAAGCAAAGCGGTTCCTATGAGGGGCAGGTACCCGCTGTTTTCGACAACCTGAACTGGTACGAGCTGATCCATCCATTCGACGACGCAAAAGTAGCATCTCAATCGTGCCGTTGAGCCATCCGCTAGAACTGCATCTGTGTCAGCAAGGATTCCAAGACCCAATTTTTCGATTTCTGACCTGGGCATTACAAGATGCCCATCGAATGCAGTATCAATCCACGCATGAATGGTCTGCCGCGGAGCCCTTGCGTGATTGGCTACGTGCACTTCTACCATAGCTCGGTATTCTTCGTCGACCCATGCTTTCACGCTGACACTGCTCCGATATGGAATGCAGCGTCATGACCAATTCGAATCACAAATGGAACATAGTCCGGTTCAGACTCACGAGCTGCCAATGCAGCCGCCAAGAATGTCGGTCGAACGTAGTGGTGACGAGTTTCGCTGACGATAGCGACGTATTGCCCTACGAAATCACGTTCCAACGATTCTTTCAATTCCGCATTGTAAATCGATTTTGCATCGTCTCCTGTTTTCGGCATGTCTACACCCAATCGTTTGAGGCAAGAGAATCCATCTGCTACAATTATGGACGAACAAAACGAGGCATCCAAGCCCGACTTGCACGTTTTTCCTGTGAGCGAAAAAAGGGGTCGAGCGAAAAAAAGAGCGAAAAAAGGGGTCGGAAAAAAGGGGTCGGTCGGAAAAAAGGGGTCGGGTACCAATTGTGCGCAGCACCCTTCGGGCCGTTCCGGCAATTGGTACCTGACCCCTTTTTTTTTCCGTATGACTCGTTTTGTGTCACTAACCCAGGGCGGTGCCGGCGGTGCCTGGGCTGGCTAAGTTCGCACCGTTGGTGCTTAAGACGCTTGCCCAGAAGCGACACCTATATTTCCGTTCGGCAAAGCGTTCGTAGGAGGGATTGGTGACCTGGATTGGTGCGTACTGTTGGTGCAGAATTCGTTACGCATGGCGGGAAGCGACAGTAGCAGTATCTTGGTCCAGCCGTCAACGAAACAATTGATGAGTTGGATTGGTTGGCACTTCGGTGCTTGAAACTTTTTGGACTGTTGAGAAGCGAGCCACTTGTTTTACCGTTGGCCAAGTTTTCTTTGTATCGAATGCGGTGGTGGCAGCCGACTTTGAGAGGGTTAGAATGTAGACCGCGGCTTGGTTTGTTCGCTCGTTCGACAAAGGAGAATCAGTGGCGCAACAACATAGGATTGGATTAGCGACGGCTTGCCTACACATCAGTGCCGCGCTGTACGTTATCGTCGGTTTGCTCATGTTTCCTTTGTTCATGTTGGACGATTTAACAAGGCTTGGGCTGCCGCTTGCAGTCGCTGGATTGTTGTTTTGTTTGGCCCTTGTTGTCGGCATTGAGTTCGTTGTCAACGGTCTACGCCGTCGCAAGTTTTGGGCTTGGGTGGCCGGCCTATGTATCTTTGGCGTTTATTTGCCTTCGCTATTTCTTCCGCTTGGTGCATTAGGTCTATGGGGATTATTGGATAGCGGGTCCCTGGCAGAGTTCGGAATCGGAAAGAGCCAACGCAACCCCGAATAGAGCTACTCGGGTAAGTACGTGAATGGATAAGATTAGCTGACATCTTTCTTCCCTAGTCCTAGTATACGAAACAAGTATACGAAACATGTTCTGGCGGCATCAATGCGATCTAAATTGCGAACGTCGCTTCTGCTCGTCGCTGTAATCACGGTGGTTGCGGCAATCAATTACTGTGTACAGGCCAATCAAACAGTTCGCGACGCGTACGCCGTTTGGTGGGTCGCTGACATGGTCGTCGAACACATGAAAGCCAACGATGGGCAATGGCCGACGAACTGGGACGATCTAGTTGATGATTTCCAGACATGCGTAAACCGTTCAGGCCGGCCGTGGCAATTCAATGACCTGAAAAAACGCGTTTCAATTGACTGGAATGTTAATCCAGATGAATTAATTGAGCAGCAGACAGGCGGGAAACCTGATTTCCGAGTTATTTGGCTTAAGAACGGAACCGATTCTTATTGGGTGTCTACAGAGCCTAATCAAATCGTCCTGAATTATTTGAACAAACAATCAGACTAACACGCAGAATATTGGTTGTACGCACCACCCGATTTGGCATTCGTGTCCGTTATCCAAAAGGCAGCGTTTCGAGGCGGAATGTGAATGAGCGTTTTCGAATTCTGAACCTCAAAACAATTCCTTTATTGGTTGCGCTAATCGCGACCGGATCTTCGTTTTTCGTTTGTCGTTCGCAAGAGGAAATCAGAATGGCGTTTCGAGCTTCGCTTCCGTTGGGAGTTCTGTTAGCGGCTGGATTTGCGTATGCTACGACCTTGAGCCGACTAATGTACCTCAGGAAATTC
This sequence comes from Pirellulaceae bacterium, assembly GCA_040081565.1. Lineage (GTDB taxonomy): Bacteria > Planctomycetota > Planctomycetia > Pirellulales > Pirellulaceae > BJ22. The sequence continues at coordinate 5,529 of JBEBGH010000275.1, forward strand.
CTGGCGTTTTTGACTTTGTTTTCGACATTTTCGTTTTGCGTTAGCTCGATACCCTATCTTAAATTCATGGACCAAGAATCCATTGCGGCGGGCGAGTGGGGACCGATGCCTCCGACTTGGATTTAGCTGATCGTTTCGACAGCTTCCAGTCCCGGATTCACTCGATCGCATCTTCGCTTTCAGTAACACCGTTCGTGTCAATTGGAATGATGTTCGCGATCATCGTCTGATTCACAATTAAAGGCATGCTTGGTCGATTTCAATATTCCCTGCCTCAGTTTATGCAATGTCTGCTTTGTTGACGGCGTCTATACGTGTCGGGTGAGGACCTTGAAACTCGGGCAATATTGATCGAGAATATTTGCTAAACTTTGAATTGGAACAGCGGATCACTCGGGTTTTGAAATCATGGTTAATTGGCGGCGGCCGGGCGTACGCGCTGCCGTCATTTGACTGGGCGTTACGAAAAATGAACTGGAAACAAATACGAAAAGACGCAGGCGATATCACAATACAAGATCTTCTTGAGTTTCCATCTTGGAAGTTTTGCCTTGATGAAGAACATATTGAGGGGCAAACTGAATTAACAGTGAGACCTTTCAAACACCGAGACGCGACTCTTTCATTCGGTGATTATTGCATAGTCGCCTGTCGGTTCACTCTCCCACCGGAACAGAGCATTTGGGATGGATTGACTTGGGACCAAGCGAATTTGGACACGAACTTGCTGACCCATGGAGCCTTCAACCTCAGATTTTTCTTGATCCAACTGTTCCTGTTTCGAGAAGTCGGGACATAACACAATTTGACTTGATCAGTCCTTCCGATTTGGCCGGGTCATCAACAAGAATTAGTTTTTGCTTGCCTTTGACACGTGTTCTCGGTGATATCCAAGCAGAAATTCTTGCCGCAAATGTCGCGAAAATACTAGACACAACTTTGGCCAATTTATTCCCAATAATGGTGGAACCACTCCAAAAAGTTCGCGGATGGCCTAGACAATTTACGTTGACTCGGTTCTATCGGCCGCCAGACGATGACAAACCCTACCGACGTTTTGGGGACCTTGATGCACCTAATTGTCCGAAATGCGGAAAACAACTGCGAACTAAATTAGCGAAACAATGTGTCGAATGTGGCTATGACTGGCACTAAAAGCGTGATGATTAAGCGGCGAACGCATTGTTTCTTGGAATCGTCGTCCCAAGTGATTGGTTACTAAATGAAATTCTTCACGATTGACTGGTGGATCGGACTCCAAGATTTCGACAACGACGATCCATTACCTAGATTTCGTAAACATCTGGAGACAATTCGCGAAAGGCTTCCTAGCGGATTGCTTGCGCTACAGGAAACTGTGTCGCTTCACGATGCAAACCTTCGATTGATTGACTATTCCGCTCAAGAAAACTCACTGATTCTAATTCTTGATGGTGTCGATGGCACCGGCGGATTGCGACAATTCACGCTTCGATATTACGAGGTCGCTTCATTTCGAACATCTGCCGATTCCGAACGCGGACTCCCAGGTCCGTATGGGTATGGCGATCTCGGTTATGACGAACCGGACATCACTCCTGATGGTAAGATAGAACATCGATTGTTATTCTCTTCTGGGATCGAACTGCAGATGATCTTCCGCAATTTCGAGCTCGAATGGAAAGATGCCACGTAAAAAAAGGTCCATCCGGTAATTTCGTGGGTTTGTTAGAATTCTCCGCCAAGGAGAACGTTTATGCAAGACAAAGAACTTTACCAGCATATTCTTGGGTTGAACACACCGTGGTCGGTGCAGGATGTGGAA
>JBEBGH010000615.1:0-1831 GCA_040081565.1 Pirellulaceae bacterium
GCTATCTACAACATATGAGGCAAAAAAAATATGAATAATCCTCGGTTATTGGCTTTTTCCGGAAGTGCGCGAAGTAAATCTTGGAATCAACAACTTGTGCAAGTTGCGGCGCGTCATGCGAAGAATCTGGGCGCGGTCGTCACCGAATTGAATCTGGGCGACTTGAATCTGCCAATTTTCGACGAAGATCTGGAAAAGGAATCGGGAACTCCGGCAGGTGCCGTGCAATTGAAGCGGTTGATGTTTGAGCATCATGGTTTTCTGATTGCTTGCCCGGAATACAACAGCTCCATCACACCCCTCCTCAAGAACGCGATCGATTGGGCGTCCCGTCCCGCTGCCGGGGAAACACCCTTGCAGGCATTTCGCGGAAAGACGTGCGGACTGATGAGCGCATCCCCCGGCGCTCTAGGCGGCCTCCGCGGCCTCGTCCATGTGCGAGCCATTCTCGGCAACATCGGAGTCCTCATCGTTCCCGAACAAGCCGCCGTGGGTTCGGTCTCCACGGCATTCAATGACACGATGGACGACCTAAAAGAAGGTATGCCTCGCCAAATGCTGAATGACACCGTGGCCCACGTCGTGAAGCTCACCAGGTTACTGAATGCGAAACCTTAACTGAGTTCATGAGCGAGAGTTCGAAGCAACCGCGACTCGAGTAAGAGCACAAAGCACACGTTTTGATGCTGCGGTAGTACAAGCACGCAGCGCAAGCAAGTGAGTCTTCTTGCGCAAATTCGGGACTCACTCGCTCGCGCTTCGTGCTGGTATTGCCTCGCGTCGGAACGTCAGGTCAGCAAAAAAATGCCCTAGAACAGGCCCGCTGGTGAATCTTCTTCCGCGTCGTCGTCTTCATCATCCTCTGCATCGAACGCTACCGTATCCTGACTAGCCCGTCGGTGGCCGATGTCATCATCGTCGTCTTCATCATCGTTCTCAGCGAATGATGCCGCGTGTTCGAATTTTCGAGTGATGGCTACTCCCTGGTCGTCCACATCGATCAGCAACCGCAGCTTCTGCTCCACTTCATCCAATTTCGCAAAGCAGGCTCGCAGATGTTTCACGCCCGATTCGTATTTCGCCAACGACTCATCTAGAGTGAGTTTTCCCGACTCAATTTCACGGACTACCAACTGCAATTGCTCAAGCATATGCTCGAACGATTCGGGAGTTTCTTCTGCCTTTTTTCGTTTGGCCATATTCGTGGATTTCAAGATTTGGGGAAAACATCGCGGACGACGCTTACGATTGTACCGTTTTGGATTCGAGTTGTGATTGGATCACCGCTTTCTACTTGCGCCACATCGTGGATGACCTTGCCGGATTCATCCGTGGAAACGCTGTAGCCGCGAGCAAGGATTTTCAGAGGGCTGAGGGCATTCAACGTATTGGCCATTCCCTCAACATCGCGGCGGCGGCGATAGGTTGACTCTTTCAATGAGCGTTGCATTCGCGCGAGTAACTCGTCGAGCGTTTGCCGTTGGGCGTTCAAACGGTCGAGGGGACGGTGGAGGACCGGACGGTCAGCCAACGCGATCAACGCGGCTCTCGCCTGATGAAACCGCCCGCGCAACGACCCTACCAAACGCGACTGCATCAGGTTCAGTGAACGTTCCAAGTCAGTTTTCTTGGGCACGATTCGTTCGGCGGCCTCGCTCGGGGTTAGCGCGCGAACGTCGGCGACGAGATCGGACAACGTCACATCAATTTCGTGCCCTACGGCGGACACCACCGGTATCTTTGACGCAAAGATCGCGCGGCAAACGACTTCTTCGTTGAACGACCACAAATCCTCGGCGCTACCACCGCCGCGACAAACCACCAACACTTC
>JBEBGH010000616.1:0-1823 GCA_040081565.1 Pirellulaceae bacterium
GTACCGCATGTTCCGCTCCGTCGGCTCAGTTCAACGCACAATCTATACGTCGTGGCTTCGAGTTTCACAAAGGGTACCCACCCAACTCCCCCGACGCATAGATTGCAATACGTTATCTGGCTTGATTATGACACGCATCGAAAAAATCGTTGTCGCCGCGATCGTCATGATATTGATTGGCTTGCTTCTGCCTTCTGCTGCAACCTTGCCGCAATTTCTGCTTGCATCGCCGCCGGAACATAGTCAAACCGACCATGACGGCGTGATAGTCTTTGTCTCCAAGTCCAAACTCGACAAGACTGGCGAACGTTTGAACTTAACGCTGACCGTACTCAACCGGACTGGGCGAACTATTTTTTTTCGCGGTCAGTCTGCTCGATTTGGTAGCATCTTTCCGTACTACCTGAAGGACGTAGATTTTGACCGAGGATTCTCACATTGTGGAAACTGTTGGGAAAACTATTCCATTAAATCATCGTTTGGAACGACATTTCAATCGTCACTTCACGCCAGTGAAAAACGCGGACGGTATGGATTCACGTATGGATTTAATTCCGATGGGCCGTATGATCAGGTTAGTTGGTCGAATCACTTAGAATTCCCTGAAATAGCCAGATAACCAAGCGATCAACCGAAGCCGCGGAACCGGGCGGAGTCGGAATGGAACATCAACTCCCGCGGCTCGGTTATCGCGGATGTTATTATTTGGAAGAGACTGCGTTTACAAAATGGCTGATGCGCACGACCTGATGCTCGAACGCGCCCGGGAACTCAATCGAGACGGTTTCGACTGGGGCCAAGCGTGGGGCAAGGCGTGGCTTGAACAGCGAATCAACGATTGGCCCTCCGCGTGGGGTGACGATTTGCAGATTCTGATCTACGGTGATTTCGACCCGCCAGAACAAAAGCTCCATTTTCCGGAAGTGGGCATCACCATTTTTCCTGAGAAGCTCGAGAACACTGTGATTCGTTCCGCGATGTGTGTGCTCAAAGCCCACGTTGAAATTACAGAAAAGAGTCTGCCAGCAGTTCTAGATGCCGTACGCAGAATCAACATTCTTCTTGGCGCTTGGACATTGGTTGAATGGGGCAACGGTGCGTGTGGCTGGTGGTCACATATTACCTCTGGCAATATGGGCGGTGCCGGAACAAAATTCGCGCACGAAGATTTGCCTGCCGCGCTGGCAGGTATTGGTAAACTACCAGCACCTGTACGACAGAAGGTCGACGCTGCGCTGTACTGGGTCCGTGAACCTCGCAATCTACTGATGGAGCAGTATCGTTGCGACTTGCTTCGAATCTACGCTGCCTACTGGAACGCTTTTGAATGCCTTGTCGAAGCAGTACTTGAAATTCGGCCAATGCCCAAGCTGTCACGCACCGAGAAGCAAGCACGGATCGACCAATTCCTTTCCGATCGCGATGGCAAATTGAAACCTGCTGATGTTACGGAGTGCTATCAAGAGATTGTGAATCCGGGGTTCGTTGGCAAGGCAAAGCATGCCCTCCAACAATGCTTCCCGGAAGAGGCAGAAGAATACGCAAACGAGTGTTTTCACAGGTCAGATCGGGAGAACCGCCTTTACGATATTCGCAATGCAATTAATCACGGTGATATTGATGCCGAACACCCTGAAGAGCTGCTGCGTGTCGATTCACGATTGCATAAACTGTGGATGATTGTGTGGAGAATGTTTGGGCGACTCGTCCCGTTCAAGTCTCCGATCGAGAATCCCAACCGAAATCAAAATTCCAAATAAATCGGGTAAGGGTCACCCTTGCGGGTGACCCTCCCCACACCACCGGACATGCGGGTCCGCATC
>JBEBGH010000617.1:0-1814 GCA_040081565.1 Pirellulaceae bacterium
GCTACTCTTCTTCATGGCTGGTCTCCTTTGCACCCCTCAGAGTGCGTCTCACAGCTTATCGCTGTCTTAGGTGACCAGCCGTCTCATCCTATCTGTCCCCATTTGCCATCACAAACGTGCCATCCTTGTCCGCCTTCCAGAAGCTCTCGTCGATCGCCTCGATGCCGTCGCCTACGATCTCCACATGCGCTCCCGCTCCGACTACATCCGCCGCAGTTTGGAACGGGCGCTCGATTTCTCCGAAGCCCACGAACTCCCGCTCATCAACGATCCCAACATCAAACGGGCGCTGGCACGGTAAGACACAAACGCAAGTCACTTCTTACCACGGGTCCTGATGTGTGGCGGATTCTTGACTTCGGGGCGGAACCCCTCTACATCGGTGAACTCTTGATAGCGGCCAGCCTTGCCGTTCCAACTGATCTCTGTCGAGGAACCCTCGATTTCTCCACGAGCACCAAAATAATTCAGGAAAATAGTGAACCCTGATGTCCCATCCGATCGCTGCGCCGTCGCTTTGAGACAGTAGCGGGGGAGATCAGGTGAATCGTCAATGTAATCTGTGGCGATGTACCCTTCAGGGTTTTTGATCTGCTTGGCGCCATCAACCTCGATGGTGCGAGTGGCATTCTGAAGACTCAAGATCGCAAAGCGGGAAACTGGCGTGCAGTATTTTGGAGCGGCAACCCTTGTCAGTTTTACGGCGGCAAGGACCTCCAGCTTTCCCCGGCTATTCAACTTTCCACACCGCAGCACTAAAGCTCCGGGACCAAGATGTGATTTGGCCGCAGTCAAACAGGTCTGCGATTCCGACGACCCTCCACTGGTCGATGCGGTTTGAGATAAACAGGCTGTGGGCGCAAAACTCACTAACGCCAAAAGCAGAGTTGCTGAAAAGTGTAGGTCGAGTCGCATCGCTGGCTATTGCGTGAAGCCGGGATTTCCGGTTTCCTTCCTGCTACTGGACGCAGTTCCCGTCTCTGTCCTGGAGACAGTTCTTATGCGGCCCTTGTTGTTTAGTTTCTGGATTGGATTTCGCAGGTGTCTGCGTTGGCGTCGGCCCGAATAAACTCCAGGAGTTCCACCATTGCGTGAAGCGACCCAACATGGTTGCTGGAACAGTGGACTGCCGAACCGGCGTTCGCTCGATCGACCGACCGAATCCAACGAAATGCTCAGACCCGAACTTGCCATTCATCCTGATCGCACTAAACTGGACATACTTTCCTGGCCTGGGTGCATGTACAAATCGGATCGTTCCATTCTTGACATCCACGACGATACCGGTATGCACCACCTTGCCACTGGCATCAGCAAAGAAAACGGCATCCCCCGCCTGACCTTGATTGATGTCGGTCGTGTATTCTCCAGATTTCTCAAACGTCGCAGCCTGTGCATCGGCTGTGCGAGGAAGCCCCAAAGTATTGTCCGGGTCTTGCCCGAAAACGTGTCGGACTAACCCTGAACAATCAAAACAATTACCCTGCGGGTACTGCGGATTTGATTGGCCGTAGGGAATGCTCAGAGTAGTTAGCTTCTCGGCAGCGTTTACTCGATCAACTGCACTCTCACCGTCAATGTCGTTATAACGAAGCGGATTGTTCAAAGCATACGAGTATCCGTTGTAGCTCTGCGGATTGTTGAGGTACCACGCTCCCGGATCAGGGCTTGTGAACCTACCCTGCGCTGAGGACATGTACCGAGCTTCGAAGAAGTCCAGTCCGGTTTCCGCATCTCTTTCTTTGGAGGTGAACTTATTACTACTCTTGTCCGCCGCGCTCGGGTAGGTGGCGCCGCCGAAGCAGGTGTTGGTT
>JBEBGH010000276.1:0-7230 GCA_040081565.1 Pirellulaceae bacterium
TCGACGTCGGCGAAAAAAGCTGCACACTCTTGCGCGAAACGACAAACGCTTTTTTCAACCAGCGATTGCTCGCGCCGGAAACGAAACCAGTTTAAGAATCGAGTCAGCGGTGAAACGCGGTCTGTTTTTTCGAAGCGCGGCAGCGCCATGGCGCGCTTTAACTGACGCAATCCGGCAAGCGCGCTGAACGGTTGATAGACGGTTGAGGTAAACGCACGTAGAGTTCGACAGCGAAGAGCCTGCAACGCTGACTCGTCGCAGCGCTTATTGACGCCCACAGAAATATCGAAGCCGAGTTCCTGGCTGGCATTCACCAGGCATTCGACGAGATCGAAGTGGTGTGTCCCTGCACCCACCAGCGAATTTTCGATCAAAAAAATTCTGCCCAAAGTTTTGGCTCCTCAAGCAATCGTTGCTTGTCTTCCTGTCTGCCGAGCGTCAACCCTCAACTGTCGTGACGCTCCATCCGGTTGAGGTTGAATTGGGATGATCGTATCGCGAATATCGAACTGCTGCAATCTTACTTCTATTCCGGCAGGTCCCATTTTTGCCCGCAAAATCGTATTTAGCCGACAGTTTCCAAGATTGACTGGCGTTCCGCGAATTAGTCAAGACATGAAACAACCACTCAATTCGGAAGTCCATGAATCGATCTCGCGTAAGTCAAGTCTTTTTTTGCCGTCAAAATCGAAATCAGGTGGTAACCTTTCGCGAATTCAGGGTGAAACCGGATTAAGCCAATTTTTGGTTTGCTAGTGAATTCATTTATGCGCAGGTTTCGTAGGTCTTTAGAGGTAAATCGGGATGTCTAACCGGAATGACGATATTCTCTCCCCCAGTCGCCGCCGCAATTTCTCCAAGCTGGGCTGGGGATTGGCTGGCTTGATTGTGCTGGGCATGTTCGCGGTCATTGGATTGATCGTGGTCTACATGAGTTTCTATGTCTATGTGCCGGCGAAACATATCGCCGTCATGACCAAGAAGACCGGAAAGGATCTGACAAACGATCAAGAGGTTGCACCAGGCAGCGAGTATCGAGGCTTGCAAAAAGATATCCTCGCCGAAGGTCGGCACTTCCGCGACTTCTACAACTGGGATTGGAAGATCTACCCGATGGTCGAGATCCCCGAAGGAAAGATGGGCGTTCGTATCCGTTTGCATGGGGATGATCTGAAAGATCGCGAATTCGTTGCCTTGCAGGAAACTCAAAAGGGAATCGTTCCCAAAGTTTTAATGCCCGGTCGTTACCCAATTAATGCCAAAGTCATCGACAAGTCGACAGGCATGGTGGTACTACCTCGTCCGACCGCGGATTACCTCGAGGTCGTTGAACTGTATGAGCCGATGACGATCCCGGCGGGTTTCAAGGGCGTAATTACGAACCTGTCTGGCGAGTTGCCAAGCGAGCCGAATCAACTCCTTGTACCCGACGGCAAACGAGGCGTGCAGCAAAAGACGATCGACGAAGGAACCTATTACTTGAATCCCTACATGGTGCGTGTCGAAATGGTCGATTGCCGTTCGCAGCGGTTCAATTTGGCCGAGGACTTCGACATGGGGTTCCCGAGCAAGGACGGGTTCTGGGTTTCGCTCGACGGGATCATCGAGTTTCGAGTTAAACCCGAAATGGCGGCTCTCGTGTACGTGACTTACAACGAATTGGAGAACGACCAAGACAAGCTGCATAATATCAATGAAGAGATTGTTAAAAAGGTAATCATGCCGAACGCCCGATCGTTCTGCCGTTTGCGCGGATCGAACTCGAGCGGGCGCGAATTCATTGGCGGCGAAACTCGATCCGCATTCCAAGATGAGTTTCAAGATGTCATCCGCAAGACCTGCGAAGAACAGGGAATTGAAATCGTGCAGGCCTTGATCACCAAGATTAATCCTCCCCAGGCGATCGCATCACCCGTACGAGATCGCGAGGTCGCCAATCAAAAACTCAAACAGTTCCAGCAGCAGACATTGCAACAGGAACAAGAGGCGAAACTCGCGACGGAAACGGCGCTGGTCGAGCAAAAGAAAAAGTTGGTGGAGGCCGATCGCGAGGTGATCGTGCTGAATACCGATGCGAAAAAGCGCCAAGAAATCGCATTGTCAGAGGCGAACCGAGATAAGGAAGTCGCCGTGGAAGCCCTGGCTGCCGCGAAAGATAAAGCCGCCGCCATTATGTCGCAAAAATCGGCTGAGGCTGCGGGCATTGGTTTTGAGAACGAAGCGGATGCCGCGGGCTGGAAACGATCTGTCGAGGCCTTTGGCGGTGATGGCAGTGCCTTCGCCCGCTATGTCCTTTACCAAAAACTGGCACCGGGATTCCGGTCGATCATGACGAACACGGCGGACTCGCCATTGATGGAAGTCTTCAAGGGACTTAGTGGTCCTCCGAAAAAAGACTAACCCACGATTGAAACAGAATTTTGCAGCTACGAATTGGAGATTGTAAAAGATGAAATGGGGAATTCGCTTCCTGACTCTGGCCGCGATGGCACTTTTCGGTTGGTTCGTTTTCGAATGGACCATTAATCGAATTTACGTTCCCGAGGGGAAGAGTCTGCAATTGCAATACAAGGGTCCGTTGTTCGCATCCCTGTTCAAGACACCTAAATTTGCCCAGTCAGGTTCTTGGGCAAAGGAAGGTGAAGTGGGCGTGCTCGAGGAACTTCGCGGTCCAGGACGTCACTTCTACTGCCCCATCTGGTGGAAGCGAGCTCTGGTCGACGACGTAATCATCGAGCCTGGTCAACTCGGCATCGTCACTTGTCGCCTTGGCGCGGACATGCCGGAAGGCCAATTTCTAGTCGACGGTGAATTGGGGAACACGACTCAAAAAGGGATCTTGCGGAACACGCTGGCTCCAGGTCGCTACCGAATCAACCCGTACGGCTATGAAGTCAAAATAGTTGGCACCGTCAGTGAGGCCAGCGGCAGTCAAACAAAACATAGTGGCTGGGTCGATATCCCAACCGGTTACGTTGGTGTCGTCACCAATCTTTCGGACAATCCGAAGAAGAATGAAACCAAAGGTGTGCAGATGAATGTCCTGCCGCCCGGAATCTACCCGATCAACAGTCGCGAACAACAAGTTGACATCATCGGCGTTGGCTATTGGGAGACGACGATTGGTGCTGAGAAGCTTCGTAATCGTGACGGCACGATTAAACTTGATGCTTCGGGCGAGCCTGTTGTCGACTCAAATGATCAAGGAGTCAGTTTCCCATCGGCCGACGGCTTTCCGATTAATATGGACTTTACTGCGATCTGGGGCGTCTTGCCCGAGCAAGCGCCTCACGCGGTGATCTCTTTCGGCAATCTCGACGCGATTGAAAATAAAGTGATCATGCCGCAGATCGAATCGATTTGCCGCAACAACGGCTCGCGTTATTCGGCGGTGAAACTGCTTGTAGGCGCTGATCGCGAGAAATTTCAGGAGGCCATCGTCGCGGAATTTCGAGACGTTCTCTTGGAGAAGAAACTGACATTGTTGTACGGACTCGTTCGGCACACTTCGATTCCAATCGAGGTTCGAGAACCGATCCAAATGGCTTTCATTGCCGACGAACTGAAGTTGACTCGTGAACAGGAACAATTAACGGCTCGTGCCGAGGGCATGCTGCGCGAGGCGGAACAAAATGTTCTCCTGGAAAAGCAACGCGTGGTCGTCGATACCGAGCGCCAGTTTCAATCGATGCTTGCCCAAGGCGATCGTCAAGCCAAATTGATCGACGCACAAGCTGCGCGAAAAGTCGCAGAGATCGCGCGCGAAACAGCCCAGTTGTCGGCTGATGCGATGAAGCTGATGAGTGAAGCTGAAAACAAAGGCAAGCAATTGCTGGAGGAAGCCCGCGCTGACAAGTTCCGTCTCGCCGTCGAAGCGTTCAAGAACCCCAACGCCTTCAACGATTGGACGTTCGCCACGGGATTGCCCGCTGATTTGGAATTGAATTTCCTGTACGCGGGAGAGGGAACCTTGTGGACGGACATGAAAGAGATGGGCGTTCGCGCAAACCTGCAGATCGAACAAGGCACGAAGACGCCCGAAAAGTCTGGGAAATAGCAGCGAATGCTAGGCTGGTTTCTTGAACAACGGGTTGTCCTTAACCCAGTGTTCCAGATGCGAATCAATCTGCCGTGCGCAGTGTTCGTAATACTCGTTGGGTAATCCGATGGGATCCGCAATGTCGCCGTTGTCGCGCGTGATGGTAAACGTGCGACTTGAGGCTTGGGGCCATTGCGCGAGGAGAACTTGGCGATGTGTTCCCGTCATTGTCAAAATCAGGTCGGCCTGCCGGATTAAACGATCCGTAACTGGTTGACTGGAATGTGATGAAATATCGATCCCTCGTTTTTGTAATGCTTCGACGGCTTCGGAGCTAACTCCTCCGCCTGGCATTGCGGCAATCCCAGCCGATTCGACCTTGAACCCGAAGTCCTCAAGGTTTTCGGGTGTGCAACCAAAATAATCGGCGAGACGTTTCCGCATTAGGCCTTCGCCCATAGGACTACGACAGGTATTGCCGGTACACACGATCAAGATGTGGACTTCACTCATTCGTTTCAGCGATTGTTCGTCGATCACTCCCCGTCGGACGACTTCAATTTGATCCTTCACTATCTTAACAACGGTTGATTGTTGAGCAAAACGACAAATTCCGGCATCGATAACGATGTCGAGTTCATTGCCAATTGCCGCAAGTAATTCGTCGACCGTAGCCGCGGGTTCTGCCTCATGTGATCCAGAATTCGCCATGATGAGGGGGCCGGCGTTAAGTCGCATGATTTCTGTCGCAACTGGATCGGCCGGGACGCGCAATGCCACCCAGCCACTACCGCAGGTCATTTCCTGGACTTCTTCCGGAAGTCGGGTTATCACGCTGTCAGGATGCGGGCCTTTGGAAAGAATCGTCAGTGGCCCTGGCCAGACCTTGCGAGCGAGTCGTCTGGCGAACGGGCTCATGTCGGGGATGTAGTCGAGTGCATCCTCTGCACTTTTGACAAGATAGATCAGCGGAAATGACTGGGGTCGATTTTTTAAGCCATAGAGCCGTCGCACGGACGGAGCAATCAAACCGCTCGCACCGATCCCATAAACGGTTTCTGTGGGGATTGCCACTAATTTCCCTGCGGCCAATCCCTCAACCGCGCGATGGATGGCATCACGGGGATCAGAGAGCTTTTTGAGGTCAAATACAATCGGACGCATCGTGGTCACAATGAGTGGCTTGGGCCGCATTTTCATCTGAAGACTACGGCGGATTCCGCTAGAATGATGCTGCACTATATCGGGACGGGTTATCGAGGGTCAAGTAGCAACGAATCTATGCGGTTTCTAGCGACGGAAAAGATCTTGAGGTTGAAGGGGCCGCGATTGCTGCACGTCGTGGTTCTTTGCACGTCATTATGCCTCACATTGTTCATCGGTTGCAAACCCTCCGAACTGCCGGACGCGGAGCAAGTGAAAGTTTGGGGATCGCGCGGGATCGATCCGGGTCGTTTTCAAACGCCACGCGCTATCGCTTTTGGCCCTGACAAAAATTTGTACATTGTCGACAAATTGGGCCAGATTCAAGTGTTTGACCAGGCGGGGAGTTTTTTGCGGAGATGGCGAACGCCTGCCACGGAATTTGGGAAGCCATGTGGGTTGAGTTTTTCTAACGACGGATTGCTCATGGTTGCCGACACACATTACTTCCGAATTTTGTTCTATGAACTGGACGGTACACTTGTCGAGAGTCGGACCATTGGCGGAAAGAATGGAAAAGGTCCCGGTGAATTTGGATTTGTGACCGATATCGTGCAGGACCCACTGGGGAACTATTACGTTTCCGAATACGGTGATTTTGATCGCATCCAAAAGTTTTCGCCGGCGGGCGAATATCAATTTGAGTGGGGGGGACATGGCGAAGGCGATTATGAATTCATGCGACCCCAGTCTCTGGCGTTGGATGAGTTGGGGCGATTGTGGGTCGCGGACGCCTGCAACCATCGAATTCAAATTTTTGAAATTTCGGAGAAATCGGCCAAGCTCGTGCAAACGATCGGGCATGCGGGTCCTGAGCCCGGTGAATTAAAGTATCCGTATGCCATTTTGCTCAACGACGACAAGACGTTTTATGTGTGCGAATTCGGTAATCATCGTTTGCAGAAATTGGATCGAGAGGGGAAGTCGCTAGGCATATTCGGTTCGGCTGGCAAAGCCCCCGGCCAATTCCACCAGCCTTGGGCCTTCGTGATCGACGACGAGAGAAGGGTGCACATGCTCGATACTTACAACCATCGTGTGCAAAGCTATCCCGAGCAATTAGTCCGCGAAAAAATTGAAAATTAAGGCCACACAGAAGATTTTTTTTCGGGGTTTATTCCTGGGTCGCGACTGATTCACCGTGGCGAATTAGGCTGGGAATTGGAAATTTTGCCTCGGAGACCACAAAAAAAGTCAGACTGAGGTTGTTGGAAAGCTCGAATTCCCGAAAATAGCAGGATTGAATGCAACCTATTAGTTGGAGAAAGAAATGAAAAAGACATTTGGATTTGCTCTCGGCCTGGCGTTTGCGGTTTCGTCGATCTCAAGCGGACAACAACCGGCAGAAGAGCCTGCGGGCCAGTTCAAACAGAATGCGATCGTTGTTCAAGCCGAAGAGGATGGCGAGGGCCCTCCGAAGATGCAGTTCATGAGTATGTCTTCGGACGGAGGTTCTTTTTTTAGTTCCGGTGAATTCGCGATGGATTTTGCTCCGGGAATGGGAGCAGACCCTTTTCAGATGCTTTCTAATCCAGGCGTACAAAATGAGCTGGATCTGGTTGGGAAACAATTGGAGCAATACAAGGAATTGCAAGCCAGCTACGGAAAACGAATTTCGGCCGAATTGGAAAAAATGAAGCCCGGAAAAGGCTCGGGCGAAGGGCCAAGAGGATTGGAGAAAGCCATCAAGGAAATTGAACAACAAAAGAAAGAAGATATTGAAAAATTGCTGTTGCCGAGTCAGCGCGAGCGATTGGAACAGATTAGCCTCCAACAAAAAATGAAAAATCAAGGAACTGCCGCTGCGTTAGCCAACGAAGAGATTCGCGAAAAGTTAGGCTTGAGTGAAAAGGATGTCGAGAAGTTGAAGGGGAAAGCAAAAGAGTTAAACGAAAAATTGCAAGAGAAGATGCAAAAGCTCCGCGCTGAGATGCGGGCCGAATTGCTCAACGAGCTTTCATCCGAGCAAAAGGCGAAATTGAAGGAAT
>JBEBGH010000277.1:0-7209 GCA_040081565.1 Pirellulaceae bacterium
ACGGTGCGGATCTCGTCGTCGGTGAGCACATCCGCATGCGTGGCCTGCTCGACGTGGAAGAGCCGCAGAATCCAGTTGGCCGCCATGTTCAACGCCCAAGGCCCGAACGCCAATTGCCTTACCGCCTGTGCAGCCAGCAGCCAAGCCGTCGGCGAAGCAACCGAAAGCATTCGCCGTGGCGAAGCCGACGTCATGTTGTCCGGAGGTACTCACAGCATGATCCATCCGTTCGGCGTCACTGGATTTAACCTGCTTACGGCCTTGTGCCAAGACAGCAACGACGCCCCGACCAAAGCCTCACGCCCCTTCGACAAAAACCGGAGCGGCTTCGTACTAGGTGAAGGTGCCGGGATGGTCATTCTGGAGGAACTCGAACATGCCAAAAGACGTGGAGCTCACATCTGGGGCGAAATTGTCGGCTACGGTTCGACCGCCGACGCCTACCGGATTACCGACATTCATCCCGAAGGCCGCGGCGCAATCGGCTGCATGAACATGGCGATCGCCGACGCCGGACTCAACCCCGATCAGATTGGTTATGTGAATGCCCACGGCACCAGCACTCAAGTCAACGACCGCGTCGAGACTCGGGCCTGTCATCAAGTCTTTGGCGCAAATGCAAAAAACGTTCCCGTCAGCAGCACGAAAAGCATGATGGGTCACCTCATCGCCGCCGCTGGCGCCACTGAACTCATCGTCTGCCTGCTCGCCATGCGCGATCAAATCCTGCCGCCAACGATCAACTACGAAACCCCCGACCCCGACTGTGATCTCGACTACGTTCCCAACAAAGCCCGCGACGGAAAAATCAACTACGCCCTCAACAATTCCTTCGGCTTCGGCGGCCAAAACATCAGCGTGGTCGCGGCGCGATTTGTTTAGCACCCTGATGGCTATGTATTGCAACGGTTTTTCGATCCGTACGTCTAGGATTTGATTCCTTACGAAGTTATTGATTTAAAAATCAAATTTGCCGAGTGGTTATTTCATGAGCAACCAACTTCCGTTTTCATTGCGAATCTTCTTGGCTGATGGCGATCCTGACGGATTGCGGCTTGTCGATCGGTCGAATTGGATTGGCAAGGCTGTAATTGTTCCCTCGCGCCATTTATTCGAAGGTTCGGAATCGAGAGGAGTTCAACCAGACCGGGGTCTACATCCTGCTTGGACCTCAAACCGACGGCGATGGGGAAATGCTCTACATTGGCGAAGGCGATCCGGTTCGACCAAGATTAGAAAGTCATTTTGCGAAAAAAGATTTTTGGACAAAAGCTGTTTTTTTCGTTGCTGGCCCGGGGCAGTTAAACAAGGCTCATGTTCAATACCTTGAATCACAACTCGTTAGTCTCGCGTTGTCGGCGAAGCGAGTTCCTTTAGAAAACGGCAATCAACCATCGGCACCGACACTTTCAGAGGCGGATCGAGCCGACATGGACGTTTTTTTGCAGAACGTGCTCGGCATTTTGCCAATTTTGGGAGTATTTGCATTTGACACCTCTCCATCAATTAGCCAAGTTGCGGCTTCTACGCCTCTCTTTTGTAAAAGCAAAAGGGCGAATGCACAGGGCTTCGACACCCCGCAAGGCTTTGTCGTTACAAAAAACTCTTATGCTGCAGTCGAATCTGCTCCATCGTTGGCTGACCACTTTCCGAACATAATCAAACAAAGAGACGATTTAGTTCAAAAAGGAGTCTTGGTTGTCGACGGGGACAAGTATCGTTTTACGCAAGATTACACGTTTTCCTCTCCTTCATTGGCCGCAGCGATTGTTTTAGCTCGACCATCCAACGGACGTACAGCTTGGGAGGACAAAAATGGAACTTCCCTTAAGCAACTCCAAGAACAGCAAGCAAAAGCGGAAGATTGATTTTGCGTCGCTAATTAACCTGCGATTTTGGTGTTTGTGCTGTTATTTCAACCCGCTGACCAACCAAATCCAACTCGTCCAGTTGGAGTGACTAACGAGCTCTTGCTTTTACTTGCCACTTTTCAACGACTTCGTTGTTGGAAACAACCAAAACATCACTGTGGATATTCATCGTGGGGCAAATGTGGCGGGAGATGGCGAACAGGGGGTCGCCGATACGAAAGCGGTGGGCGGCGGAGGATTCGATGACAAGGTGTTCTTCAGTGTGCTGGACTTCCTTTGCGTCCGGGAGTGCAGGGAAGTAAAGACGTTTGCCTGCGGGTTGGTCTGCCGCGCAAGCTTTGTGGCCAACATCAAGTGTCATACGTGTCGAGCCGCTGTGACTGATGACACGAGTAAGAATTGCCACGGCTGGTTTAAAGTTCAATTCTGGAAACTTTTCATTGCAGTCGGCGTCGTACAACGTGGTTGTACCTGGGCTTAGCTCAAGGCCTGGTTCTTCGGTCTCAGCGAGAATTGCAAACGAACCTGTGCCAGCAGCAACAATCCTTGGCACCTCCAAACCACTCATCAGCAGCTTGTCGCGAAAGTGGAGAAATTGTTCCCAGCCGGTGAGGACGGCGATTTTTCGTTCGCGCAGATCCGGTTGGCGATGCTGACCGTCGTACCAGTGCAAACCTCCGACCTTAAGTCCCGGTGTGCTGGAAATCATTTCGTACAGCTCGATTGCTTGCTGATTGAGAGCAATCCCTGTCCGATCCATGCCGGCGTTAAGATCGAGCAGGGCCTCAGCCGATTGGCCATTCGCCTCGAGAAATCTGCCGATTTGTACGGCAACATCCGGATGATCGATAAGGGTCGCGAACCGAGTCTCGGGAAACCTGTCTATCAACTTTGACAGCCTGGCGACATTTGGTCCAACCATTGGATAGGCGATCAAGACTTCGGAGACTTTTTCTTCAGCCAACATTTCAGCTTCGGCAATCGTCGCGCATTTGTGTTTGAGAATTCCAAGTTCCATTTGACGGCGGACGATTTCGCGCGTCTTATGGGTCTTCACATGCGGCCGCCAACGCGACGGGCCACCGCACAGCCGAATCGATTCGGCAAGGTTGTGTTCAAGCAATTCACGAAACAGGACCAAACCTGGCGAATGCAACTGCGAAACGTCGTTGATTTGGTAGTCCTGAGGGTCGATCATCCCATGTGCCCTTCGTTGAATTTCTGTTTGCGTTTACAATTTTGACCAGCCTGAAAAAGGCCATTTTTTCACCCGCGAAACGATTATGACACGCCGCAAGATTCTCGTCACCGCCGCACTGCCCTATGCCAACGGGCCGATCCATATTGGCCATCTGGTCGAGTACATCCAGACCGATATTTGGGTTCGCTTTCAACGGCTTCGCGGTCATCGCTGCATTTACATTTGTGCGGACGACACGCACGGCACGGCCATTACAATTCGCGCCCGGAAGGAAGGCCGCAGCGAGGAAAGCCTGATTGCCGAAGTTCAAGCCGAACATGAACGGGATTTCGCTGGCTTTCACATCAGCTTCGACAACTACGGCAGCACCAATAGTCCGGAAAATCGCGAACTGTGTCACGAAATTTGGGAGGCGATCAACCGCAAGGGGCTCGTCAAAACGAAGAACGTCGACCAACTGTACGATACGAAGGCTGGAACCTTTCTCGCTGACCGTTTTGTACGAGGCACATGCCCAAACTGCAAGGCGACGAATCAGCCCGGGGACAACTGCAGTGCCTGCGGAGCGACCTATTCACCGGGCGATCTGATCGATCCCGTGAGTACGCTCTCGGATACGAAACCGGAAATCCGCTCGGCCCCGCATCTCTTTATCGAACTGGAACAACTGCGAGATTTTCTGGTCGAGTACACCCAGCATGGCGATCACTTGCAAAAGGAAATCGCCAACTATCTGCGCGGGCATTTCCTGGGCGATGCCAATTCAGCGGAGGGCGCGAAATCGCTTAAGGACTGGGACATCTCCCGCCCTGCCCCGTACTTCGGGTTTGAGATTCCGAACCACCCGGGCAACTACTGGTACGTGTGGTTCGATGCTCCGGTGGGCTACATCGCCTCAACCAAACAATGGTGCGATCGAAACGGTGAGCGGCTTGAGGATTGGTGGAAAAGTGACGACGTGGAAATCCACCATTTCCTGGGCAAGGACATCACGTACTTCCATACGCTGTTTTGGCCGGGCATGCTGAAGACTGCCGGGTTTTCCTTACCGAGGAAGATTCACATCCACGGCTTCCTGACCGTCAATGGCGCGAAGATGTCGAAAAGCACCGGCACGTTTGTCAAAGCCGAAACTTACTTGCAGCACCTTGATCCATCGGCCTTGCGATATTTTTACGCCTCGAAACTTACTACGCGGGTCGATGATCTCGATCTGAGCGTCGAAGAGTTCGTGAATAAGTTTAACTCCGACATTGTGGGTAAAGTCGTAAACCTTGCATCGCGAACCGCGAAGTTCGTCGAAACGACCGGGCTTTCGACAACCTATCCAGATGATGGCGGGTTGTTTAGTTATGCCGCTGCTGCTGGCAAAGAAATCGCTGAGGCCTACGAGGACTGTGACTTTGCACTCGCGACGCGGCTGATTTGCGAAATCGCTGACCGGGTGAATCCGTTCGTGGACGAGGTCCAACCGTGGACGCTGAAGAAGGACCCGGCGCAGGCTCAACGTCTTCAAGATGTTTGCACCATCTCACTGAACTTGTTCCGCCAATTGGCGATTTACTTGACGCCGATTCTGCCTGATTTGGCGGAGCGTACCGGTCGGCTGCTGAACGATCCGATTACTTCGTGGGATCAGTCGCAGAAACCGATTGTGGGAACGCCCGTTGCGAAATTCGAACACATGCTGAAACGAATCGAGACAAAGGACATCGAAAAAATGATCGAAGAATCTGCTCAACCCGAAGCCGCAGCACCGCCAACTGAAACCGCATCGTTTTCCGATTCGGATGCGGCGCTGTTGGCCGAACCCTTGGCCGGTGAATGCCTGATCGAAGATTTCCAAAAGGTAGACTTGCGCGTCGCCCGAATCGTCAATGCCGAGCATGTGACGGAGGCCAAGAAGCTCCTGAAGTTGACCGTCAGTCTCGGCGGCACCAACACCCGTACCGTCTTTGCCGGCATCAAAGCCGCCTACGAGCCGGAAAAATTGATTGGCCGTCTGGTCATTGTCGTTGCGAATTTGAAACCGCGGCAAATGAAGTTCGGCTTGAGCGAAGGCATGGTCTGCGCGGCCGGTGGCGGCGGTGCTGAAGTCTACTTGTTGAGTCCCGACTCCGGTGCCGTTCCCGGACAACGAGTGCATTAAGAATTTCAGCTTGCCTCCAGCCAGTCGTTTCCCGAGGCTCCGTGATGTTGCGCCAGATCGCCAATCGTACGATGTTGTCACCATCGCGTTTTGCGATCGACACCTTTGGCAAAACACGGCGTGCGATCCCATTTGGAGGGGGTGAACTGGAGGTTTGGGTTCAACCGTCTAAGCCAAATGAAGCTGCTTCACCGGAACTTGTCGTACTGAAATTTCCAGGAATGGCTGGGCGAGCAGAATGGTCAGGCTTGAGTCCGTTGGATCATTGGGCTGACATATCCGGCGAGGTTTGGGCGGTGAATTATCCGGGCTTTGGGGGCAGTTCGGGTAAAGCGGACGTCCGACATTTAGCGCCTGTTGCCGAAAGAATGTGGCATTCGATTCGGGCAGCCCATCCTTCGGCAAAGATCTTGATCAACGGCAACAGTCTGGGAGCATGTTTGGCCCTGTTTGTCGCCGCGAGATTTCCAGTTGATGCTTTGATCTTGCGGAATCCTCCGCCGATTCGAAATCTCATTCGTGAACAACGGCGTTACAACTGGTGGAATTTTGGAATCGGACGGCTTGTCGCGAATTACTTTCCGGAAGAACTCGACCCTATCGCGAATGCCGCGAGGTCCAACTCCCCTGCCCTGTACGTTCAGTCACAATTTGACACGCTCGTTCCCTGTGAGTTTCAAAATCGAATCATCTCAGCCCATCGCGGTCCCAAACAAGTATTTGTGGTACCGAACGCTGACCACGACGCAACGATGGATGACGATGTGGAAGCCGCCTACGCCCAATCGTTACTTTGGCTGAAACGGATGATGTTCGAATCTCAGAGACTGTGATTTTATTGAGTGGACGCGAGACAGAGTCGCCTATTGCTCCGCAACAGTATCGTTTAGCACCCCAACTTTCGCGGAGCGAAAGGCGACTATCAAAAATTCACACCCTATTGGAGAGGGTCAGACCCCGTTTGGGATAGACGGCCAGCCCCAAAAAAAAACCCGAAACTTAATCGAGAGATCCGTCCCTCGTATTAAATTTCGGGTTGTTATGAACTATCGGATATTGCTCAGTTTCTGAGATAGAATCCTATTTGGATTTTTTCTTCAAGTCACCGGCCCGGATCACAATCAGTTTCTTCGGGTCGATGTGCTTCTGAAACGCATTCTTGATTTCCGCCGCCGTCAACGAAGCGATTTTCTTTTCGCGAGCGATGGTGTAATCAAAGGTTCGGCCCAAGAAGGCATTGCTGTTCAATTGCCCGGCGATGGAACCGTCTCTCGAGCGTGAGACCTTTTGCGACTCCAGCCAGCCCTTTTGAGCATCCGCCACTTCTGCATCGGTGGGGCCGTCGGCCAGGAACCGGGCCAACTCTTCATTCGCGGCTTTTTCAACCGCATCGATATTACCGGGATTCATGGTCGCCGTAATCATGAATCGTGCGTCGGTGCCTTGATCGGGAATCGTCATCGTCGAGGTTACACCGTAGGAAAGGCCTTCCTTCTGACGAATTCGGTCGCCCAATCGCGAGGATAACGTCCCGCCACCCAGAATGAAGTTGCCCAGCACGAGTGCTGCACTGTCTTCGTTGGACTCGTTCATTTCAAAAGCCAAGCCAGCCGTGAAAACTGCGTTTTCTTTGTCTGGAGTATTAATTTCCGACTTGCTGCCGACCAAGTCTTTTTTCGCTTCGCGTTTAATTGCCCGATATTCGACATCAGAATTCCATTCTTTCAGCAAGTCGTTAACTGCCGCAAGAGTCGGCTGCATGTCGAATTCGCCAACAATCGCAACTTCTCCGTGAGCGGCCGAAAGCTGTTTCGAGTAGATTTCTTTGAGATCGTCGAGCTTCAGGTTTTTCAGGTTTTCAATTGATTCTTCGGTTGTTGGAACATATCGCACGTCCCCCTTTTCGTATTTCGAAAGGGCTCGAGACATTTGATTGGCCGCCAACATTTGGGGTTCGGTTTGCATCATGGTCATGCCAGCAATCATAC
>JBEBGH010000618.1:0-1802 GCA_040081565.1 Pirellulaceae bacterium
ATGTGAAAGCAAATGCGCCACTGCTTACCGATGCAATACCAGAGCTCGCCCGAGAGCTAGAAGCGTTGCTGGCCAAAAGTGGTGAAACAAACTTGGCAGCTCAAGTGCAACAGCTTTGCATTGTTGACCGTTGCCGATGTGAAGACAGCTTTTGCGCGACATTTTACACTGCGCCACGCCCAAACGGTGCATGGGGCGCGGGACACAGAAACATTTCGCTCGATTGTGAAACTGGAATGTTAGTTCTTGATGTAGTGGATGACAAAATTACATGCGTTGAGGTCTTGGACAGAAATGAGATTCGTCAACAGTTACACAAGATTTTACCGTAGAAATTGAAATTGAATTTATGGCAAAGAAAGTTCGAATCCCAACGCCGCTCCGCAAGTTGACCAACAACGAGGAGCTGGTCGAAGTCAACGCCACGAACGTGGCTTGGCAGGCGGGCTTTATCGGTTAAGCTATCAGCATGAAGTTGAGCTTCAATCGCGAACGGCTGAAGGAATTCTGTGAACACCACGGAATTTCTAGGCTGGATTTGTTCGGATCGGCTTTGCGCGAAGATTTCCGGGCCGAGAGTGACGTGGATTTGCTGGCCACGCTGCGGAGCGATGCGCACCCGACCCTCCTTGATTGGGCGGACATGCAGGGCAAGCTGGCGGAATTGTTCGGTCGTCCGGTGGATTTGGTGAGCCGCCGCGCCATCGAGCGCAGCCGCAATCGCTACCGCAAACATGCGATCCTCTCAACCGCCACTCCGATTTATGGCGAAGGATAACGCGTATCTGGAAGATATTCTGCAAGCCGCCAAAGCGGTGCAGCGCTTCACCAAAGGAGTTTCGCGCGAGGATTTCAAAGGTAACGAAGAGAAGTATGAAGCGGTCAACCGGAAGTTTGAGATCATCGGCGAAGCGGCGCGGCGGTTGTCACCTGAAACGCAAAACAAGTTTCCCGAAGTTCCATGGAAGCTGGTTACAGCCATGCGGAATATTTTGATTCACGACTACGACGACGTTGATCTGGATGTCGTTTGGGACACAATTCAACGAGACGTCCCGCCGTTGATCGCCAGATTGGAAACCTATCTGGCCGCGAATCCGCCGCCCGAGCCCTGACGGTTTGTCCGCGAAAATTGAAATTTAATTTTTGCCAAAAAAAGTCCGATTCCCAACGCCGCTCCGCAAGTTGACCAACTCCGAAGGACTCTTGGAAATCAACGGCGCGACTACTCGGGGTTACAACACGGCAACCGCTTCGATCTCGATTTGATTACCTGCCGGCGCCAGTTCTGTTACTCCCACTGCGGTTGAAGCGGGATAAGGCTTCACGAGGAATTCTTTCCGCACTTTTCGATACACCGGCAGGTCGCGGCTGAAGTGGACGAAGTAGGCACGCAGAATCACAATGTTTGCCATTGACCCTCCTGCTTGTTCGAGAATCACTTTGATTCGTTCAAACGTCTGGCGGAATTGCGTTTCCATATCCGCTGTGTAGTCGCGCGGGCCCTGACCGGAGATGAACACGAGCCGCTGGCCTTCAGCAAGGATTCCGGGCGTGTAGCCGACGTCCGCAGCAGGAGCATCTGGAGGATTCAATCCCTTGATCTTCGCGGACTCTGGCCGTGAGAAGGTTGCTTTCGACTCATCGGCTGCACCTGCAATGACCGGAATCCCGGTGGCGAGTCCAAGCAAACCTGCCGTGAGGAATCTTCGCCGGTCTTGTGGAGTCGTGGGTGGAGTTTTGGATTTCATGTTCGTAAGAGTTCCTCAGCGCGGAACAGGAGCATATCGTTTCGCAATCGT
>JBEBGH010000619.1:0-1799 GCA_040081565.1 Pirellulaceae bacterium
TTGCGGACCTCCTGACATTTTGCAAATCTCTGGACGAACATAGCCGTTCCACATTTCGTGCATCTCGGCTGGCACACCCGGCAAGCAAAAAAACCGGCAGCGTCGGTCGTGGCTGTTCACTTCGGCGTCGATGCCCGGCGCAGTACCTTCGGGGTTGGGGATGATTCGGCTGCCAATCGGAAAGTTCGCTTGAACCAGATTAGACTCCGGCATTTCGCGACGATACCGACGAAACAAGGACCGAATGTGTTCGATGGTTGCTTCGTCCGACCGCAACTCAACGTTCATGACTTTTGCCAATACGTTGCGGGTCAGATCGTCCGCCGTTGGCCCCAGACCACCGGTCGCGACAACCATGTCAACTCGGGAAGCCGCAAGTTGAAAAACCTCGACTTGTCGGTCTTCGTCGTCTCCTACGGTGGTATGAAAAACGACTTGAACACCGATTTCCGAAAGTTCGCGAGCAAGAAACTGGGTGTTGGTATCGAGCCGCGAGCCGCCGATCATCTCGTCGCCGATTGCCAGGATTTCGGCCGTCAAGCCTCGCATGCCTTAATTCCCTCGCACAGGTCTTGCTCAATCAACTGTTTTAATTCGGCGACCAGGAACAATGATCCTCCGACGCAACAGGCATCGTTTGGCTGCAGTGAGCGATGGACCGCCTCCCAGGCCTTCACGGGATTGTCGCACACTTCGAAACGGACATTGGTTGACAAACATCCTTGGGCCTCTTGAGCCATTTCCAAAAGGTCAGCGGATGCCGTAGCTCGTGGATTGTCGTGGAACCGAGTAAACACCATGCGGTCGACGTGAGGAAGCAACTCGGCCAAGATCCCGCGCTGATCCTTGTCTCGGCTGACTGACAAAATCATCGTTTTACATCTGGCCGTTTGCCATTCGGGCATTTGACTCTGCAAAGCGGCGATTAGTGCGCGGGTCGACGCGACGTTGTGGGCGACATCTAAAACAACTAACGGCTTGCGGGAAACAATTTCAATTCGTCCGACATGGAAAAAAGACTTCGTGGCGCGATAGACGGCTTCTTCGTCGAAAACAAATTTGGGATTTTTACCGCACAACACGGCACAAGCAGTAATGGCCAAGGCTGCGTTTTGTACTTGGTGTTCGCCGATCAAGTTCAATTCGATACTCTTGAAAAATTTGGTTTGCGTAGGGTCGATCTTCAACCGCAAATCAAACACAGTACCCGCGGGGCTCAGTTGCAGCGCGGAGACATCAAACGCCTGACCACTCTGGAAGATCTGGGTCTTTCGCTCACATGCCACCGCTTCAATGACTTGTCGCGGCTCGTCGTCCTCGACGCCGCAGACCACCGGAATTCCCGGCTTGATAATTCCCGCTTTTTCAGCGGCAATTAGGGCCAAAGTATTTCCCAGTTGCCGGGTATGATCGAAGCTAATATTGGTGATGACGCACACTTCCGGTTGGCAGACGTTGGTTGAATCCAGTCGTCCTCCGAGTCCAACCTCAATCACAGCGACGTCGACCTTCTCCAATGCGAAGGCCACGAAGCCGGTCGCAGTCGCCAGATCAAAAAACGTGAGTCGTTTCGCCCACGGTTCCTCGGCGTACTGATCGACGATGGAAAATACCTGTTCCAGGGCCTTGGCCAAATTCGCGTCTGAAACAGCGTGGCCGTTGATTGAAATTCGCTCGTTAAAAGAAAGCAGGTGGGGAGAAGTGTAGGTGCCGGTGTGTAAACCTGACTCACTCAGAATTGCCGCGGCCAGTCGAGTTACTGAACCTTTGCCCTTTGTTCCCGCCACATGGATCACAGG
>JBEBGH010000620.1:0-1799 GCA_040081565.1 Pirellulaceae bacterium
ATGCTCGCGGGCATTGCGGGAAATCTGCTCTCGATCCTGGTACCTTACCGGATGCAGCCCGGCACAATGAAGCCGACCAAGATGCCGGCGCTCGCAATGCTGATGATGGTGTTGTGTCAGTTGTCGTCTCCGCTGGCGACTTCTCCTGTGATGTTGCCGCCGTTGTTTGAGTGGCTTTGGAGGAGGGCCGGCTGGCCCGGCGTGGTTCCGGTAAATTTGTTTTTCTCGATGGGACTCGCCGGACTCGCTGCATTCGCCTACTGGCAAATGCTTGGCCCGCTTGGGCGTTTGTTGCAACGACGCGAGACAAGGATTCTTGCGGTGGTGACCGCCGAGGTGGAATGAGTGGTCCTGGCCGGCTCAAACTCAACACCTGATCTCAAGGTCAAGACTTCTTTCCCGAAGACAATTGAGAATTTTCTTGAGAATGTTTGGTCCGGAGTTCATCACTGGCACGGCGACTGCATTCGTGTTGTGCAAAGCCGTAACCGATCTTTGATTTTCAGTAGAACAAAAACAGATTTACCCTGCTCTGTTCGTGATTAGCAGCCATATCCTTGAACCGTAATTATACGAATCCTGGGACGAAGCTGTGATGGCAGCCGACAGGCCTTGATTGGAAGTCGAAAACCATCCTGCCAGTTCCGCATGTTGCTACAACATGTTCAAAGGATCCGCCGCACACGGCAATGGTGGGGTTATTTTAACGCGCACGACAACGTGCGTATTGCAGACGAAGCCCGCCGAACACGGCGGGCTTTTTCTTTTTTGGCAATTCACCGCGAACTGCTAGTCTCTGTTTCATGGCGCGCGATGACTTGTTTGCGAGCACTCCCAATCCAAAACTGGAACACTCCGAGACGGAGGATGCCGCCGCGCCCCGCCATCAACCTCTCGCAGCGCGGATGCGCCCGCGCTCGCTGGACGAATACGTTGGTCAGTCTCACATCCTCGGGCCAGGGCAGTTGCTCCGACGCGCAATCGAAGCCGACCGCATCCAGTCGCTGATTTTTTTCGGACCGCCGGGCACCGGCAAAACTTCACTCGCCCAGATCATCGCACTTCAGACCAAAAGCAAGTTTGAGCGTCTCAGTGGCGTGGAATCCAACGTGGCTGACATGCGCCGCGTGCTGGCCTCCGCGCACAACCGCCTCGAAAACTCCGGACAGCCCACTATCCTGTTCATTGACGAAATCCATCGCTTCAGCAAAGCGCAACAAGATTCATTACTTGGAGCGGTAGAAAAAGGCATCGTTACACTAGTAGGAGCCACAACCGAAAACCCTTCATTCGAAGTAATACCCGCTCTACTCTCTAGGTCTCAAGTTTATCTGATGAAGCCCTTGGAGAAAGAAGACTTAGAGCAGCTTTTACGCGATGCTATTGACCATGATGAAGTACTGCGCAACAGGGGAATAACACTTCAGGAAACAGAGGCTTTGCTTCGCGTTTCTGGTGGTGATGCCCGGAAATTGTTGAATGCACTGGAAGTAGTTGCCGATTCTTTAAGTGCAGATTCGCCCATTATTACCAATGAACTTGTTCTAAAAGTGATTCAGCAGAATTTGGCGCTTTACGATAAGAACGGAGAACAACACTACGACATCATCTCCGCGTTCATTAAGTCAATTCGCGGAAGTGATCCAAATGCTGGGGTATATTGGTTAGCCAGAATGTTGGAAGGTGGCGAAGACCCACTTTTCATTGCAAGGAGGCTTGTAATCATTGCAAGTGAAGATATAGGCAATGCAAATCCTAACGCATTTCTTTTGGCCAATAGTTGCTTCAGCGCTGTACAT
>JBEBGH010000278.1:0-7179 GCA_040081565.1 Pirellulaceae bacterium
CAGTTTTAAAGACTAAAACGAAACAAAGTTGGGAATTTGTCGTTGGTTTGTGATTAATGCCACGATCCTTCGTACCTTCGTAACCACCTGCAGTCTCTTGCCCAATTTTCACAAATTGGTGCGATGCCATCGACTCAGGTAGAAAGAGTCGAATAAGAATGGCTCAATTGTTGATGTTTTGAAATTTTTCATTTAACCAGCGAAACTCCCGTTCAATGCCTCCGGCGAGATTGAATTTTTCGCTATCGGTTTGCGGAAGGACCGTCCAAGCGTAAGTTTCAATTTCCCAGTCGATTTCGCTTCGGCGTGGCCCGAGCAATCGCAGACAATGCTCGATCTCCTTCTGGGTCGTGCCTAAACCATGAGTCAACTCCGCAGCAAAAATTGGCACATGGAAATGAACTCGCCACTCGCCACTCAATGGATAACGCTCAATCGCCATCGGCAAGTCCTCAAAAAAATGCTCGCCGTCAATCATGGTTTGATGCAAGTACTTGGGCTCAGCAAATCTTTTTAGTTCACTGGCCAACTGCAGCCGTTTTCCTTCGGATTCGCAACGGCGAAAATCGGCAATCAAGGCGGAAGACACCTGAACTTTCGCGACCGGAAACCCCAACGCTGCGAACGCGGACAATTCCATTGCTTGATCTTCAAACATGACTGCGGCGTGACACACATCGTGGCATATCCCCAAGTAGCGTTGGGCCCGTTGCCGCTCCGCTTGTGTAAGTCGCGAACTGAGTTCCTCCAGGAAGACCCGCATGTCATGACTATTGCCCAGGTAGCAGCCCGGTTCGGGCTCTAAACACAGTCGGGAAAGAAATGCTGTCCGTGCTTCCAGCGATTCGGCGAATTCCGCGAACTTCAATAGGTGTTCCATGCACCGGACGCGAAATGCCGCACTATCTTGTTGCCCAACCCAGCCCAGAGGCAACGTCGATATCGTGCCAGTTCCATGATTCCTCATGAGAGCTGCGTGTGTTTCTGCCAGCCGACAGGTGTATTCGAGTCGCGCTGATTCGGCCCACGTCGGCCGGTAAACGCGATGCTTCACGACCGCTTGATGAAAGTCGCCTTGAGGAAAACCGTTTAGGGTCTTCGGCACCAAACCTTGGCTTTCTAACCAATCCGAAAACGTTTTGTTTGTTGCCGGGTTGTCCAACTCTGCCAAGCTTTTTTCATTGATCCACAAACCAATTGGCATCGCCCCATTCGGCGATACCGCGGCCTTGATCGGAACCGCGTACATTCTCAGCGCGTTCTCGATTTCTGCGATCGAGTTCGCGGCATGGACGTTCGTGCAATAACCAAATGGAAACATGCTGCGTCAGTCCTTATCCCGACCGAGCGAAAGGCCGCCGTAGCCCAACAAAAGCCAACCGGCGATCATCGAGACGCCCCCAATCGGCACGATGGCTCCCAGAATTTTCACATCACTCAACACCAGTGCGTACAGCAGCCCTGAGAAAACGAGAATGCCGACGAAAAAGCAAAAGGCTGCCGCCCGAAAGAATCGCAATCTCCGTTCGCCAAAGAGTCCCAGCACTACTAACGCGATCGCATGATACATCTGATACTCAACCGCAGTATTCCACGTCGCCAGCTTGCGGGCCGCCGAATCCGGGTACCACTGTTGCAAAGGTCCCTCCAAGCCGTGGGCGCCAAAGGCACCGAGGCCCACGCCCAAAGAAGCAAACAATCCACCCGCGCAAATGCAAATCCGGGCAAAAGCCAATCGACTGTCAGTACTCAATTGCGTGTCCTCATTGCGACTTGTTGCGCCTCATGAAACAATAACCATCATAGAAAACTAAATCGTCTTCGAAAGGTTGCTCATGCATTGTCGCAAATTCTTCTCGTCAAGTGTGCTCATTGCACTCGCAATAGTGGTATTGCCCATCGCCGCCACGCTGGCCCAAGACCCGCCTGCCGAATTATTGACAGTCGCTGAATCTTCCGGCTACAAATCGACGAGTACTTCCGCTGAAGTCGAAAAACTGGTGCAACAACTCGACGCGCGAGCAGACCATCTCAGTACCTTTCAGTTTGGGAAGACCTTTGAGGGCCGCCCCATGACCGCCGTGATGTGTGCCAATCCGAAATACGAAATCGGCAAACAGGACGAACGCGGCGTGCTTTTGGTGATCGGCAACATTCACAGCGGTGAGTGCGATGGCAAAGAAGCCATTCTCGTCTTGCTGCGTGAAATGGCGCTCAATGCTCAACATCCGTGGCTGAAAAACATGGTGACGATATGGGTGCCGAATTATAACGCCGACGCCAATGACAAAATGGACCTGAAGAATCGTCCCGGCCAAGTCGGACCCGACAATGGAATGGGTCGTCGCGAAACGGCACAAAATTATGACCTTAACCGCGATTTCATGAAGCTTGATTCACCGGAGGCCAGGGCAATGATCGGGCTCATTGACCGCGTGAATCCCGACATGTTCATAGACTGCCATACGACGAACGGTTCCAAGCACCAGTATCAATTGACGTACGACATCCCGCACAATCCCTGTAGCCCTGCGAAAATTCGCGAGTACATGCGCGAGAAAATGATGCTGGATATTACCGACCGTTTGTGGGAAAAGGGCTTGCGCACGTTCTACTACGGCAATTTTGACCGGGGCAACAAAGCGTGGACGACCTACGGTTTCGAACCGCGCTACAGCACGGAATATGTTGGACTGCGAGGGAAGTTCGCGATCTTAAGTGAATCGTATTCCTATCTCGATTACAAAGGTCGCATTGATGCCACTCGATTTTTCGTCTCGGAATGTGCCGATTATTTTTCTCGACACAAAGACGACATTAAATCGATGGTCCGCAGCGAATCGGAGCAGTGGGTGGAGCGTACCTGTGTGTCAGATTGCGATGTGGAGGTTGCTTTAGACGCCGAGTTGTTGCCATTTGATGAACCCTATGTCCTGAAGGGTTTCGATGGTGAAGAACCCAAAGATTACACCGTCAAATTTTTCAGTCGGTACGTGCCGACCATCCAACGCAAGGTTCCGAATGCCTACGTTATTCCCAAGGCGCTGACAAATATTGTCGAAAAACTGCGGCTGCATGGAATCGTTGTAGACGAACTTGCGGAAGAGTGGTCAGGAAAGACTGTCGAAGCAACGGTTCAGAAAATTCGCCGTTCTCCGCGGGCGTTCCAAGGCCACCAAATGGTAAGACTTGAAGTTGACTTCGCTGAAACGCAAACGAAGGCGACGGCCGGTGCCTTCGTGATCCAAGTTTCGCAGCCGATGGGACGACTCGCCTGTTATCTGCTCGAACCAGAATCCAACGACGGATTGGTTACCTGGAATTTTCTCGACGATCATTTGAGCGAGGGCAAACCGTTTCCGATTCACCGCGTGATGGAGCGAGTCGAATTCAAGGTGAAAAAAGAGCCAAAGTAATGACTACTTTTGTTTTCTTTGATTGCCTTGGACCGAGATAAAATGCCAACCCGATAGATACCAGCCCTCACCAAAGGGGCGGCACCATTGGCATTCGGCTAAAAAAACGGTTGGTCGGCCCTCTAAGGAATGAACGGTAAGGACACCGATGTCCTTCTCGTTAAAGGTCGCTTCAGATAGCAAGGCAACACCGGTTTCCGATATGTTTTGACTCGTCGTTTTGATTGATTGTTGGCAATCGCGAAGACGCACGGAAACCGGCCGGGCAAAGGGCGTTCGAAACAGCGTTCGACGCTCCGAGTTCAAATATCGGGACGTTTCCGCTTCCATATTCTGGACGGTTTTTTCGATAAGCCAGTTTGCAGCGCGTGAAGTATGGTTCAACATGAATTCGGAATTCGTTCGGTAAAATCAAGAACACGATTGGTCCATTGCAACCATAGGTCGCGAATTCCAATATTAAATTTGGTAAGGAAATTTCGGAAAACGGTCACAACATTGGCGGTTGCCGTTGACGAAGATTCCGGTTCTACCGATCAAATCAGCAAAACTTCTGGCGTTCACATGGAGACAGTTGCGGCGCGTAGGGAAGTGAGTGGCTTCGCCTGGGTTAGTTCCCTCAGGCGATTCTGAAACGGCTTTCAGGCGAGTTGTTACTGTTGAGCGACCGCATTATTATGGAAGCCTCAAGGGATTCACCCAAGCGGCCATCGGAAAACATTCGTGAAGAACTACGGTTTCATCATTGATAATCGCCGCTGCATCGGTTGCCATGCCTGTACCGTGGCATGCAAATCAGAACACAATGTCCCAATCGGCGTGAATCGAACGTGGGTGAAGTACATCGAAAAAGGAACGTTTCCCGATTCGCGGCGACTTTTCTCGGTCATGCGCTGCAATCACTGTGACAACGCACCTTGTGTCGAAATCTGTCCCGTGACAGCGCTTTATCGTCGCGACGACGGCATCGTTGATTTCGATAATCGACGGTGCATTGGCTGCATGGCCTGTATGCAAGCCTGTCCTTACGATGCGCTGTACATCGACCCCGAGACACATACGGCCGCTAAATGCAACTACTGTGCGCATCGGATTGATGTTGGTTTGGAACCGGCTTGTGTGGTCGTTTGTCCGACTCAAGCCATCATCAGCGGTGATCTTAACGATCCCAACTCGAAGATTTCCAAACTGAAAAATCGCCATCAGGTTTCGGTACGCAAGGGCGAGAAGGGGACGTTGCCGGCGCTCTATTACATCGACGGCGATACTGCGTCGCTCGATCCACTGGCCACTTCTGCGATTAGCGAAAGCATGTGGGGCCAACAGAACCTGGGCGTTGCGCAGTACGCTCCGGATGCATTGCACGAGGGCCATCCGCTGGACCGCCTCGCGAGCTTTTTGTCGTTCGGCGAGAGTCCCGAGTTACGCGCGAAATTAACCGATCAAGTCCGCGAATCGACCGCGGGAGATAGCCGCCGTGTCTACGACGCTCCGCAAAAGGGCGTCACTTGGGGAGTGCCGGTTGTCGCCTACCTTTGGACGAAAGGCATCTCAGCGGGAGTCGCCATCATCGCGACTTTGGCCTCGCTCCTAAAACTCAGCGCCATCACATCGGGACTCCATGTTCTGGCGGCGCTTGTTGCCCTACTGTTTCTGGCACTGACCGGCTATTTGCTGGCAGGAGATTTGCAGCAGCCAAAGCGGTTCTTGTACGTTCTGCTTCGGCCGCAATGGCGAAGCTGGTTGGTAAAAGGGGCTTACATCATCACGGCATTCGGCGCGTTGCTGCCGATTTACTTTTTACTCGCAGCATTCGGTGTGTCGAGTGGTGTCGTAAACTTCTTGATCTTTGGCCTGGGAATTTTAACGGCGATCTATACTGCTTTTTTGTTCTCGCAAGCGAAAGGTCGCGACTACTGGCAGACTCCGGTGTTGCCATTCCAAATGCTGGCCCACAGTCTTTTGCTCGGCGCTGCGGTGTTTGCGATCTTAAGTCCCTTCACAAATGACTTCGCCTGGACGAATTTTGCCGTTGGTAGTTGGGTGACGTATACCGCCTGGGTGTTGGCAATCTCGGCGATGGTCCACCTTAGTTGCGATCTGATCGATTTGTTTATTACCCACCCCTCGGTTGCGGCTCAACGGACCTCCCACGAGATCTTTCGCGGTCGATATGCACGGATGTATTGGCTTGGCAGTTTTCTATTAGCAGGGGTGGTGCCGATCTTTTGCGTATTCAGTGGAATCGGCGGACTGATGCCGTTGGCCGGAGTTTCCGTCTTGGTCGGCGTTTATATTTCCCAACATATCCTGGTGTTTGCTCCACAGCAGTTACCACTCAGTTAGATGAATTCGATCAAGGCCCCGAGACTATGAGCAACACGAAACGCAATTGGATCGAGCGAATGGCGACCTCATTCGGCTTGATCCCCGATTTGCCTTTGGGCGAAAAAAAGGACGAGTTGCCCGTGCTGAATCAGGCTTCGCTGGCAACCAGTCCGCCGCCGGATCGCTG
Organism: Pirellulaceae bacterium; assembly: GCA_040081565.1. GTDB lineage: Bacteria > Planctomycetota > Planctomycetia > Pirellulales > Pirellulaceae > BJ22. The sequence continues at coordinate 5,932 of JBEBGH010000278.1, forward strand.
GGACAATTGGGTCGAGTATGAGGCCCAAGATTGGCCTCGCCAAGTGAAAAAAGAATATCAAATCGTCCCCACAACCTGCTTCAACTGCGAATCTGCGTGTGGCCTACTCGGATTTGTCGACAAAGCGACGGGCGAAGTTCGGAAGTTTGAAGGGAATCCCTATCACCCCGGCAGTCGCGGACGGAACTGTGCCAAGGGGCCGGCGACGATCAATCAGATTCATGATACCGATCGCATTCTTTATCCCATGAAAAAAAAAGGGGAACGCGGGGCCGGGAATTGGGAACGCGTCTCGTGGGATTCGGTACTCGACGATATCGCTGGCCGAATCGGCAAGGCGTTGCGCGAAAAGCGAAACAACGAAGTCGTCTACCATGTCGGGCGTCCCGGCCACGAAAATTACATCGAACGCATCCTGCAGTCTTGGGGCGTTGATGGCCATAATAGCCACACCAACATTTGTAGTGCGGGAGCACGTTTTGGTTATGCAATTTGGCATGGCTACGATCGGCCATCGCCAGACCACGCGAACGCCAGCTTCATTTTGTTGATCAGTGCCCACCTCGAATCGGGGCACTATTTCAATCCTCATGCCCAACGGATCATCGAGGGGAAATTAAAGGGCGCAAAATTATGTGTCCTGGATCCGCGTTTGTCGAATACCGCCAGCGCGGCGGACTACTGGCTGCCGACTCAACCCGGTAGCGAAGCCGCCGTTTTGCTCGCGATCGCCAAAATTCTGCTGGATGAAAAATCGTTTAACCAGCAGTTCATGCATGATTGGGTCAATTGGCAAACGTATTTGCAAGCGTTGCATCCGACGAAACCTCAGACGTTTGAAGTTTTTATCGAAGCACTGCGGGAGGAACTGGCCGAGTTTACTCCCGAATTCGCTGCCGCCGAATCGGGAGTTACGACGGAACAAATCGTAACCGTTGCCCGTGAAGTTGCCCGCGCGGGCACGCGTTTGGCAACGCACAACTGGCGGGCCGCAGCGAGTGGGAATCTTGGAGGCTGGGCGGTTGCTCGAGCCCTCCACTTTTTGAATGTATTGACGGGCAGTGTCGGCACCATCGGCGGGACTTCACCAAGCGGATGGAACAAAGTCAAACCGACGGTCTTCGACTCTCCGCCAGCACAAAAGTTCTGGAACGACCTTCATTTCCCCAAGGAATTTCCACTCGCCCACTATGAAATGAGTTTCCTCCTCCCGCACTTTCTGAAGGATGGTCGCGGGCGCCTGGATAC
>JBEBGH010000028.1:0-25017 GCA_040081565.1 Pirellulaceae bacterium
TTCATCGACCGCGTCATTCCTGCCACCTGTGGCTCATGCATCAACGAATTTTTTCAGAAAGGGATTTTTGCACTTCGGGCTCCAAATGCGGACCAACTTCTTTCGCCCACGGTGATTCGGCAGCCCGCGAACTGGAGATGCGGAGTTTATGGCGGTTCTTTTCGATCTTGCCGTTGAGTTTCTCCACCAGTTTTTCTTCTTTTTCGGCAACCTTGTCGTCCAGAACGTTACGAGCGATGCGGGTGATCTGCTGCGCGACTTCGCCGCCAAATTTCCCCACATGATCGAGTTGAAATTCCTTAATCAACACATCCGCTGCCGTTACGCGAGGCGCGAAAATCAAGTCGGGTGGGAAGCGTCCGACGTCGAGGCTGGTTCGCATAGCACAGCTCACTGTAAGTTGAACTTCGGCGGAGCCCTCGGCACCCACGCTGTACAACTGGATCCCTTTCACCCATTTGGCCTGTCGGCCATCGATTTTCATTCTCGCGCTGCACACGACATCAAACAGCATTTCGCCCCCCGTGCCGGCTTGAACGTTTTGCAGCTGAATTTGGAATTGCTGTTTCGGGTCTACCAAGGTGGCCGTGAACTTGGACCAATCGCCATGGTTGACCAATTCGTCTTGGCGGTAAGTTTCGACCTTGCCATCGGGGTCCATCCGCAGACGCAAGCGGGTATTCTTGACCTCTTGCCGCCCCCACGTTTTGTCTTCGGTGTAAGTGTGCGGCATCGCGTCGAGAACCCAACTTGTGATGAGCATATCGAGCTCAGTGTTGCCTGCCTCGGTTGGACTGGCAGCCACGCGTGGTGATTCTGGAGCCGGTTGGGCGTTGGCAAGATTGCAACACGCGAAAACGTAAACCCAAGCAGCGGCCATCAGGTACAGCCCGCTTAGATGCCAGTCCAGTTTCTTCAGAGAGCAGATCAGGTTGATCATGATTTGTGTTCACCGTCTCGTTTCTAATGGGCTTGCAATATACGCCCAAACGTTACGCACGCCGACAGCAATTTGTTTTCGAACAATCGTATCGTAAAAGTTGCTGGCGTTCTCAAGCCCATTTGGGGCGATGTGTGGCCGCGGAGTGCCGCAGCGCATCAAATTCGGCGGCGGCAAAATCCTGTTCCAGGAAGGGAATGTCGATCAGGTGGTCGGCGGGGCCTGCCGCGGCGGTGTCAACCGCTATCGTGGCCATCTTCCAGCGGCGATCAAACGGCGACTGCTTGAGCGACAGCGTTTGCAGGCGATCGAAGAAGGTCAAACTCATCTTCCGAGTCAACAGCCCGCTGCGAAAGGCGACTCCAAACGAAGTCCGTGCATACTTCAGGCTTTTGCCAACCCGCCAGGCTCGCCATATTGCAAACGGGATCGTGACGGCAAATGCCAAGGTGCCCCACGGCCAATAGCCGATTGAAAAACCGATCGGAATCAACAACGCCAGCGTCAGATTGCGTCCGAGCAGCCGTTGAAACGTGCCTTTCGCGGGACTTTGCCACTCTGCACTTTGCACGCCCCATTCGAGACCGGGTCGTAATTCACTCAGCAGTTCGGCGACTTGCGATTCCTTCAGCGCGGGGACGAACGAACGACGCATCGTGGCCGCCTGTTCATTTTCTTCGGACTCGCCCCCCCCACCGGCCGTTTCCACGCAGATTCGAACCATGCCGAATTTCCGCATCAGCCAGGAGCTTTGAATACTGACCAATTGGATTCGGCCTCGCGGAATCGTCGCGCTGTAGGTGGTCAGCAATCCACAATTCACGCGCAGGTCTTCGCCGCAACGGGTGAGACGATAATTGTAAAAACGCACGAGATACCAGACGACACCGAACAGTTTCAGAAACACGAACCCACCAATCAGTAACCCGGCGACGTAAAGGTAACCCGTTTGGTCATGGGGAATCAGCGGAAGCAAATAATTGAACCACTTACGCATCGATTTGCCGTCCATGCTTTCAAACGAGCCGAATTGATAGAACAAGCCGACGACGACACCCACAAAAATCCAGCCGCGATTACTTGTCAAACCTACCGTTGCCAGCCAGGAGGCCGGGATTTTCAAGATCACTCGCTCCTCGCCATGGAATTCGATGGGTGTCAGGTTCTCCGCAGGCACCCCATCGGCCTGGGGCGAGGCAGCGGAAACAACGGAGGCAAAGTTTGACGCTGCCGCTTTGCTGCCGCTGGTAAAGACTTGAGCACGCAACGTGTCCACCTGATTTTTGGTCAACACACGCAGGACAGCTTCGGCTTCTTGTCCGCTGGCGGTCTCCACGTGGACTTCGTAGACGCCTAGCAATCGGTGCAGAACGTTCTGGCGTAAATCGACATTTTGAATTCGGCGAGTGGGGACGGTTCGCAAGCTTCGGAAAAAGAAACCTTGCTTCACAATCAACTCGCCTTGGTAAATTCCATACTGCAAGGTGAAGTAACGGAAAACCGTCCGCAGCAGAGACAATCCAAACAACACCGTGGCCAGGATGCCCCAAAACCAATCTCGGTTCGTGGCTCCCAAAAAGGCAAAACCGATCGGCACGATGAACTGTCGGAAATGAGCGATGATGTCGAAAAGCACCGAGGACCAATGAAGGAAGTGCATATTGGCGCCGGACGGCACCGTAGTCGGTGGGGCCGAGGTTTGGCCGGAACCTGCCGCAGCATCGACTTCACCGTCGTTCGTTGGGGCAACTTCGACTGCTGCCGTCTCGATTTCATCTGCCATTGGCTTCGGCTCGTCAGACGACATCGAGTTCCTCGCGCTGACGAATAAGTTGATCGCGAAGCCACGTTGCGGTCTCGTAGGCCAGACCATCAATTTCCACCGATGCGTTGGATGTGCCCGCCGTGTGAACCGTCAGTTTGGCCAACCCGAATTGCCGCTGGATCGGGCCTTGGCTGATGTCGGCATGCTGCAGTCGTGCAATGGGAACTGAAATCCGATGCCGCCAATAAACGCCGCGCACTATTTCTAAACCCGTTTCGTCCAACCGCCACATGTAATGCCGATGTTCAATTTGTGGCCAGTAAAAACTTAACCATAAAAGCAAACCCAAGATCAAAACACACGCCGCCGCCGCAGTCCACCAAATCCAGGTGAAGCCTGAAACAAACCACAACACGCCGAGGGCAACCAGTCCAATGACCGCGACGACGCCGACGAATATCAATCCGATCAACTTGGACAGTGGAATGAAGCGTGGATCAAGCGGATAATAATCCGCACCACTCGCTTGAATGGTTCCATCGACTGATGGAGTTGTCGTTGTGCTTGCATCGACCGCACCCGCAACTAACAATTCCTGTTCCGCCATTCCCCCAGTTACTGATTCCGCCGCGGGGAGAGATTCGTTATTTTCGGCGTCCATTACGTCGGCTTTCGTCTGGGTCATTTCGTCAAGTTCGGCGGAGGAATCACAATCTTACTGGTTTTTTACAGAAAGTGGAGCGGATTCAGGAGCTTTCGACAGGCGCAAGAGGCCTCGTTCGTGCTTACTTGGTGACCCGCAATTTCCGCACAACTGTCACAACGCGAACCGGAGTACGTTTGCAAGAACAAAGTCAATCACACAGTTTCTTGCGACGGTTAACTGCAAACTAGGGTTTAGGACCGTTTGCGCGAGGCCAGTGAGTGCCGCGCGCCGCGCGAAGTCCACTAAATCGCCAGAACAACCCTGTGATTGACAACCCTCCTACAAAAACTTCACGCATCGTGGAACTGGATGCGTTGCGCGCTTTGGCAGCGATCAATTTGATGCTGTTCCATTTCACGCACGTTTATTCGGTGAAGTACGGCTACACCAGTGACCTGGGTTTCGAGTTCCCGTGGGGCAAGTATGGCGTTCAATTGTTTTTCATGTTGAGCGGTTTTGTCAATGCGATGACGTTGCTGAAGAAAAAAGTACCGTCACAATTTCTGGCCAGCCGCTTCATCAGAATTTTACCTGTCTACTACGTCGTGGTTGGCGTCAACCTGTTGCTATTGCAAATGTCACCGTTTAAGGAGCAAGTTGAATTCACGTGGCCGGCCGTCGTCGCGAATCTAACGCTCCTGCCGAATCTGTTTGGCTTTGAATGTCTTGAGCCGGTGACATGGACGCTGCAGATCGAGATTCTCTTCTACGGAATCTTGACCAGCCTGTTTCTGTTAGGAGCCTTTCGTCGGCCCTTGCTAACGATGATGGGATACTTGGGTGTTTGCCTCGTTGGTTGTCTGTCGATCCCGGCTGCTGAAGTTGGCTCGCCAATGTCAGGCTGGCAGATTGCCCGTGAAGCGTTACTGCTCGAATACATGCCGTTGCTGATTATCGGCATGTTGTTGCAGCAAATTCGGTTTGAGGGAGTATTCAAGGCTCCTTACATCGCCGGAATTCTCGCGGCTGCGACCGTGTTTCATGTTTGCGACCAACATGGACACAATCCCGCCGTAACGGTTTTGTTGACTGCAATTCTCTGGCTTGCTGCCTATGGGAAGTTGCCGGTCCTGAGACTGAAGCCCCTGATGTTCATCAGCACGATTTCCTATTCGCTGTATTTGCTCCATGACAATCTGGGTTGCTTTGTCATTTACCACATGAATCAAAACGGGGTTCCACCCGTGGTGTGTTTTGCCCTGATCATCCCCATCGTGCTTTTGTTGTCGTGGCTGTCGTCGGTTTACCTGGAGCGACCGCTCTCGGGACTGCTGAAGAGCGGTTGGCAACGTGTTCAAACCTGGACGACGACAGGTTCAGTTCCCCTTTCAAATCCTTTGCCACAAACGAAACGCTAATGTCCAACTATCGAATCAAGACATTTTCGAGCTTTGATGAAGCCTTGAGCATTCGTCCCGAATGGACGCATCTGGCGGCCGATCACTTTATGTCGCAATTGAATTGGTTGGCAAATTGGTGGGAGCATTGCGTCGTTCTTGCCGGCGACTCCAATCGCTGTCGACCGCTGATCGCTGCCGTCCTGGACGAACACTCCGACGTGGTTGGAATTGCCCCTTTCTATAAGTCTCGCAATCTATCGGGGCATGCCCTGCGCGTGATGGGGGACGGCACCGTCTGCTCCGACTACACGCGCATCCTGGCAGAGGCCGGGCAGGAACGTGCCGTTTCCGAATCACTAGCCGACTGGATTTCGAGTTCTGACTTTCGCCGTGATTTTGGCGCGATTGATTGGTTGGAAATCGAAGGGCACACGTCGGAAGAAATAACCTGGCAGTTGCTTTGGGGTCGATTGACGACATCGGGTTGGTCGGTTGATTCGCGAGAACTTGAAGGGTCTTGGCTGGCGATGTTGCCCGACAATTGGGAGGCCTTTTACAAAACAATTTCCAAATCCCGAAAACGCAAAATCAAAAAAGCCTTTGCGCATCTAGATGAAGGTCGCGCAACCTGCCAGTTCTTGACGACTTCAGACGAATGCCTGTCCGCATGGCCGAAGTTCGTCGAGTTGCACCAAAAACGTCGCCAGACCTTGGGTCAAAGCGGTTGTTTTGCCAACGCCAACTTCGAATCGTTCCTTCGGCAGGTCGTCAGCGATTACGCGGTCGCAGGCCAAGTCGTCATGACAGAGGTCAGCCATGAACTGCAGCCGTTTGGTTATCTGCTCCTGTTCCGGACTCGCCATCGATTGTGGATGTACCAATCGGGCTTTGATCCCGCCTTCGATCATTTGGAACCGGGGCATTTGATCAACACTTGTTCACTTCGTTATGCGATCGAGACTGGCCTAACCGAATTTGATTTTTTGCGAGGTGACGAACCGTACAAAGAGGCCTGGGGTACAAGCCGAATTCCCTTGTTGACGACTCGCTGCACGGCACCTCATGCGTCCGCTCGACTCAAGAACACGTTGTGGAATGCCGGAAGACAGCTCAAATCGATTGGCGGCCTTTGGAGTTCCCCCTCAACTCAACAAGCGCCGGAGGTCGCCGAGTAGTCATGTTGCGTAAGCTGATCATCAAGAATATTAACGAGCTAATTGAAAACCAGGCCGATTGGAATGACCTGTGGGTTCGCAGCAACCAACGTTCCGCGAATCATCGCGCTGAAATCGTCGCCTTAAACGCCGAACATTTTTTCGAACCAAATGATTTTCGCGCTCTGGCAATTTACGATGGCCAAAAAATGGTCGCGGCATTACCGTTGCGAACGGCGAAACGCCTGGTCATGGGCAGCATGGGTTATTCACTTGGCAATCCCTGTTCGCCGGTCGGAACGTTGTTGCTGGATCACGAGTCAGACCTGGCTGAAGTCGGCGCGGCGCTCGTGTCAGGCCTTCGCACAATGGGACTCGACTACTTGAAGCTGGATTGGTTTGACTTAACTCAAGCCGCCAGTCAGTGGTTAGTCGAATTGGCTGGCAGCAATGGACTGGCCTGCTGGACCAAGAAGCCGCATGAAGTTGCAGTCATTCAAGTGCCTACGGGTGGCAACGTTCTCGAGCATGCGTCGTCCAACCATCGCAAGAAACTTCGCCGTTGGAGGCGCGATCTCGAAGGGCAGGGGGCAGTCCGCCTGGAAGAGTTTTCGACCGATTCGCCGGTTTGTCTCGAAGCGTTTGGCAGGGCACTGGAAATTGAACTCGCGAGTTGGAAGGGCGCGGCCGGTTCGGCAATCCTTTCGAACAAAAACGAACATCGTTATTGGAACACCTGGCGAAAGTCATTATCGAAAGCCGGGCTGTTTCGGCTTTACCAATTGAAGGTCGGAGATCGGCCAATTGCTTTTGACTTTGGCTACCAAGTCGGCGACGTCTATACGTCGGTGAAGATTTCCCATCTCGAAGAGTTCGCACAAATTGGTGTAGGACACGTTCGCGATTGGTTTTTGCTCGAGCGACTGTCGGAGCAGAATGTCTCAAAAATCGACACGTTGGCGGCAAACGCGGAAATCAAATGGCCCGCCGAGACTTATTCCGTTGGGCGGGTCGTGATGTCTCTCGGCTCGTGGCTGGGCGATGCACAGGTCACGCTGTGGGGCGCGATCAGCCGAGCCGCCGGTCGGTAACTTTTTGCGTTTCGCTGAACAAATGGTAGAATGGGGCCTTCGCCTCGCTAACCTATGTTGCCGGTCATCCATGCGAATTTTCAGCGTCATCCTTGTGCTTGTTTGCTGGCCGCTTGCCCCAGCCGCTTCGCCTCAAGACACAGACCAGGCTGACGTCTACGAACTGAAAATCCCTCTGGGTTTTCCCGCTTTGCCGCCGATTCCCGAGGACAATCCTCTCACACCTGCCAAAGTGGAATTGGGTCGCAAGCTGTTTCATGACCCGATCTTATCAAGCAATAACAAAATCTCCTGCGCGACTTGCCACAAGGCGGAATTGAATTTCGCAACGAACGATCCGGTAGCGGTTGGGATCGATGATCGCGTTGGCACCCGCAACGCACCTTCTCTATTAAATCGAGCGTACGGTAAGACTCAGTTTTGGGACGGTCGCAGTGGGTCGCTCGAAGATCAGGCCTTGCAGCCAATCGAAAACAAAGACGAAATGGGGACGAGCATTGATGCGGCAATCGATCGACTCCGCGCCAGTTCCGAATACCGTGCACTTTTTGCCGCCGCGTTCCCGACGTCTCATTCGGAAAAAGATTCCAACCCAATCAACCGTGACACACTCGCCAAGACCATCGCTTGTTTCGAGCGGACGCTGCTGATTGGAGGCTCCCAAGTCGACCGCTTCCGCAACAATGACTACACGGCTCTTCCGCAAGAAGCCCGCAAAGGGATGTGGGTGTTCGAAAGCAAAGGCGGTTGTTGGCAATGCCATAGTACCGAAAATTTTTCCGACGAAGATTTTCACAATACGGGCGTCGGGTTTGAATCGGCCAACCGTGATCCTGGACTCTTCAACAAAACGGGAATTGATTCGGACCGGTTTCGTTACAAGACACCCACGCTACGCGGCGCTGCCCTGACGGCTCCCTACATGCACGATGGCAGCCTGAAGACTTTGGAAGACGTCGTCGAGTTCTACAGTCGCGGTGGCTCGCCCAAGGACCCAAGCTTGGATCCCAAATTAAAACCGCTCAACCTGACTGACGCGGAAAAAAAACAGCTGGTGGCCTTCCTCAAGGCGCTGTCCGAGTAATTGCGAAAATGCTCTGGACGTTACATCGATGAGTATGGGTTGTCGGATTTCTTCTGCATCTCGTCCAGTGCCTCCGTGATCGACAACCCGGCCGCTATCCCAGCCAGGCCCAAACTGGCGATCACCGCCAGAGCTACAGCCAATCGCGAAAATCGAGTCGCTGGAGGGCGAAGTTCGATGAAGCCCGCGATGCCGGTTGCCGCGATCAACAACAGAAAATTTGTGGTCGTTATTTCAGAAAAATAAACACCAACCAACAAGACGGCGGTTAGTGCAAAAACCCAAAACCCGGCCGAAATCGGCGAAGTGCGACCTTGGCCAATTACCAAGCCGACAATCGCCGCATGACCTGCCGCTGCGGCCACCAACAGGCCAATCATGCCCCCGCTGATACTGCCTGAGCTCATCGCCACAATCGAAGCCAACACGAAAACCATAGCCACGACAATTCGTTTGAGTAATCCTCGAGGCTGCGATTCTGGATTTCCGATTCCCAATATCAACGACGCGACGGCGACCAACATTCCCGCGCTAATTAGCCGTGCGGTCAATTGCGCTAAAGTCCATTGGTCCAGATAAACGCTACCCAGCAGAAATCGCCACAAGGTTACAGATATTAACGATCCCCACACTATTACCATCCAGCGAGGTCGCTTCCAGGCGTGATCAAGCGCGATCAATGGAGCTGCGATGACAAAGGCCACGGCCAACCAGTCTCGGGCTTCTTTGGGCAGCCAAAACCGACGCGCCGCTAACGAAAACGATTGGCCCAGAGTTTTTGCGTCGCCACTCAAACTATTCCATTCGTCGAGCCACCGAAACGCAAACAGCGACACGGCAATCGCAATGGCTGCTGCGATCTCGACTCGGCAGGAGAACTCCCGCCGCCGCGCAATAAAAATTGATCCCCAGACACAAAGCCCGGGGATCAAGGCACAAATAACCAGTTGCTGAAAATCGAGCATGACTATTGGCGAACAGCTTCAAAGCTGATCCAAATCGCCACTTCATCACCGATTCCCTTTTTGGTTCCTTCGGCGGGAATCATCCCTTTCATCCCGAAATCCGAACGCTTGATTTTCAGCTCGCCCGAGAAACCAATGCGGTAGTCTCGAAACGGAGTTTCACCTTCTCCATTCTTCTTGAGTGGAATCGTGATTTCTTTTGACTCGCCGTGCATCGTCATCGTTCCGGTTACATTCCAGCCGTCGTTGGCTGCTTCAACTTTACTGCTTTTGAATTCGATTTTTGGAAATTGTTTGGCGTTGAAGAAATCTGGACCGCGAAGATGGTCGTCGCGTTGTTTGTTGTTGGTGTCAATCGAGTTCGCATCGATCGTGACGTTTAAACTGCCCTTGGATGGATTGGCGGCGTCGTAAGTCAGGCTTCCGCTCACGGTGTTGAATCGACCATGCGTTTCGCTAAAGCCCAGATGACTGATCGCGAAGCTCACGGCCGTATGCGTTTCGTCGATCTTGAACGTCGCCGACTGGGCCCAAGCCTGCAGTGCACCGCCAGTTAAAACCAGGCACCAGCAGACTGCACAAAGAATATTTGCAATTTTCACGTTAAAGGCCTTTCAAAAAGTAAGCGTAAAAGTTTGAGATGCGATCCTTGCTCGCCTTGGCATATCCGTGCCTGCAGCGAAAGTTTAACCCCCACGCGGACAGCAAGTTCTGCAAAATGCGTGGATCACGAACACTGTTGTGAGCAAATTCGCCGCATCGACCAGACCCATTTCATATGCCAGATTGCACCTCAAGCGAACATTTGGGACCGCAAACGGTCTTGCTTGCTGGTCGCAGTTTTTCTAAACTGACAAACGACGAAGGGGTTCGAGATTTCCGAGTTTTCCTCCCCTTTTTATGTTGTCCGTCGTTTTTGAGACGGTATCCTTTGAAATTGACGACAGTTGCACTCCTCAATGAGCGCGCTTGTTGTTTGACTTCATGAGTTGCGAATTCAACGACTTACAACTTACTAAGTCTTAAATTAAAATTTTGCCCTTGTAGCTCAGTCGGTAGAGCAACGGACTGTTAATCCGTGTGTCCCAGGTTCGAGCCCTGGCGGGGGCGCTCGACTAGCCGCGTTTTACGCGGCTATTTCTTTTGATGCATGAGCGGCACGGCGCAAGGGGGCTGTTGATTTAGTGGAGATTCTGACGGCAATGGCTTTATCACAACCCGAAGCGTCCGCGAGGGGCACGGAATCCCTCGCTGACGCTTCGGGTTAGGACTAAATCAACAGCCTGCAAGCAGCCGTTTTCCGCTGATAGAAAGCACCCGCTGCCCTCCAATGTTCCCCTCAAAAGCAGGGTGATCATATTCGCGAAAATGAACGCCTTTTGATGTTTTTTTGAGCCCCCAAAAATTTCCTAAAAAATGTCAGAAATGGGGATCTAGGGAGGTTGCGGTTGTATCGATTGCAACTAAAATGCGAAGCTTGCAGAATAAATGTATCTCGAGTTACTCGCTTTTGGAGTGTGGGAATGCCTCGGTTTATTTGTGATATTTCTTGGAAAGTTTCGGCTCTGTCTATCGCCGCCTTCCTCTTATTTGTTTCCAATGCGAGTGGCCAAGCTGTCAACACGACAATGACTTGGAACCAAACCGGCGCCGGAGCCTTTAACTATACCAACCCAGGTGCACCTTGGACTGGCGGAGGATTCGGCCAATATCCGTCGGGCCTTGATGCGGTTGCCAACGTTAACAATAACATTCTTGGCGATCAAACGATCAATGTTAATGTTTTTGGATTGAATCTCCAGTTGAAGACGTTTAATTTAGGCGATTCGACCCTAAGCAACAATTTCACTTTTGCGATTGGCCAAAGTAATTTTATTATCGGTTCTGTAAATTCTGTCGGTGCCTTTAATTCACAAAACGGTACCAACACCGTGTCTTCGGCCGGCACTGGGGTGTTTTCGTTGGGCGCGAACTCGACCTTTCAACATACAACCGCGGCCGGTTCTTTAGTCATCAATAAGGCGATTTCGAATGGTGCTTTCGGCCTAACTATTGGTGGAATTGGAACGACGACTCTTGGCGGCGTTTTAGGTGGCGGTGCCGGTGGCTTGACCAAGAATGGTGCCGGTAATTTAAATCTCAATGCAGCCAACACCTATACCGGCTTGACCACAATCAATGCGGGAACCGTGACCTATGGAGTCAACAACGCGATTTTTACAGGTGGTGTCACGGTAAATACCACTGGCACGTTGGCGCTCGCTGGATTCAGCGACACCGTTGGTCAAGTTATCGTTGATGGCGGTTCCATCACCGGCGGTGGGACTCTCTCAAGTACCACAACCTTCGATGTCCGCAGTGGTTCGTCATCTGCCACCCTCGGGGGCGCTGTCGGATTGACCAAAACAACAGCCGGATCATTCACTCTATCAAATACCAACAGCTACAGTGGCACAACGGCCGTGAACAGCGGAATGCTGATTCTCGGTCATTTAACGGACACGTTGGCTAACACCGGTGCGGTTTCTGTGAATGGCGGGACACTCTCTCTCGGTGGAAATAGCGATACCGTCGGTGCGGTTACCTTGGCATCTGGAACGATTTCCGGAACAACTGGCGTGTTGACGGGTTCTTCTTATAGCGTCCAAGACGGCACAGTGTCGGCAATCTTGGGCGGTGGTGCCGGGTTGACGAAGTCAACTGGTGGTACTGTGACGATGTCTAATGCAAACACGTATACCGGAGCGACAATACTTAACGCCGGTATTCTGAATCTGACGGGCTCTCTAGGCGCTCTTTCTGCGGTAACGGTAAACTCAACTGCCACGCTTAATGTGGACGGCACCGTTAATGGTGCAACCACCGTTGCTGGAGGTAATGCGAATGTTAATGCTACTGGTACTGTTAACGGCCTAACCTTGAACAGCGGCAGCGTTACTTTGGCCACGTCCAGCATCGTTAACGGCACGGTAAACATGAACGGTGGCACATTGAGCGGCACTGGAACAATGAATGGCCCTGTGACGGTTTTGGGTGGAACGGTTCTTCCAGGAACCAGCCCCGGGACCTTATTCGTCAACAACAGTTTCACATTGGGCGCAGGCGCGACATTGGTATTCGATCTCAATGGCGGTGACCAAACGCCGGGTGGTGCAAATAACGATTTGATCACGGGTGTTACGAATCTGACTTTGGATGGCACTTTGAATATTGTGGCTGCCGGATCATTCCTGAGTGCATTGGCTGGTGACCAATGGCGTTTGTTTAATTACACCGGTGCACTGACGAACAATGGCTTGAACTTGGGTACGACCCCGACTTTGACCGCCGGCTATTACTGGGTGGTCGATACTTCGACAGCCAACCAAGTAAATTTGATGGCGGTACCCGAACCCGGATCAATGGCCGTCATCTTTGCAGCCGGCATGGCGGGCTTGATCTATGGTCGCCGACGTCGCGTGACTGTCTAACCGATTGATTTCAATAAAAAACTAGAACCCACACGGTGATGAATCGCGTGGGTTTTTTCGTGCAACAATTGCAGGCTCATTTCGAATTCTTAACAGGCGGGCGTTGGTTCATGTTGGGAGCAAAACCCACACCGAACGGCTTGGGCTCGAAGCCCTTGGGTTCGCCCGCAAGTTGTGCCGTAACGGACTGCATTCGTAATTCGAAAAAACGACGGGGCGGCATTGATTGACCGAATTGAGCTTTACCAATTCCTTTGCCCAGTCCACCTTGTTCGCGATCTTCGTTTCGAGCTTTAAATGCCAGCGCTTCGGCGGCCAGAGGTTCGCGAAGTGCGGCCTCGATCAGATCCAATTCGCCATTCAACTTTTTCAATGTGAAGTGCGTTTCATACATTCCCTTGAAGATTGACCGATACAGCTGACGAAGCTCATCAACCTGCAGAATCCTGTCCAGCAACTGATTCTTTCCCGCGTGCGGGTGAAGAATACTCAACTCCACCAATTGCTCGGGCGTGCCTACAGCCGGCCAAGTCGCCAGTGAAAGGTCGAGATCCCACGGAATAAAATAGAACCGATTGGATTCGGGATCGAGATACAGGTAGTAGTTGTGGCCGATGCCCAGGTAGCTGTCGAGATTTGAAAGCAGCGTATTGGCGGCGATGAATGTCAAAAACGCGTTAAGATCGAGGTAGCTATGGATTTTCTGTGAAAATTCCTCGTCCGTTGACTGACTGATCAGTTTGGTGAATTCCATCAGTCGATTTTTTTGTTCGGAAGTCGGGTCCTTTTCCGGCCGGTACTGTGCTTCATAGGCAGACCAATCCGGCCCCAAAAAAGTCGGCCCCCCCTGCAGGCCTTCCGGCTTCAACAACATCCCCGATCCATCCCCAAAATGATGTTTGAGAAATGACTTGTTGACTTGTTCTACCAGGGTGTAGGTTCCCACCAGTTCTGCTTCGTATTTTTCTGGAACCGTAAGCAACAGCTGTGCGAAAGCAGTACGTGGAGCTGGCACTCCAACCTCCCGCAGGAACCAATAGGAAATCGTCTCGCGGGTGAAGGTTGGATCGGTAATCCCACAATTGAGGTTCAACATCGTTAGCCCATCAAGTTTTTGGCCAGACACATTCCGATTCAAATCAATCTTCAGCGATTTCTTAAGCAAACGCATCGTCGCCATGAACGTGTAGTTGCCTTTGTAGCGGACGCCAACATCCGGGTAAGTTTTGCCATTGAAAACGAGTTCAGCTTGCGACCAGGGAAGTTCGATGCCAAAAGTATTGCGGTGGGCCTCGCTTTGTTCAATCTGCGGGGGCGTTTCACGTTTTGGCGCCAATGGCGTTCGTTGATCCGGAGTTAAACGGGTGAATTGCTCGGCACTCATTTTCAGTTCGAAACGGTTTACTTTCGTGTTGCCGAATACTCGATCGCCATCATCTTGGAACCCAAACAGGCCATTACAAATAGCCAACCATTGCCAAATCAAAAAGGCGACGCCTAATTCCCGCCCGAACTTCGGTCGAAGCATCTTTAGATTCCTTTTTCGCTATTTAACCAATTTGATCCAATTCGATTTCGGTTGCCGAGCTTCTGTCGCAAAACGGACAATGAGTCCAATCGTCGCTCAATCCTGCGAACCCGACTTTGCGGGCCAGAATCGAACCCATAATCCCGTGGTTAATGCACCCACCGTATTGGCGACTAAATCCCAACCGGTATTCTCGTAGCCTCCCACATTGGTATCCAGAAATAAGGTTGCGAAAAACTCGACGACTTCATTAGTCGCTCCCAAGCCCAAACCCGCAAACACAGCCAACGCTACCATTCCCGTTTGATGTCGTCGCGCGCCCAATGTCTTTGACAAACTTTGCCAGCAAACCCAAGTCGCTACCGCAAAGCCGAAGCTGTGAATGATCTGGTCGTATCGCAGCAATCCCGGAATCACATCCCAGCTATAGAAAACGGGTTTGCCGCTCTCATGCGACCAGCCTTCGGGTAACGGCGCCAGCCCTCCCACCATGTGCAAAAACCCCCACAACGATAACAACCACAAAACGCTGTGGGTCAGCCCAATTCGGGAGTGAATCAGCAAAACCAGAAGTCCGATGGCCAAGACCACCAAGATGTAGAACACAAATTCCCAATTGTCGGTTCGCAAGGCAGCGAATGCTCCAGCTGCCAAATAAAGCAACGTTACTGCAGTGAGTAACTTGGGGACATTTTTCGAACGATCAGTTGATCCGGACGCCATAAAGCCTCTTCAAGAATAACGGAACCTTAGTTTCGGAATGTAGGCGTATTCAATTTTGTCGAACGCCAAAGGTGTGAAGCAACTAGTGGCAATCGATGAGTTCTGTAACTTGAGAAAATCGTTCACAGCTACGCGGCAACGCGATTCTTTCGCCATTGCCAAACGGCCAACGCCAATATCGTGGCCACTGTCGGCGGAATCACGAACCACAACATAGCGTTTTTGAAAGTATCCAACACCGGCAATTGATACTGTTGCAAAATCAAATAGGTGACATAAGCGACATAGTAACCAAGAAAAAGAAGCCCATTGCCGCGGGAGATAATGTATCCCGTATATAACACAGGAAAACACATGACGGCGACGGCAATCATTACCGGGATATCAAAATTCAATGCAGTCGCAGAAACCGCAACTCCGTGTTGGCCCAGGATCGCAGAAAGTCCCAGTACCGACAAAATGTTGAAGATATTGCTGCCCACAACATTGCCAACTGCGATGTCTCTTTGCCCCCGATAGGCTGCCACAACACTTGTCGCCAATTCTGGCAAACTGGTTCCGGCCGCCACAATGGTCAAGCCAATAATCAGCTCGCTAATTCCCAAAGCCCGGGCAATTTCAGTCGAGGAGTCAATCAGAAATTTCGAACCGACCATAAGCGCGGCCAACCCCGCCACGATGATGAACAGATCGATCCAAAGGCCAAATTTACGCGGCGCGATTTCTGGCGAATTTGACGAGAACTCGGCTTGAGCTTCTTTCGTTTCACGGCGGCTCAGATAAATCAATAGCCAGGTATAGAGGATGATGCCGACGAATAACCCAATTCCCTCTAAACGCGAAATGCTGCCGTCCAAAGCCAGTACATAGACCAAGCCCGAAACGGTAATCATCAAAGGTACATCGAGCCGGATCAGTTGCGTGTGTACAACCAAGGGCATCACGACCGCCGAAATCCCCAGGATGATTAACACGTTAAAGATATTGCTGCCGACCACATTTCCTAGCGCGATGTCGGCATTTCCCTGGAAGCTGGCAAATGCGCTTACCGCCAATTCGGGAGCACTGGTACCGAATGCGACGACGGTCAGACCAATCACCAGCGGCGACACACCAAAGGCCTGAGCCAATCTCGATGCTCCTCGCACCAACCATTCCGCACCGACAACCAGCAATACCAATCCAATCACCAGTTGAAGTACAACCCACATTCAGTTTTACCCTTTGAGACAATTGTCAAAGGCTTCAGCATAGTGCACGCCGCGGTTTATTGAAACCTTCATTCCGGTCTGACAATGGCCAGCGATGGGCCTCCATTCGATCCCAAAACCACTCCACAGTTTCTATTGCGAAAGCTTGACCTTCGCCAAATAGATTTTGGACTTGCCTTCGTGGGAGGAGTAATAGCTGACCCACAGGACTTGGTCGTAATAAACCATTCCGGCATAACTGCAATCACCCCCGGAGGGCAACGCCAGAAACTCCTCAATCGCACCAGCTTTCGGATCGATCCAGCACAGCGATGTCCGCACTTGTTTATCGTACAGTCGCACTGCTGCTACCAAACGACCGTCCGGCAACTGAATCATTTGCGGGCCGCCAATCTTGGTCTTCAAGTCTTGCCAACTCCATTCCGTAAACGGTGCTCGGGCTGTACCCAATAAACCGCTGGGAAATTCGCCATCTCGCCGCAGTAAACAATGCGCCACATCTTGCCAAAAAACCACAGAAGTTTCATTGGGGTAACCCGCGACGCCCAAGTCCTTTACAAGTGTTTCGAAATTCTTACCTTCATCGCTCCTGTAAAGGCGGATCGATCTTTTTTCGGTGCACGAATAACCAATGGAGAAGGCGCGATCTTGATGCCAGTTCACTCGCCAAAGCCAAAAGTTAGGGTCGCCGATCTCCTGACGTTCGCTCCATTTCCTTCCATCTTGGGAAAACCACGCTAACGATTGGTGCGACTTGACCTTCGTATCGTGCAGCGCCTCCGCTCCGCTGAGCATTAGCTGCCCCGCTGGAGTGATTGATATTTTCGCATCGCGCAAATCTGAGTTGGGCGAACTGATCAGTGCGGCCGATTCCCATTTCACACCGTCAGCGGATGTGATCACTCGCAAAGCCCCATCGGCGGACACATGCCCTGAGCCTTCTCGAAAAACACAAAACCAACGGTCTTGAAACCGAACCAGGTCGGTAAAGGCATTGTGTGGTGCGAGGTCCCAAATCGTCCGAACTTCGATCAGCTTGGCCGGCTTGGGCGGCGACGCATCGCGAGTCGCTTGTGCGGCAAAATCAGAAGTCATACGTTCCCAGACTTCTGCCAGCTCGCGGACTTTTTGTGGCTGGTCCGACGCCAGGTTCCGTGACTCAGAACGATCCGTACTCAGGTCATACAATTCCCAAGAACCTTGTTTTCCGGCCGAAACGATTTTCCAATCGCCCAAGCGTAGCGCTCGATTCCCTTCATGCGACCACCACAAGGCCTCGCGCTCAACAGGCTGGTTCTTTTGGAACAAAGGCAACAGGCTCTTTCCCGGCAGCGGCGGTTTTTCGTCAATCGGCTTTGGATCGGCAACGCTTCCGCCAACAGCTTCCAGGATCGTCGGCACAAGATCGATCAAGTGACTCGGCGAAGATCGCGTTTCGCCACGGGCGGCGATCCCCTGTGGCCAGTGAACAACCAGCGGCGAGGAAATTCCTCCCTCGTGAACCCAGGTCTTGTGTCGGCGGAAAGGTGCGTTTGCCACGCTCGACCAACCGGGCCCCAAGCATAAGTACGAGTCGCCGCTCCCGGGCTCCGCCAAGACGTCGTGACCATCTCCACGGGCCATCATTTCAGCACTTGCTCCGTTGTCCGAACAGAACAGGATCAAGGTGTTGTCGAGGGCGTCCATCGCTCGGACTTGTGTAAGAAGTCGACCGATTTCCTGGTCCATCCGGTCGACCATCGCCGCGTGAATGGCCATCTTTGTGGCTTGGAATTTTTTTTGATCCGGGGTGAGTTTTTCCCAGGCGATGGGACGATTGACTTCGTTTGGTCCAAGTCGTTCGAGAACTTCTGGATACGCATAGGGCGGTCCAACATCGCGTTCAACCGCTGACAATGCAGCACCACCGATTCCCATTTGCTGAATTCGCTGCCAGCGCTCATCACGCAACGCATCCCAACCGGCAAGGTAGCGGTCACGATATCGGGCGATGTCATCGGCTCGAGCCTGAAGCGGAAAATGCGGCGCGGTGAAGGCTACGAAACCAAAGAAGGGTTGTTCGGAATGTTTGTTCGCGTGTTCTTGCAGGCATTTGATGGCATGATCGGCAATTGCTGTACTCGAATAATAATCGCTCCCCTCAACGATCGCTGGCAACGGCCGATCGTCTTCTGAATGTTGACGAGGTGCAAAATAACGATCGTGATCGTCGAGTTTATAGGATCGCTCAAATCCATTTTCGAGTGGCTTGCCGTCCACATGCCATTTGCCTGAGTGGTACGAGCGATAGCCCAGCGGTTGCAATAATTCGGAGAGCAAGCGAGCCCAAGCTGGCCGCGTACCGCCGTTACCGCTTTTGACCCCCGGTACCTGGTCGCGGCGAACTTGCTGCGGATAGTAACCGGTCAGTAGCGAAGCCCGAGATGGCCAGCATCTCGCGGTGTTGTAGAACTGAGTCAATCGTAATCCGCCGGCTGCCAACGAATCCAAATTCGGAGTTGCGATTTCGCCGCCGTAACAACCGACATCGGAGAATCCCAAGTCGTCAGCCATGATCACAAGAATATTTGGCCGCGAAGATTTGACCTCTTGAGCCGCCGAAGCCTCATACACGCAAAGGGCGAACGCCGCGAAGGCCAACACCACTGTACGGCACGCTTGAGAGTTCTTGGTCAACATCTTTTTTTGGCCTCGGCGAATACTCGATTATGTTTTACTTCGACAACGTTTCACTTGTTCAATTCAACCACGACACCACCTTTGGCACCGGCGACCAACACCGATTTCGAATCCCCGGCAAGAACCAGTTCGTGAATGCGATCATCCACCGCGGGAATCTCGTGCGTCACGTCCATGCTTTCAAAATCGACGATTCGAAGGCGGCCGTCGTTGCAACCGATCAAAATCTGTTGACCATCGGCGGTCCAAGCAAGGCAGCGAGGTACTGACGATAGCCGCGCGAAACGAACCAATCGACCAATCAATGGCTGCCACAAGCGAATCGTTCGATCCTCGCCAATTGATCCTAGAAACATCATTTTCTCGTCAGCTAAACTCGGCCGTACCGCCAATTGATTGACAGTATCCGTGTGATTGTCGAGCGTCCGTAAGTGTTCGCCCGTTCGACAATTCCAGAGGCGAATCGTCTGATCCATTCCAGCCGAGGCGATCGTATCGTTATCCAGAAACACCAGCGACAGTACACCGCGCGAATGGCCAGTGTAACTTGCCGATCGTGTTGCTGTCGCCTTCTCGAAGACCTGGCACTCGCCATCACCACTGGCCGTTGCCCAGTGCGAACCGTCGGTCGACCAAGCGACTCGATAGACTACGTCTCGATGGACCTTTATGGAATTCAAACACTTTTTCTCAGACCAGTTCCAGTTTTCGATCATCCCGAATTCGGCGGGCGAGCCGCCAGCGGCCAGCAGCGTCTTTCCGTCCGGCGAGAACTGCAAATCATGTACGTTCGTTAGCTGTGTTTTCCACTGAGCGACGAGACTCAATGCTGGAAAATCGCGCACCTCAATTCCTTGTTGAGAACCGAACACGACGAACCGCCCGTCAGGCGCCATAGCTAGGGCTGTGATCGGTGCGTCAGCATGCAGATTCATCGCGAAAAACGATAACCAAATTAGGCTGACGTCTACCGCCAAAACAAAACGAGTGACCCAAGTTTTCATTCTCACCCGATAAGCTCCCGAATGACCTTCCCGCCTTGGTTCACGGGAACGGGTCGACCGTCCGCTGTTCGCAACTCGACATCGGCGTCGACTCCCAGCAACGAATAGATGGTGCGAGCCAGATCGTTCGGCGTCACCGGATTATCTCGTGGACTCTCACCGACTCGGTCGCTGGAGCCGATAACTTGCCCGCCGCGAACGCCGCCACCGGCGAGCACCACACTGAAGACGCGTGGCCAATGGTCGCGCCCCCCACGCGTATTTAACTTGGGTGTCCTGCCAAATTCTCCCATGGCGACGACTAGCGTTTCATCCAATAGTCCTCGGTCAGCCAAATCGCGAACCAGCGCAGAGAAACCCAAATCAAAAGTCGGAATCAGGCCGACACCGTTTTTTGCGCCAGAATAGCCCAGCTTCAATTGCAATACCAGATTCTCATGCGTGTCCCAACCCGAGTTGTGCACACTGACGAAGGGAACGCCGCGTTCCACCAACCGTCGCGCCAACAAACAACTTTGGCCAAACATTCGGGAACCATAACGTGCGCGGACGTCGGCCGGTTCCTGCGAAAGGTCAAACGCGCCCTTGGCCTCTGGAGACGTGACCAACCGATAGGCGCGGTCGAACTCCGAATCCGAGGCGAGTGCTTGTGCTTCAAAGTTCGCCTGGACATGATCAAACGCAGCCAGATATTCGTGTCGGCGTGCCAAACGGGTTTCGTCAACTTCTGGAAAGAAATCCAAATCGCGAACGCGGAAGTCTGCCCGCGAGGGATCGCCCCCCGTCACGAACGGTTCGTTGCGGCTTCCCAGGAAACCTGCGCCCGCCGATCGCGCCTCGGGAATCGCCACGTAAGGCGGCAGTACGGGTTTCCCCCCCCTCAAGTGACTCAGTACCGAACCATAACTCGGATATTCGATCACCGGCGATGGTTGGTAACCGGTGAGCAGATATTGATTCGCGAGGCCATGCTCACCCAGCGGAGAAGTCATCGAACGAATGATCGCCAGTCGATCAGTGACCTTCGCAGTCTCCGGCAACAACTCGCTGATGCGGATGCCGGGTACGTTGGTCTCGATCGGTTGAAAGGGGCCGCGCACCTCTGCCGGTGCCTCAGGCTTGAGGTCAAACATCTCCAGATGGCTCGGCCCGCCATCCAGCCACAACAAAATACAAGACTTGGCCCGAATCCGTCTCGGTTCATCGGCCAACGACTGCAACCGGAAGCGATCAGTGAGGCCTAATCCCAACGCCGTCAAACTGCCGAATCGCAACAGATCACGCCGTGAAACTCCATCACAACGCGGGGCTCTGCGGTCGCCGTTTTTCTTTGGATTTCCATAGAATCGGCTCATTTAACGGTTCTCCCGAAAGTGGCGGCTATTGAGCAAACTCCACACGAAGTCCTCCAAGCGTTTACGCCTTTCTTCAGCATTTTCCGTCTTCAATCGATCGAGCCACCCGTTTAATTCTTCGGTTGTGGGATGTCGACCAAGGCCTCGGACAAAGAACTCATCGACGATGCTTTCGTTATCAGTTTGGTGATCGATCAATTGCCGAAGTCTACCGGCCGGGTCGGTTAGCTTCCGATTAATGATATCGCCGTTCAGCAGATAAAGTTGAGCGGGCAGGCCGCCGTCTTCGGCCTCCATATTTTCCGGGCACCCATTGGCCCGCTGGCAACGCCCCAGTCGTTCCAGTACCGGAGCCGGTGCCGCAGGATCGATCATATTTACAGCGCGGACAGAATTTTGTCCCGGAAAGCTCTCGGCCACTCCCGTCACGTCCGAGATGGCATCCACCAGCACCTCGGGTTCCAGCGGACGACGAATCACATGCGAATAGAACCGATCATCCAGTTCGTTCCCCGCGATAGCCTCGCTACGTGCATACGTATGGCTGAGTGCAATCAGCCGCAACGTATGCCGAACGTCAAACCCGTGATTCACGAAATCCTCGGCAAGTCGTTCCAATAATTCCGGATGAGTCGCCAAATTGGTATCGCGCAAATCATCCGTGGGCTCGACAAGGCCTCGGCCAAACATGGCTCGCCAAAGTCGATTAACGGTGGCACGAGCAAAATAGTTTTTTTCGGACGAGACAAGCCACTCAAACACCGCCTCTCGATGATCACCCTCGTCGCTCAAATCGCGAGTCGCCGGGATTCGTGGCTTGGCGGGCTCCCCGGTGCGTAAATTCGTAACACTGCCACGCGCCGAGATTTGGACGTTTCGTCCTCGTTCCAGCTTGGCAAAAACAGCCGCCAATCCGTGAAAGTCATCTTGCGTCCACTTGTCGAGCGGGTGGTTATGACAATTCGCGCAACCCAATTGAACGCCCATGAAAACGCTTCCGACCAATTCTGCGTGAGCTCTGGGATCGCCCACCATTCGGCCAAAGTTTGCCGCGCCCACCAAATGGGTATCGCCGGTTGCCGTCAACAATTCACGGGCCAGTTTGTCGAAGCCCGTTCCTTCGCTGATTCCGTTGCGCAGCCAAGCAGCGTAGGCGGTGAAGCTTTCGGGTTCGTTAGGTAGCGAGTGCATTCGCAGCAATTTTGCAAACCGCAATGTCCAGTAATCATTGAAGGCGTCGCTGGCCAGCAGCGAGTCTACCGTTCGACTCCGTTTGTCGACTGACTCGTCCGCCTGAAACGAATCAACCAAGCTCGGTTCCGGCAATCGCCCCGTCAAGTCCAACGAGATGCGACGCAGCCAAGCCGTATCGGTTGCCGGCGGCGATACCGGCAATTGCAATTCGCCAAGCACTTGCAAGACTTCGTCGTCAATAAAATTTGCTCGCGGTTCATGCGTTAGTTCGAGAGATTGATCCGAGAAGGGAACGCTAATCTGTATCGGGATAACCTGATTGAGAAATCTGGCGACAATTCTGTGTTGCCCGCGTCGCAAAACGCGAGCGACATGGTTATCGTCAATTTGTATTGCCGTCGGATCGATCGGCGTAAACACCGTCCAATCGGTTACATCTTGCGCGGGCTGATCGTCGAATCTGGCTGCTGCCCGCAGTTGAATTGGCTTACCGGGCACGTGACACAATTGACGCTCAGGAGTAATTTTCAATTCGGTCAGTTTCCTCGACGGACCGCGTGGTGCACCAGCCCGCAGCCAAGTTAGCAGCAGCTCCGCTCCTGCCTCGTCATCTTCAAATACGATATCGCCTCCATGTTCAAGTTGCCCGGTAGGTTTACGGTACAGCAGACTCGTTTCTGGTTTCGCGAGATTTACCCGCCTACCCTCTAGCGCTTGGACAATGGCCTCGTAGTCTGAATCAGGATTAGCACCGAGCAACGAGAAACGTAGTCCACCTCGACCGGCTGCCGCGCCATGGCAAGCTCCCGCGTTGCATCCAGACTTCGTTAGCACCGGAATAATTTGAGTATCGAAATCAAGGGACTCTTGCGGCGAGGCGCAAAGCAAGGCGATCGCGCACAACCAGATGGAACTCATCGTTCGCGGTCCTTGTTTGACGGAGTTGAAGCTGACTCCTTTGTTTTGTCGTTTGGCTGTTCGTCTGTCGGCTTGCCAAACTCCTTGGCCCACTTCTTCAAATATTCCTGGGCTTTCGCCGTCCCGTAATTTTCCAATTTGCCGGCATCGATGATGGTGTTGGCGATTCGGCCAACTTCGCGCCGCGCCGTTTCATCCTTCGCACAACGCTCCTCGACTGCTTTGGCCGCCAAATTTACAGCTTCGTCCGTTGCACCTTGTTTGATCAGGGGTGTGAGCAATGGCCGAAGGTTTGGCGCGGAACCTTCATTGGGTTGCTGCCGCATGTTTTCTCGCATGCCCTCAAGTTCCTCTAGCTTGGGAACTTCACCGCCGACCACATCCACGACGCTTTGAAGAATCTTGGGAAGGTCGACCTGCAGGCTCGGCTGTACCAGTGCGAAATTCGCCGTGACTTTGTTTTCTTTCCCGACCAAAATTGTGAGCGTTACGTTTCGATTGAGTCCATAATTGCCTGGCCCCTCGCGTCCGTCCACGGAAACACCCGTCCTTACTCCGTCGGTCAGCGCATGACGAATCCGCTTGATCGTTTCTTCGGCTTTTGTCGCATCGTCATCGAGTAAGATCACACCGGTGAACAATCCGTCATTCGCGCGGCTGCGGGTGTAGTTCGACAAGATTCGCGTCAGGCTGATCGATTGGCGGTTGACGTCGTGGATAAAGATCAACACGATCGGTTTCGCATCGGCCAACGTGATAAAGTCTAAGTCTTTGCCGGCGTCTGCATCCAGAACACCCCGCACCATAAACGGCTTGAGCGATTCGCCCACCTGCGGACCCGAAAAAAGTGCCTCTTGTCCGTAGGAAGTAGCCATGAAACACAACGCCCATGCAGCGATCAAGGCAATGTGTATCCGCCTTTTTTTCTGGCATCCGATCACTTGGCAGACAGGCAGTAATAACACTCGAATGCTGCGCATGCTGGTTGCTTTCGATTTTGTCGGCCGCTTGTTCGTTGAACACGATTTTAGGATTTTTCGAGGATTCAACTTCGATGAAAACTCACCGTCGTATTATAGGCCAAGACCTTTCCGGATCGCATCGAGTCAAACACCGCAATTAGCGAGCGAAATCATGCGGGTCTGGACAAAACGCCCCGAATCAGCCATAAAGTCTGGAGTTGAAAGCACTCGGCCGAGTGGCGGAATTGGCAGACGCGCTAGATTTAGGATCTAGTACCGCAAGGTGTGCAGGTTCGATTCCTGTCTCGGCTATGTCGCAATGACTCGTCCCCGCTCCCTTTTGGCCATGTACGGTCTCGAAAACGGCCCGGACGCATTCAGGAAAATTGTTTCAACCTTGACTCGCTGTATCGAACTGTTGAATCACTAGCTCGATGCTCTATCATTCCGCCTATGGAGGATTTTTCAAGACCTGGACACCGAATACAAACACTACCTCAATTTTGAGGTGTCTGTTGACGGTCCTTCAAACATGTTCGCAGTGCCCCCCCAAATTGATCGGGGTAAGCCTTTTGAAGGATTTGGCGGCGTACTTGACCCTGCGTCAGATGGTGTACTTACATGGCGACTTGCGGACACACCCGGTCAAGCTCTGATCAAAGTAACAGCTAGTGATGGACCTTCGTCGGTAACTGCAGTCTTTAAAGTAACTCTCGGGCCTGACGAATCTGGTAGAAACTGGCAAGATTTTTCCTTGTGGCATGGTAGAAATGGTCATTCCCTAGAACCATTTCCGGGGGGCGTCTTGAACGAGACGACAAGAAATTACGACTACCCTGCCTTGGAGGATTCGCAATCCAACCCATCTCGTTGGACTGCTAATGTGACGATTGGCCCAAAAACGGGATCGCTTTCTTCAAATTACCTG
>JBEBGH010000621.1:0-1788 GCA_040081565.1 Pirellulaceae bacterium
CCCTATTCCTTGGGTGTGAACTTGCGAGGCAACATGCTGATCCGCATCGCGAATTTCGTCAGTCACAACGTCGTCGGCCTGGTGGAAGGGAGCGATGCGACGTTGAAATCCGAGGCGATCGTCTTCACCGCACACTGGGATCATCTCGGCATCGGCAAGCCGGTACTCGGCGATGCGATCTACAACGGCGCGGCGGACAACGCCACGGGCTGCGGCCTCCTGCTGGAACTCGCCCGTGCGTGGTCGCAACAGTCGCCGAAGCCCAAACGATCCGCGGTTTTCCTGGCCGTCACCGCGGAAGAGAAAGGGCTGCTCGGTTCCAAATACTACACCCGGAATCCGCTCATCCCACTGAGCAAGACTGCGCTCAATCTGAACATGGACATGATCCTGCCGCTGGGCGTCCCGGCCTCGGTCGTCGTGACCGGTGCCGACCGAACGTCGATCTGGCCGACAGTCAAAGCGGCGGTAGAGAAGAACCGCCTTGAGATCGAAGCGGACCAGCGGGCGCACCTGGGAATCTTCTACCGATCGGACCATTTCTCGATGGCCCAGTCGGGCGTCCCCGCGTTTTCCGTCGCGGCGGGAATGAAGATCACAGGCAAACCGAAGGACTTCGCCACCAAGGCTCACAAGGATTTCAACGACAAGGCGTACCACTCGCCGCAGGATGAATTTCAGCCAGACTGGGATTTTTCGGGCTTCGTTGTGTTGGCGGAGTTCATGCTGGACGTGGCCCGCGACGTTGCCAACACCAACGAATTGCCGGCTTGGAACGTCGGGGACGAATTCCGTCCTGCACGCGACAAACAACAGGCCAAATAGAGCGTCCTAAACACATTAACGAGGCAATCGGTATGGACGAGTTTTTTGCCCAACAGTCGTTAGCAGAGCTTCGAGCCCTAGTTGATTCAAAAGGCGGAACGCACTGCCGAAAGCAACTCACCAAGCAATTCTTACGTTATTGCCTATACCAAAATGCGGAGCAATGGAATCGAGCTGTCCGCCTGTGTGAAGCACTGACGATTGTCGGATGGGGCGATCTGGAGCCGGTCGAGGCGACGCGTGGAATGTTCTGGAACGGAAACCCAGAGACGGCCTTTTTCAACAAATGCTCCGAACTTCGTTTTGTGGCCGCAATCTGGTCCAAACGTAAAGCCGGCTTCACGATGGAACCTGGACGTACCTCTTACCATTACAGCCCGGACATGCCAGAGAAGCCATCGCGGGGGGACGAATACCCCGTAACCGAATGTATTCAGGACATCCGACTGAAAACTCAGCGTAATTGGATTCCCAAAAACCCGATCTTGATTGGGCGCACAATTTCAAACTGTTACCGAAATTCCGCAAAACTCGCCGGGGATGTTGAAGACGGCCTGATGCCGACCCTCAACAAACAGATGACTCCCGAAGCTTATGGTTCGGCGATCTCTCGAATAGTGATCGAGTACAACTTGAGTTACCCAGTCGGCGGCTGCGGGGAAACGAACTACATCATCCTCGACGAGGATGTCCGCCTCTCCTCGCAGCAACTTTTCACGCGATTGAAAAAGATGTACTCCGCGAAGGAAATAAAGGAGAACGGTTACTGGTTACGAAAACGCTTTGACTTTGGCGGATTCAAGTCAGACAAAGGCGTGATCAATGTGCAGATTCATTTCTCGAAGGAGTTCAGCGAGCAATCGATCAAAGCCCAAAAGCGCGAGTTTGCGAAACATTTGATTGAGGCGGTCGAAGGCGCAGTCAGACGACTCAGGGCGAAAAAGCTCCAATACGATTTTGACC
>JBEBGH010000029.1:0-24985 GCA_040081565.1 Pirellulaceae bacterium
GATCGTTGGAATCGAGGCGAGTGCGTGAGCGAAACCGAAGCGCCCGGGCACCGCCAGCAATGGCTTCGTAGACCAGCGTTTGCAACTGCTCGCGCTCAAGCGGGGTTGGCGAAATGCGGCCTGTCAAAAAGCCGGCTTGTTGAATGATTTGGCCAAGGCTTTCGGTTTGAATGTCCGCGCAAATCGGTAAATGATTACCCGTTGCCGCTGTGATCGTCTGCAGCCAATTGCTGTAACGGGCCAAAGGAAAATTCGTTCCGATCGGGGAAAATCCAACCGACAACAGGTCGGCCGTTTGTCCGAAGGTGGCGTAGCCCGAGTTGGCGTTTGCAAACAAGGGTCGGTTGAGCTTAGAGTCTGCCATGCGAATTTCGCGGGCGATGTTTTGAGCAGCAGCGACGTTGGACGAAGTAAGTTCATCGCCCAACGACCAAGCCAGAACGGGATCGTAGAAGTCGCCGATCGGTTTCAGTCCGGTCGACGGTGGTGGCGGGCAAATCAACCAAATCTGCAGTTGTCGTGCCTGCTGTAATTGTTCGCCAGTCGCGGTTGCTGCCAATTGAATGGTGTTGAAGCCTAGTCGTTTCAGGTATTCAAACGGCTCGCCATTGTGCTGTACGATCCTGGCCAAGAAAGGCGTTCGGTCGACTTCAAGAATGGTTCCTGCCCGTTGGCTGCGTGCTGGAGGTCGTTTGTCGTCTTCATCGAAGGAAATCGGCGCGACATGGAGGTCCCTGACGACGGGGTTTTTATAAGTCTCGACTTTAGCGGCGGTGCCGGAAAACAAGGGCTGTTTCAACCAAACCCGATGGTTGCCCGGAGCCGAATAGGCGTTGACGATAACCTTCGAAACATGAGCCCCTCGGTCATCGATTGGGACGTTGAATTTACGCCGCAAAACCCATAAACGTTCTTTGAGTGCTTCGGTCAGCGAGTCAGCAGGCCCACCCATCGATAGGGTTGACCACTTTTTGGCGTCACCTAAGACGGGCCCGGCAATGAGAGCCGTCATCGGTCCACTGCCGGTGGTCGAGGCCGTGCTCGGGAATGTGATTTCGAGAAACATTTGCACATTGCGATGGTCCGAGCAGACATCCAGCTGGACTTGCAACTCGGGGATGACGTACATGGGCGTGGTTTCGCAACTGATAAGGACTTCCGTTCCGCTTTGGCAAACGAAGTCGATGCGATGGCAGGAGTCTGAAGGATTTGCCGTCGTGCCGCTTTGAGTGGCTTTTTCGGTTTGCACCCGCCAGGACCCCGACACCAAATGGCAGTCGGTGGAGTGAAACCGCCAGTCATGGCTAATATTGGCCAGATCTTGCCCGATGGAATTCGGCGTCGCACTGAAAAACCCAATAATCGCCATTACGCATCCGAGGAGGCGAAGAAGGATTGCTGAGTTGTCGCGAAATTTCAACATGTGAACTTTCCCGGCAACATGTGAAAATTCCTGAGCGAATGGGGGAACCGGACCACAAAGGCTGGCTTTTATCAGTATTTTTCGCGGAAGACCAGATCATTCGCGGCGTTGCGAAAATGCAACAAGCGGTTTGGCGGCAATTTTTTTTAGAAGCGAAAACCCTTGCTAGCACGTGTTTTTTGCGAATCGTAGGCAGTTCGCAAATGTTTGGCATCGAGTGTGCTTTCTATCGTGGCATCACCCACCCAACCGAGAGCCGCCCACATGAGCCAGAACAGTGTCGAAACAAAAGAGCACTTGCCCAACGACTTGATGGACCTGATTCAGGCAATTGATCGTTTGCCAAAAGACCTCAAAGAGCAGGTCCAAAATCCACTGAATCGCGTCATTGAATACACCCGCCGTCGCCGTCGCATCCTCGATTTGATTCAGGAGGCTCTCGGCCAACTGCGACTGGACATGAAATACCTGATGTTTGATCTGGAAGCTACGAAACGCGAGCGCGACGCTTACAAACAAAGCCTTGACGGCGAATAGATCGACCTCTGAACGAACTTCTTTCTCCGAAGCGGCTGTTCTTAATTGAAAGGGACAGCCGTTTTTTTCGTTAAAATTGGATCATTTCAATCAATTCGCGAACGAGAGTACCGAGTGGGCTCAATTAATTTGATGTTTTTACACGTATGGAATAACATGTTTTAGTGGCATTCTGCGTTGTTCGGTAACGTTTCCGTTTAATCCCTCCTTCGAATCACTGGGTCATGAGCGAACTTCTCACTGCGGACCAACTCGCCCAGCGAATCTTGGAAAGTCGCTTGTTGGAGACGCGTCAGATTGAAGAAGCTCTCTCGGCCGTCGGAGGTCGCGTCGCGCCCGTCGAAGATTACATTCGATATCTGCTGCAACAGGAACTGTTGACCAATTGGCAAATCCAGCGACTGAAGGAAGGCCACCGTCGCGGTTATTTTTATGGCAACTGGCGAATTCTGTACATGGTTGGACATGGCACATTTGCGAGAGTCTATCGAGCCGTGCATGTGAAGACCGGTGACGTGAAGGCCGTCAAAGTTTTGCGCAATCGCTACTCCGACAGCGATATTGCCCGCGAACGCTTTCTCCAAGAAGCACGCACAGTGATGGATTTGCGGCACCCGAACATTGTGCCGATTCACGAGGTCGAAACCGATCGCGGTCGGATCTTCATGGTGATGGATTTTGTCGAAGGCCAGAATCTGCGCGACTATGTAAGAGCCCACGGAAAACTTAAGTTGATCACGGCGTTGACGATTGCTGCCGACTTGGCCAGCGGATTGGATTACGCCTTCAAGAAAGGCATTACGCACCGCGACATAAAACTCTCAAATGTTTTGCTTTCCAGCCGGGGACAAGCGAAATTAGTCGACTTTGGTTTGGCCGCCGTCAACGTGGAATCTGGTGATGACGATGCTACCCAAGGCCCTCGCAGTATCGACTACGCGGGACTTGAGCGGGTAACCAATGTTAAACGGAACGACCCGCGCAGTGATATTTTTTTCCTGGGCTGTATGCTTTACCACATGATTTGTGGCGAGCCCCCGATGAAGGAAACACGCGAACGAATGAAACGTCTTGCACCGTCTCGTTTTCGCGAAATTCCGCCTATTGCTGCGCAAATGCCTAACTTGCCTCATCGCGTGGTGATCTTGGTCAACCGCCTGATGGAACTCAATGTTGAAAACCGCATTCAAACTGCTCAACAAGCCCACAAAGAAATTCAAACGGTGTTGGACTCTGTTTCGCGTGGAGACCAGGAATTGTTTGATGCGGGAGTCGCCAAAACTCAAGCCGAAGAATACGCGGCGCTGATGCATCGGCAGGATGAAGGACGAAACCGCACGATTTTGCTGGTGGAATCGGACGAAAAGATTCAAAATCAATTTCGGGAAAAGCTGAAAGAGGTCGGCTATCGCGTCTTGATCATGAGCAGTCCGCAACGGGCTCTGGAACGTTTCGCTGGACTTGATCCTGCCGAAACAATGCCAGCTGATTGTATTATTTTTGGGACCGCCGGTTTAGGTGCTGCGGCAATCGAGGCTTTCAACAAATTCAAAAACGAAACCAAAAATGTGGTTCCCGCGATTTTGCTCCTTGACCCCAAATGTAAGAATTTGGAGGGGCATGCCGACGTGTCGCAAACTATCCGGAGACTTGTTCATTTGCCGGTTAAAATGAAAGAAATCCGCGAAGTGCTGGTTGATATCTTGTCGGTATCGGCACCTGCCGAAGGCCAGCACTAATTTCTGTTCTAAGTGCGATCTGTTGAGACAGCCAACATTCCGTCTCAACAATTATCTTTTTGCCACCTTGCGTAGGCGGACGGCTTGGTCGGGCAACACAAAAGAACAGATCATCAGCACCATGCCGATTGCCGCCAATGCGAATAATCCATAAGCGATGTACTGAAACAATACGCCTTGGTCGTAAGTCAATTTGATTTTTGACGGCTGCCATGGCGGAAGGTCACGATTCTGCTCAAAAAATTCGTACCAGCTGGCCCAAAGCTCATCGTTTGACCGGTCATCAAAAAAGGGAGGTGCAACCGACTCCGTGTATCTTTCGCCCAACCGCATCATTCCGTTGGCATAGTCCAACAGGAGATAACCGGTAATTCCACAGAGCACCAAGGCACCCAATCCGATTACAAAAAACCAGGGGCGAAGTGGATGAGAGATCTTCGCCGCGGCTTGTGGTTGACTGTCTGTGGTCGCCGACAAACTTGCAAAATCTCGAAGCTTTGGAATTTCCAGAGAGTGCTGGCATTTCGGACATTCCATTAACTGTCCTGCGTGACGCCGCTCGATCAAGTTTTGGTGCTGACATTTTGGACAGGGGAACTGATAGGTCGTGGCCATAGGACTTGAGCGACTTGGGAATGAGTGGAAAAACGAATCGGAACTGGTATTCGCACCCTTTCATTACGGTAAAGGATCGCAAAAAAGTCCAGTGGAACCGCGAAAACAGCAAGTATTCTGGCGACTTCCGGCGTTTGTGCAAACTGGGGGCCGAAAATTGATCGTGATTCAGTTTTTTTTGTCGCGTAAGCCGGACGAGATGAACTGTCCTACGACGCACTGCTGGGCTTGCCGACGCCGACCAGGAAGCTACCGACACTTTTTGGTCTTGAGCGAGAAAGTGACTGGACCTTGGATGGATTACGAGTAGAATCGTGATGGTTGATTAACGCTCATGCTGTCGACAACAGCCCATAAAAAAATTTGCAGCGATTCAATCAACGACTTTTGCGAACATTTGGCATGACAACAAAGATGACTTATAGGGTCGTCTTATTTTTTGTACAGGCGTTTGCAAATCAATGACTTTCCCGAAGTACTGGATTCTTTTGCGGAATTCGGTGCCGAACAAGTTGCCAGAGAAGTGGCTTGGAAATTTGGGAGTTATTTGGAATGAGTTCGCTTTGGATAAGGCGACTTGGAAAAAGGCATACAACAGGGCTGTTCAAATTTTTGCTGTCACCGATCCAGATTTGGGTGTCAAACGTATTACTTGTTTACCCCTCGGACGGAATGACCGTCAGCACCAAAGTCGCGGAAATGCAGGTATCTACTGTTAACTTTCCGACGTTGGTCAAAAAATGACGCAGTCAAAAATGTGCCTGCTGATAACTCTCCAATTAAGATAGGGATGTCGAAAAAATAAGTTTGTTGAAAACCTGAGCCCGCAGTCAAGGTTTAACTAACTGGAATTCCTTTCCAAATTTCAGTCCGTTGGTTTGTGTTGCGGATTCAGTGGTAAACTAAGTTTGTTTGTGTCGGAAAATGATGACTTGCTCCCCTACAAGAGTATCGCCCGGGCTGTTCACAGCCTTGGGCGGTAGTGTTTTATTTCCGATCCCTCATGACCCCTAAATCAATAGTTCAGGAGTGTACCCTTGTACGACGTAATCCTTGATGATTTTGAGGAAGATTCAACACGCACTCGCGTCCTTGATCAACCGTTTGATGAAACGGTGGTTGACGACGTGGATGACGGTGATGAGCGTCCGGACCCGACCGCAGAAACTGCGGAAGATGTTGATGCCGATATTTCCGCCGATGACTTGATTTCAGTGATCGGCGAAACGGATACCTGGTCCGATGACCCGGTGCGGATGTACCTCACTCAGATGGGTGAGATTCCGTTGTTGACGCGCACCCAGGAAATTACGTTGGCCAAGCGCATTGAAGAGACCCGCCGAAAGTTCCGAACGAAACTGCTGGAATGCGATTATGTGATTCAAACGGCCTTCAAAATTCTGCGCCGCGTTCACGCGGGCGAATTGCCATTTGACCGCACCGTTCAGGTTTCGGTGACCGACCGTCTTGAGAAAGAACAGATCCTCGGCCGAATTCCTCACAACTTGAATACCTTGACGGTTTTGCTCAAGCGAAATCGTCGTGACTTCCTCACCGCTTATTCCAAGAGTCGGTCGAAGGCTGATCGAAAATCCGCTTGGCTGTCGCTCGCTCGTCGTCGCCGCCGTAGCGTGCGTTTGATCGAAGAGCTAGGTTTGCGAACTCAACGCATCGAGACCTTGATCAGCACGATTGAGAAATTCAGCATGATCGTGACGGACTTGCAGCAGAAGATTGCACGGCACAAGGCTGCTCGCGGTCCTGCGATTGAGCGCAAGCCGTGGGTCAAAGAAATGCGGACAGTTCTCATCGCTTGTCAGGAAACCCCGACCAGCTTGCGCAATCGCGTCAGGTTCCTGAAGAAGGTCTATTCGGAATATCAACAAGCCAAACGTGAATTGTCAGAAGGCAACTTGCGATTGGTGGTGTCGATCGCCAAGAAATATCGTAACCGTGGCTTGAGCTTCCTTGACTTGATTCAGGAAGGCAACGCCGGTTTGATGCGAGCTGTTGATAAGTTCGAATATCGCCGCGGTTTCAAATTCTGCACGTATGCCACTTGGTGGATTCGTCAGGCGATCACTCGCGCTGTGGCCGACCAAAGCCGCACGATTCGAATTCCGGTTCATATGGTGGAAACGATGTCGCGCGTTCGCTCGGTGTCCCGCCAGTTGCTCCAGGAACTTGGCCGCGAACCGACCCTCGAAGAAATTGCCCGCAAGTCGGACACGACCATCGAAGAGGCTCGCCGAGTCCTCGCCATGAGTCGTTACCCGATCAGTCTCGACCGCCCGGTCGGTAACAGCGAAGACAGCCAGTTCGGTGATTTGTTGCCAGACGGCGAAGCGGAAAACCCATCGCTCGGTGCCGCTCAGGAAATGTTGCGTGGCCGCATCGACAAAGTCCTGAAGACCTTGAGTTATCGCGAACGCGAAATCATCAAGCTGCGGTATGGGCTCGGTGACGGTTACAGCTACACGCTGGAAGAAGTGGGTCACATTTTCAAGGTGACCCGCGAACGTATCCGCCAAATTGAGGCGAAGGCCGTTCGGAAACTTCAACAGCCAAGCCGTAGTCAAGAACTCGTCGGCTTCCTCGACTAGTCCCACCAACGCCTGAGAATTTTTGAAATCCAAAACCGCCATGCAGTAAAATGCAGGCGGTTTTTTTATTGCCAACCCGGTTCGAATACAAGCACGCAGCGCAAGCAAGTGAGTTCTTTTGGGCGAGCACGGGACTCATTCGCTCGCGCTTCGTGCTGGTATTATTGCGTCCGTAGCGAACGCCTAAAATCAAACATCTCCTAAAGCCAGTTCGATGCAAAAACCAGAACCCGTTGTTCTCGAGCGATTTCCTGTACGGCTTGAGCCATTGACGCAATTTCATGCAACAGAACTGGCAAACGCAGCGCGCGACGGCGAACTCTGGAAACTTCATTACACGTCCGTTCCGGAACCCGGTGCCGAGTTGACCTACATCGAACAAGCCTTGCAGGGTTACCGCGACGGTCACATGTTGCCGTTTGTTGTCCGAGATCTGCAAACAAACACGATT
Source organism: Pirellulaceae bacterium (assembly GCA_040081565.1). Lineage (GTDB taxonomy): Bacteria > Planctomycetota > Planctomycetia > Pirellulales > Pirellulaceae > BJ22. The sequence goes on from JBEBGH010000029.1 coordinate 7,369, forward strand.
GTTGGTACCACGCGTTACCACGACATTGTGCCAACTGTCGAACGGTTGGAAATCGGCTACACCTGGTATTCCAAACGCGTCCAACGCTCTGCCGTCAACACAACGTGCAAATGGTTGTTGATGCGGCATGCGTTCGAAGAATTGGGGGCCCAGATCGTTGGTTTGCGAACCGACATCTTGAATCTAACCAGTCAACGGGCGATCGAGCGATTGGGCGCCCAGAAAGACGGAGTTTTGCGCCACCACACTCTTCGCCGCGACGGCACCGTCCGCGACACCGTGATGTACAGCATCACCCGCCCAGAATGGCCCGAAGTCAAACAGCGTTTGGAAGGTTTCCTAAATGTTGATCGATCAAAAGCCAATAACTAATTCGATGGTCAACCTCCTGCTTCGTTCACCCCCCCATCCGTGCGCATCCGTGTAATCCGTGGCGGATTTCTACTCAACCCCGTTCGCGATACCAACGACCGAAACGATGCGGTTTCCGATGGAAGTCAATTTTGCTTCAGCAACATTGCTGACTTCCATAACATCCGTGGATGATGGAATTTACTTGTCTCGGTTGGCATCAGTTGTCGCTTTTTCCTTTTTCCAGAACAGGGCGCGTTCGGTACTCCATTCTGGCGATACAACAATTCTTTGCAATGTTTTGAGCTCATTGACAACATTGATAATTGTTCCCGTTTCACCTATCGCTCCATTCATAACTACCGACGTTAGTTTTGGATTCCCGGCCAAAAACTGAAAGTCAACTTTTGTTGGAACGCTCCATGTTAAGCCAAGATGTCGTAATTCTGGAAACAACTTGAGAAGTTCTAAAGACGTGACGTCATTCAGAATAATAACCAACTCTTCCAGATTGCCTCCACAAATCCGCACGATTTCTGCGAGTTGTTTAGAGTGGTCTAGGCTTAAAACAAACGGCTAAGCAGGAGCGGCAAAACCAAGCTTGTTTTGGCCAGGCCTCAGAATTCCGGTATCCTTTTGACGAAATAATGCAATGCATCACTCCTAGGCCTTTAACAGGATCACCGTTCTTGTGTCGATGGTGATCGAAAGGTCAATGATTATTCAGTCACTTGTTCACGGAAATACCGCGACCAAACTGGCTGGAACAAATCCGCGAGCTGATGTGCAGCAATCGGATATAAGGCGTCGCGTTGCGAACCATATTGAGGACCTCCGTTTTATCGAACATCATGTACAGTTAAAAAAGGTAATCCTCTTCTTCGCCCCAATTTGGCCAAATGTCTTCTTGGACGACGATTGGGCTCCAAGGCCACCCTTCCGAGATCGTAATTTTGACGTTTGGGTTTCGAACAAGAATTGCCTCTTCCGTCCGATAGTCGATCGAAACTGACAAATCTAAATATCGTGCCGATGCTGGTAAGATCAATTCATCAGGACTGATTAGCTTAAAATACATCGACGCAATGGCGATTCGTTCAATGTTCGCCACGGCAGAAAGTCCACGCAAACAATCGGTTGGTTGCAATTTCTCGCTCCACAAACTTAGGACTCGCAATTTCGGAAGCTTTGCCGCAATCGCAATCGCGCTACTGAAAGGATAGTCCGCAAATAACGACAACGATTCGAGGTCCTGCAACTTCGCAATTTCACCGAGGCTTACTTCATCGAGCGACATGCCTTCAAGCACCAACGACCTAAGTTGGGTCGTGCCGGCAATGGCCGCAATGTCCTCGCTCGAAAGCGCCGGCGCGTTGATCTCAAGCGACTTTATTTCCCGGAATTTCGGATTCCGCTTAAATCCTCCCGGCTCAATGTTTTTGCAACGTATCGCTAGCAACTGCAAACGATCTAGTCGCGCGATTCGGTCTAAGTCAGACGTTCGAAGCTCGGCGCAATCAATCCTGAGACGCGACAAACTCGGCAAGTCCGGCAGCCGCGAAAAATCAACCCTATTCACGTAAAGCGTCAATTCCGAAAGAGACTGCATCGAGGGCAAGTTAGCCAACGCGTCTTCAGACAGGTTGAGATCGCGAATGACAAGCTTACGAATCGCAGGGAAACGCGAGTTAACCGCGAGCCCGTCTCCGCGAAGGCAAGTGGAACAAACCGTGAGTTCCTCTAATTGGGGCAGCTCAGGAACGGACAAAAGCCCCTGGTCGCTAAGCCGTCCGATTAAGGTCAGACGTCGAAGTTGCTTCACATTCGAAAGTTCCTGCAAGCCCCAAGTCGTCGCGTTTTGGGTCCAACCACGGATGGATAGGTTCCTTAACAAGTGCAGTCGTGACAGCCTTGATAAGTCGGCACCAATATATTGGTCTCCAACAGCCAATTCAGCCGACTCCAACGACCGCAGCTGGGTCAGCCTGTCAAGTTCGTTTGGGAATCGAGGGAATTCCAGAAGATCGTCGTGATTGTATTCGACCCTATCCAATCGTCTTATAAATTTATCCCTATTTTTCAAGGATTCTGGATCGAAGGGATTGTCGAAATAAACGCCCGAAATAACTCCAACAGCGTTGCGTCCACACAAACTCTCGGCAAACCGTTGAAGGAAATTTGATTGCTTGCTCGATTGATATTCAACATAATGTCCTCTCGTCATTAAATCGGACACAATGTCTGCTTGAATTCGTGCTCCCCGCCATCCCCTCCACATTCCCAAACCAACAGCCAAGCACGCGACAAGTATCAAAAATGTCTTAAGCGAGAATTTCAGTTTGAGCATATCAATTACTTTATAAGCGAAATTGGGTCAATCTCGTTGTTAATGTTACACGCGGAACATCGAGTGTATCCCCAAATGCAACTATCCCAATAACGTCGCTTGGTATCCTTGGAAACATTGCGGCACGCTTTAAATCGATTCTCGTAAAGATCAAATCGCGATTGCTTGTCGACACAAGCTTTCCATGTAGCCTCATCGAGCGACTCTTCCGGATCGCAGCACGGAGAACGAGCGTTTGCCCTAGCCTCTGTGCATAGCATAAAACGGCAGTCCGACTCTTTGCATTTATCGTTAATTCGACAGTAATCCGCATGAATGAGCTCGTGAGCATATGTTAGGCAATCGGCGTAATTCATCTCGATTACGTTGTTTTCGCAATCCATTTCTCCGGAATTTGTCGAATAAACCGTAGGTATCGGCTTTCTCCGTTCCCGTTCGACATTGGTGCATTTTACAAGCACAGCATTTCGGCTGGAGTACTTGCAATCGAATAAATATCGTTCCAGCGCTCGCCGTACAAAAGGATCAAGAAGACAACGTTTAAGTGGATTGAACCCATTTCCCCAGGCAGTCCGACAAGAATCATCAAAGATAACCCCGCGATCAATTTGGCAATCATTGACGCAATTAATGTAGGCGCGACCTGATTTTCCGAGCTTGCGACATCTTCCAACACAAATCCAAAATGCCTCAGTACCAGAGGGATCGACTCCCGCCGGCACAAAATAGGCCCGATACACATTTGGACCATCTACAAACCCCAACGGATCTGCCGACAGCCATCGACCAGTCGTTGGCTGGTACGTCCGGGCTCGGACGTAAATGTCGTTCGTCGTAGAATTTGTGTAATACCCAACAGCACCCTTGTACCCGAACGGATTCGTGGTCACTCCCGTGCGCGCGACCTCTTCACCGTGAGCCGTGAAAATGAACGTGTCGGTGACGTTCTGGTTTTCGTTCGTCAACTGTCGTGTCGAATTCTCGCCATCGTAATGGTAATAGCTGGTCACGCCATTTCGCTCTTGAGAGATGAGCTCACCAAACTGATCAGGCAGATTGGTGTACGACGCTGTGACAGCGCCGTTTTCGTCCGTTTCGAACAAAACGTTGTCGCTCACTTCATCCCAAATAAAGTTCGATACGGCCATTTGATTTTTCCAGAAAAAAAGCGCGCGTGGCTCCCCAAAAGCTGATCCAAGTGGTATGAAAAGCCAACGTCATTTTGACAAATGGACTCTACGTCGAACTCAACATTTGGAACGCAATTTTTTATCCGCCCCAACACTTTCAAAAGGGTGAAATGGCCGACTTCTCGAGCCTCAACAAGAACGGGCGAAATCTTCTCACGCCGAGATTGCACCCGTTTTTAATTAGGCTTTAATAGCCGTTCCACTAACTTTTTAGATAGACGTTCGACACAACTGGATTCGTTTGCCCAATTAATCAATAGCTTTTGCTGTTCGGGCGATAAAATACGCATTGATTGTAAGTTGAACTCAATCGACCATCTTGTAACCCGCCATTCGTAAATCCGCTTATCTAAATTACTTGCAAACGTGGATTGAAACAACGTGCCCACTTTTTCGTTTCGATATTTGTTAATTAGCTTGGCAATATCGGAGTTTTGTTCATCCGTTAGGTTCAACTTTCGTCGGAATGTTTCCCTCCGCAACACCGCCATCCCTTCCAAACGAAAACGCAAGAGCTCCAGCTTCCATTTCTGTTCCTCGTCAAGAAACTCATACGGGTTGCTTTTTGAGTCCTCATCCCAGTCGTTGATTGAATCTGAGTGTTCAGCAAAAAGCTCCTCGAATTCTAACAACTTATTACACGCTTCCTGCTGTGATTGCGACAATTTTAGCACGGCAACAGTTTCCGTCCTCAATTGCGGATCCTTAAGCGCCAAGTAAGGCGGGCTAATTGGAATCGCATACCCACCAATTCCGAACCAAGGCGTCGCAAATTCACATGCAACTCGTTCCGCTTGATCGTTACAGACAACTTCACACCGTCCAAACGTTGCTGCAGCTCGACCATCGCCAACTATTTCACTCGAAATGCATCCTACAACATGGAAACTGAGAATATAAAAAATGCTCGTTACCCAACTCTTCATTGTGTACACCTTCCGCAATTAGAACTGACGTCGATTGGGAGGTTTTACTCCAAACCGGTTTTGACAATGAAACCACACAATTGCCGTAGAGCGAAATTGATTGCACTTTTTTCGTTTGTCCTCGTCCTCGTCATATTGCCCCCAGCAGGAAAGTGTTGCCCACGCAGCCACGCTCTTTGGTGCGCGCTCTTTCAAGGACATGCAGGCGGCGCGGTCATCGGTCGGGTAATATCCTTTTTCAATCGTCACGTTTTGACGTTGTATCCGGGCAGAATAAAATGAAACGGAACAATGCCAACAAACCAACTATTAGATGTATCAGTGCACCAAAGACAATGTGCCACCCAACAAATGCACCGACGACAAAAAGCGGAAATGAAAATGCGATGCCATACGTTGAAACCACCAGCAACACGATTCCAATTGATCGGCGATAAACGGACATTTCAACAGACTCCGTGCTCTGTGCCAATCATCTTTCCGTGTGCATTTTACTAGTTGAGCCCATGGTTGTCATTACAAAAAATGATCAAAGTAACTCAATCCAGTGGAGCTTATTCCCCTCTTCGAAGCTTCCACCTATCGGATGACCTTTCATTGCCGATCACCGAACGTAACTCGAGAGATTGGCTGGCGTGTTTTGGAGGGGTGGGCCAAGGAGTTCGCGAAGTTTTTTCTGGGCAGGCTCCGGAAGTTTCTCGGTTCTTTCGTCGAGCATGGACTGCTCGATTTCAATCGTCTTCTTTTCGAAGAGCGTACGCGCTTCCTTTGCCGCCTCTTTTAATTTCTTTTTGTCGGCGTCGTCCAGTTTGAGTTCCTGGCCGAGGGAGCCGTAGAGCAAATCCCAGATGGGGCCCATTTTTCGTTCCAGGTTCCGTTCTGCGATGCCTTCAAGCGTTGACCATTGGTCGGGAGAAAACGTGGATTTCAGCCGATTGTAAAGTTCTTTTGAAACGATATGACGCTCCTCCTGGTTTGCCGCGTTTCCTCCAGGCGAGGCGGTTTGCTCGCCAGTTGCAATTTGGGGCGTCTTCTCGGCATAAAGTTTGCCCCATGCATCAAGGAATTCTTCAATCATTGCAACTTGTCGATCCGTCAGTCGGAGCTGATCGATCAACGAGTCTTTTTTTCGCCACATCTCGCTGAGCCAAAAATAAGTCGACGATTCGAGAGAACTGGCCCTCTCATCATCGCTAGTTTCAAACAAGCCCGCTGGGTTCATGACGAACGTCGGGAAATTGTGGGTTTTTTGGATCGGCGACTTGAGTTTGTCGAGTGATTTGAATTCATCTTCAAAAGCGAGATGAATACGAAAACTTTCGCTGTAGCCAACTTCGTCGGTTATCAAATACGTCCACCGGCGAAAGATCGCCTTGCGTTCTTCATCTGAAAATTGTCGGAGCAAGATGTTACTAGCTTCGACTCTAGCATTGGCGATTTCCTTTTGAAGAGATTTGTAACCTCGTTCATCTATTGAGACCTTCTCGTCAACCGATTGAAAGCCGATGCCATGTTTGACACCCAAAAAGTCTTTAAGTTCCGGCTTTTGAAACAACATGAAGCCGTGGTTGCGCAACAAGAAGCGGAATTGGATTTGCGAAAGGGCCTTTCGTTGAAGCGGAGTCAGCAAGTCATCCAGCTCGTCGATATAGCGGGCCTTTGCTGAATAGTATTCCTCATGTGCTGCGCGGTACGCGTCTGCTGATCGGTTTGAGCTGGCCTGTTGAAAGAGGTGATTGATGGAGTTGTTCCAGTTACGTAAAATTCCTTTGTACTTCAACATTTGTTCGCCGACGAGTTCAAGCTCCGCTTGCGTTTCTTCACAATCGTAAAAGTCGACAAGCTGCCGGTAAAAGCCTTCTGATGTCTGGACCCATCCATGTTTGAGATTTCCATTTTCGTCGAACCAAGCATGTGCCGATGTTCCTGCCTCAGCTTCCCACAGCTGTCGAACCAATTCGACTTGGTCTTTCGGCTTGCCCTTATCAACAGTCGCCACAGCCTTCTTGTTTTGAGGCACCGCAAGGCAAAACGAATTAACGATTGCGGCAGTAATGAAAATCAGCGAGAAACAAACGCGAGTCCTGTCCATTTCCGTCGCCTCCTGACAACTGTTTTTAGCGAACAAAGTTCCAACGCCAGCCGCTGTATCATAGGCGACCTGTCGAAGAATTGATATTCAGTTTGGCAACTAGAATTTGGACTTGCTCCAATTCGCTGGAATATCAATAGAGCAACTTCATTCGGCATCCGTGTTCATCCGTGCAATCCGTGGCGGATATCCATTTCCAATCCCTCCTGAACCGAGACCACCAGCAAAGCGATACTTACAGTTCTTCCTTGATCGTCTGGCGAGCTTCGTTGAGCCAGGTGTCGGTGCTGGTCGCGTCGGTGGCGCGGCAGGTTTGCTCAAGGGCAAAGGCGATGTCACCCAGTTCGTCTTGCCAGACGCCATGTTCAACGTCCGGCGGGCACAACAAGGCAAATTCGTCGATCAACAAAACCAATCGCAACAGATGGCGGAAGATCATCCCTTCCTGTTTCTGCAGACCCTTGCTGGTGATGTAGTTGTTGAAGTTGCCTCCGAATACGAGCACCTCACCCGCCACCCAACACGATCTGACTTTCAAATCATCAACGCCCGGGAAGTCGAATTGAAACAACCGCTGTAACTTGTGTGCCAAAGTCAAAACGCGGGGAGGACCATCAACAAATCGGTCGCGCCAATCGCGCGGATCTTCATCCTCCGCGGGGCCTTGCAATTCGTCTTGGGTCGCGAGCCCCAGCTTCAACAACTGCGGGTCGAGACGCGTTGTCGCCAAAGGACCGGGGGGGAGCTCTTGCAAATTGGGAACGTCTACCGCGCGTCCCATCGATCCCGGCAATTCCAGCAGGCTTTCCATTGCTTGGATTTTTTCATTGCGATCGGCAATGCCCAAATGATTCATGAGAAATAAAGCGTACAGCGGATGCACGCCCTTGAGCTGCAACAGTTTCTTGAGTTGTTCCGTCGGGCGAGCTTGTTCGGGGCGATAATCGGGCTCTTTGATCGGATTGCCACCAGGAGAAAGTTTTGGTTTGGTGCTCGGGGTTGCCGCGGGGTTCTTTGCAGCGACGGAAGATTTTCGTTGACCAAGGTCCAACGAAATCGGTGCGGTTCGAGTCGGTGCATCGGCGTTCGATTCGTCTTCACCCGAAACCGTCTCGTCTTCTTCATCGTTTGGCGTTAGCCCCTTTTGCTCTCCGGTTTGCAGTTGAATGTCCACGGGCGGGCGCGGCTCCAGTTCGACATACCCGGCGCGGTGCAAGGTGATCAACATGCGATTGAGCAGTCGTTCGGCTTGGTCAAAGGCTAAATTTTTCAACAGTCTTTTCCCAATGAGCTGCCGAATGAGATCGACATCCGCCGACGCATCGAGGATATAGGCCAGCAACCGCCACGTTAGCGGTCCGCGGCTCTCCAAGTCCGCCGGTTTGCTCGCCACGAGCTGGGAAAATTGAGCCTCGTTCCAGTACTGAACGCCCTCGCGTCGCCGCGGCATTTTCTTTTTCAGTTCTTTTCGTTTCCGGATCAGATTGGGATCCTTGGTGTCCTCAGGAATCTGGTTGATCCGTTCCTGAAAACGAAGAATTTTGACGTCATCTTCGTGGGCGAGGGCAAACACGAAGCCTTGGTCGTCGAACTGCGGACGCCCGGCCCGGCCAAACATTTGATGTGCGGAAGCTGCGTCGATCAATTTTTCCTTTCGCGGTGGGCCTTTGACAATCGTCGGCAGAACCACACTCCTGGCCGGCAAGTTGATGCCCGCCGCCAAGGTTTCGGTGCACACGCAAACACTCAGAAGCTTTTTCTGAAACAGATCCTCCACGATGCGGCGATACTTGGGCATCACCCCGGCATGATGGACGCCGACGCCACGGATCAAGATCTGTTTGAGCTTGGGCCCAGCACCCTGCGACCAATCGAATTGTTCCAGCTCGACGCCCAACAGTTTTTGTTGCGCGGAATCAACGACTTTTTTCCCCTTTAGCAATTCGGCAACGGTCCAACACTGTTCGCGGTTGAAGCAGAAGACCAGCGCGGGAGTGAGGCGTCCTTCGCCATCGGCCGCGAACATCTGCTCGATCTGTTCGTCGAGGAGCATGTCGGGAACCCATTGGTAGGTCAAAGGAATTTTCCGATCGAAGCTCTCGACGAGCTTGAGATCGCGATCGTGCCTCATCGCCAACCAGCGGCTGAAGGCATACGCGTTTCCGACGGTTGCGGACAGCAACAAGGTCCGCACCTGTTTTGGTAACAGTCCCAGTCCGAATTCCCAGACGATGCCTCGTTCGACATCGTTAAAGCTATGAAACTCATCCATGACGACGGCCCAGACATCGGAAAAGTCGAAGGCTTCGCGATGCAGCAAACGGTTGAGCAAGATCTCGGCGACGACGACCTGAATTTTGGCTTGCGGGTTGAGCTTACGGTTGCCGGTTGCCAAGCCAACGTCGTCCGGATGAAAGCCCCAGCGTACGGCAGACGCTTGCAGCTCCCGGAATTTTTGATCGGTCAGCGCGATGAGTGGCGTGGTGTAGTAGGCGGTTTTGCCCAAGTGCAACGCTTCGAACATGGCTGCCTCGGCAATCAGCGTTTTGCCGGTTCCTGTCGGCGCGCAAACCATGACACCTTGTCGTTCGGTGAACCAACTCAAGAGAGCCTCTTCCTGGACGGGGTACGGCGCGAATGGCAATTGCTCAAAATATTTCTCGGCAATTGCATCGCGTTGTTTTTGAATCAAGTCCTCAGCCACAAACACCGTCCTGTCAAAAGTCTTTCCAAGCAGCACACGAATGGAACACTTTCTCAGGTTCCTGTGATCGTTGTCGGAAAATCTTACCAAATTGCCGGTCGATTGTTGCCAGCAAGAACTCTCCGTAAGCCAATTCCGTAGGTCCAATCGAACAAAAAAAAGTTTGGATGCCCTTGGGATATGCCACGTTTCAAATCGTTTGGAAATAGTCGATCACACACGCCGCGCAAAACCGACCGGGCGAGAAGAAGGAGGAAAGTTCGCCGCAAGCGTCACCGGGCAACGTTGATGGAATGGGTGGGGCTGGTCGCGCTTGTCTTGAGCGCGGTGTTGTTGATGTGGCCGGGAGGAGGCGCTCTGTTGTTTCGAGGCGATGTTCGGAACGATCCTTTAACGGCGGCGTTTTCGAGCTTTCTTGCTCGTTGAACACAACGATAATACTGGCAGTAGGTCATAAGTGATCGGATCGACGGACCCTCGGGGCCAAATTCATCTACTTGAGCCGGACGTCTTTGGTTAAAGTGGAGTGATCCACCTCCCTCCCCCAAAGACTTCATATGAGCGAGAATTTACAGCCAGCGGCCGGACCCGTCAGATCGCTTGATGCGCTGACTGGCCTGCGTTTTTTTGCGGCGCTGGGAGTATTTTTCTATCATGCGGCAATCCACATCGATGTGAAGTCGGATTTGTGGGCTGTTTCGGGGGCTGCAGTCAGTTTCTTTTTTGTATTGTCAGGCTTCATTCTGACCTACGTCTATATCGAGCGTCTTCCGAAAATGGGAGTTGGTCAATTCTATTTGAATCGGTGGGCGCGTCTTTGGCCGTTACATGTTTTTCTCTTGATCCTGGTTGTCGCATATCGTTATCCAACGGAATACGCGAATGACACTGAGTTCTTGGGCAAACTGCTGGCCAATGGGTTGTTGATCCAGAGCTGGTTGCCTTTGGAAAATTGGCCGACCACGTTTAACGGTGTGGCCTGGAGCATCTCGACTGAGTTTGGATTTTATTTCGTCTTTCCGGCGTTGCTCTTGATGAGTCGGCGTTGGTTTGTGGTGACGTATTTGGCTTTGATCGTGGCGATCGCGGCGGGATTGTGCTGGCTCAACGAGTGGATTCACGCGGACGTCGAAAACAGTACCTTGGTTTTTGGCCTCGTGTACTTTCATCCCTTTTTTCGTTTGTTGGAATTCGCGAGTGGGATGATGGTCGGGCATGCGTTCCTGCTGGGCTTTCATCGCCGTCTCGAACGGTTGCCTGCGTTCACTCATACATTTTTTGAAGTCGCGGCCTTTGCCGCTTTCGGTTGGTTTTTTTTAGCCAGCATCCACCCTGGTTTTTTTAGCCCTAGACCGGGGCTCTTGGTAAAGTTTTGTTTCGTTCAGCAGTGGGATTCAGCGGCCGCGTGGTTGGCCAAAGGGGCCGGGGTCATGCCTGGCGCGGTTCTAGTGATTTGGGTCTTCTCCTGGTCGCGTGGGCCGTTGGCTTATTTATTGTCTCGGCCGTTCGTGGTGTATCTAGGCGAGATCAGTTTCTCTCTGTACATGGTTCATTACATTGTTCTCGACCAGTTGATTCAACTAAAAGGGCCTTCGCCGGCGCTGTACTTCATTGGAGCTCTGTTTGTGAGCCTAGGGGTATCGTCTCTGCTGTATCGACTGATTGAGATCCCCTATCGGGATGGAATTATCGCGGCCGCGCGCAAGGATTTTGCAAAAGTTTGGGCCATCTTGGCCGGAGTTCCTTGGACCTTTTGGAAGAATGGAAATGGAGTGGCGGCGTTGCTCGCGATCGTGGGCGGCATAGGAGTGCTCTACTACGACAGTCGGTTTCCGGTAGCGGCTCCTGCCCCGGACCGAGAGGTTCGTCAAACAACTGAAAAATTCGCGGTTGCGAACAAGGGCATTGTCTTCCAGAACGAAGCCAGGCTATTGCACCTCGACATACAAGGAACTGTCGACCGAGGCCTCAAGCTGAAAATGATTTGGGAAACGCTGCCGGGTGCCATTCGCTATCGTTTCGTGCATGTTAGTTCGCCGGATGGCAACGTGTTGCGGCAGGCAAAGGCCGAAGTCAAAAAATTTCGCGATGCGCCGCCGTCCAGTATTGTTCTGGACGAGGTTGACTTGCCTCCCGAGTTGTTGAAAGATGGCGCGACGGTCAGCATCGGCTTCTTCAGCAAAGAGGCGAACGCAGCGAAGGTTGAATCCGGTCCGCGCAGCATGGAAGGCTATCGACTGGATGTCTACGACTTGACGAAGTCCCAGCCGCTAGATTTAAGTACGGCATTTAAATAGCCTATTTGACTGCCTACACCAAGTCGCCTTCGTAAAAGGCGAACGTTGCCTGACGTACCGGAGCGATTGGTTGCGCCGGAGCGCACATTGTCGACCGATGCCGGGTTGGAGCCGATTTTAGATTGGCTGAATCGCGTCGTTCCCCAGTCCCTTCGATCGCGTTCTGCAGTTCGTATTGTCGAATCAGCACCTCGATCAATTCCCCGAACGAGCGAAGACCAGTGCGTTGTTTCGCGGCAGACAGTTGTGGCATGCGAAGCGGCTTGTTCATGTTTTATCCTTTCGTGGGTCAGCACCAAAACTTTCGATACGCCAATGATCCGCCGAGGGGGTGACACGTTTGGTCGTGCAACTTTGGGCGAAGCAAAAATTTTCTTGGGCGAGCGGGGAAGGGCAGCGAGGCCAGAGCTGTTTGGTTGCGTTCCCGATTGCCAAAGAGCCGATTCAGCGTCGAGAAAGCCGAAATTTCGGGCACTTTGCCGCTGTGCGATTTACCCAGCCCGCTTATCATTGAAAGAGGCAGTGAAGTGGGGCTCGCCGCAAATTTTTTTGCTGGCAAATTTCCGTTGGACCAAAGGTGTCCGCGGGCGACAAGGAACGAAGCGAGAGATATGTCATCATGAATGGTGCGAAATCAATCGATGGCGACCGATTTCTCGCAGCGTCGCAGCCACTTCAGACAAGGCGCGGGGTTCCGGCGTGGCTGATGTCGTTTTCCTTACACACTTTGATTCTTACGACGCTGTTCCTGATGAACCTAGTTTATCAGCGTGGAGCCGACGTTGTTGAAAATCGATCGGGAGGAATTCTGTTGGTGCAGGCGAACGCCGAATCAACCGAATACCTATCCGAAGGCGATCTGACCGATGTCTCTTCAGCCGCGAACTCGGCCGCCAATCCACCACCGCTACCGACGTCTGAAAGTGCATTGGACTTGCCCGGTGTGGAGTCCAAGCCTGCCGAAATCGCAGGAACTGGCGTGGAGAGAATCTTGGGAGCGCCCGGCGCGGACCAATTCACCGACTCCACTCAGTCGAAATCGCGCGACATTGGCGGCAAGGTCACGACCGAGGTCTTTGGAGTCAAGGGAACCGGTTCGGAATTCATTTATCTCTTCGATTGTTCGGCAAGCATGGAGGGATTTGAAGCACGACCGTTGCGTGCCGCCAAGAAGCAACTGCTGGCCAGCCTCGATTCGTTGGGGCCTTTGCAACGCTTTCAAATGATCTTCTACAACCACCAGACGAAAGTCTTTGCCCCGCCAGGCGAGCGAGCAACGATGTTCTTTGGCGAAGAAAAAATCAAACGCCAAGCGGTTCGTTTTGTCGAATCGATTCGGGGAGACGGCGGAACCGACCACTTGCAGGCGCTAAAGTATGCCCTCCAGCTCTCTCCCGATGTGATTTTTCTACTGACCGATGCGGAAGGCGGTTTTACGGCTGCTGAGCTTTCGCAAATCGCCAGCTGGAATCGAGGGGGAACGGTCATTAATGCGATCGAGTTTGGCGATGGGCCGAAGCCCGATAGGGGCGACCGGTCGCTGGAAAAACTGGCTCGCGAACATCAGGGCCAGTATCTTTACAAGAACATCGCGACTCTGGCCGACCAAATTCCTTAAGTGCAACAACTTCGAATGTGTATCAAATTTTCATCTCGAACCGATGTGGCCATGGTGGTTTGGCCTCGCTTGCTGGCTCGGCTTGGGTTACTGTTGGTCTGTTGGTGTTCGTTGCAACATGCACCAGCCCAAGACCGCGTTACGGTCCTCTTGTCGGATAATGTCCAGACCCATGTACGGCAGGGAGTGGTGATCGACTGGAAGGGCTCTGAGTTGCAAATGGAATTGGCAGGGCGGATGACCACGATCAAGAATGATCGGATTATCAATGTCGAGACAACTTGGGAGACCGATCATCAACTGGCTCGGGAGCTGATTCAGAAAAGGCAATTCGCGGCAGCAATAACACCATTGCGAAACGCATTGGCGACGGAGTCGAGAGAATGGGTGCAACGCATTGTGTTGGCGGAACTCGTGCGAGTTTTGGATTTTGCGGGCCAATCGCGGGATGCCTGCGAAGCCTACATGCTGCTGCTCAAAAGCGATCCTGAATCTCGTGACTTCACCGCGATTCCGCTGGCTTGGATGAATACAACGAGCGACGCAGCGACGATTGAATTGGCTCGCAAAATGGTCGACAGCAGCCTGTTGCCGATTCAACTGCTTGGTGCCAGTTGGCTGTTTACCTCGCCCGATCGCGCGGTAGCCATCAAGAAGGTGGAAGAGCTTAGCCGGGACATTGACGCGCGCATTGCTCATTTGGCGACGGCCCAAGTGTGGCGTGCCAAACTTCTGGAGCTGGACGAAACACAACTGGGTCGCTGGGAGCGTCAAATCGAACGGATGCCGAAAGAACTGCGACCTGGTCCATGGCTGATGCTGGGGCAAGGGCAATCGCGGCTAGGGCAGATCGATGAGGCAATTCTCTCGTGGATGCATGTTCCCATTCTCCATACTCAAAATTACCGGGGCACCGCCAGTGCCTTGCAGCAGTCAGCCATGGCGTTGCAAAATAAGCAGGACTTCAAGGCCGCCGAAAGACTCTGGAATGAACTGCTAACTCAATTTCCGGATTCGTCCTGGGCAATTGAATCAAAAACAGCCCTTTCACAAATTCAACAACAATCAGAAAAACAAAAAGGACCTTAACCTTGCGACCAGCACTTTCGTGGATAGGAATATTTAGTTGGGTCTGCTTGAACCTTTTTTGTGCGAGCAGTTTTGCCGCCGAAGGCGAGACGCCCGCCCCGGCGAGTGCCGGTTTCTTTTCGATCGTCTTTTCGGGGGGGCCGGTGGGCATCGCCATCACTGTGTTGTTGTTGCTGCTATCCCTGACGACGGCCTATTTAATCTTCGATCATATGCTCTCGATTCGTCGTCGCGACTTGATTCCGGAGGGTTTGCCAGAATTGGTCCAACAGGCACTGACAAACGGGGACATCAAGGCGGCCCAGCAAGCTTGTTCGGATCGCCCCAGCATGTTGTCGTTTGTGCTGTTGCAAGGGATTTCTGACATTGAGTTTGGTTGGAGCGCAGTGGAAAAGACACTGGAGGAGTCACTTGCAGAACAGTCGGCGAGGCTGTTTCGAAAGCTGGAGTATTTGTCGGTCATTGCCAATGTCGGACCAATGTTGGGTTTGTTGGGAACGGTGACCGGGATGATCATGGCGTTTAAGAGAGTCGCGGAAACTCAAGGCACGGCGAGCGCGCCTCAATTGGCCGAAGGGATTTACTCTGCGCTCGTAACGACAGTGCTTGGGCTGATCATTGCCATTCCTGCGATTGGGGCGTTTGCCGTGTTTCGCAACCGCATCGACCAGTATGTGGCTGAAGCGGCCTATTTGGCTCAACACGTCTTCACGCCCTTGCGACGAAAAGCCAAACTGCGAAAGGAATCCTGATGCAGGCTCCGCGGTACTCCTTGGCGCGAAAAGTGGGCATCAACATGACGCCGATGATCGACGTCGTGTTCCTGTTGATTATTTTCTTTCTGGTTTCCAGCCACCTTGTCCGGCAAGAAACGCAAATTGAATTGCCATTGCCAATCGCTAAATCCGCCAGCGAAGACAAAATCCTCGATGTTCCGCGAGTCACCCTGAACGTCAAGTCTGATGGCCAGATGTTTCTGGCTGGGCGCGAAATCAACATCGAACGTTTGGAGCCACATCTGCGGGAACTCCGCGAACAGAAAGGCGATCAATTGGAGGTGCGCGTACGGGGAAGTCGCGAGACGCCATACAATTACGTCGAGCCAATCATGGTGGCGTGCACGAAGGTCGGAATCTGGAATGTTTCGTTTGCGGTCTACAGCAAGGAACGCTCGCAATGAAACGCCCCAGCACCTACTTGCGTCGCGATGTTGCTGGTGCCTCGGACCAGGCGATGACGCCGATGATCGATGTGATTTTTTTGCTCTTGGTTTTCTTTGTTTGCACCGCCAGCCTTCAAATCATCGAGCAGATCTTGCCGAGCCAGATGTCGTCGGCCCTTGGCAATGAGACTGCGGATCCCGACATTCCTCCGCCAGAACAGATGGACTTTGACCAGGTCGTGATCCGGATCGGCTGGGTTGATAATCTGCCGAGCTACCGAATTAACAATGAGCCAGTGGGCTCGCTGGATTTGGTTCGCGAACGATTGTTGGCTCTGGCGCGGGTCAAGGTTGACGTTCCACTGGTGTTACATCCCGATCCGCCGGTGCCGCTTGGGTTTGTAATCTCGGCGTACGATGAAGCCAAATTGGCCGGGTTTCCAAAGGTTTCATTTGCGGTAAACCCGACGAGTCGAAAATGACCAAGCTGGCTGTGTTTAAGAGTTCGAAGTGGCGACGAGAGCGCAGCCGAATGGTCGTGCTGATTCGCTTGGTGGCGCTAATGATCGCACTCTTTGCCGGCTTTGCCAATAATATGGTCCAAGGCCAAGACAATCTCGATGAGATAAACGACGACCAGGCCATGGTTCAGGGTCTGCGCGATCGTGGTCTCTTGGAATTGGCCGACCGGTTTTGCGATCAAGCTTTGACAAAGAAAGACTTGTCAGGGATTCACCACGCGAATTTGGTCGTGGAAAAGATTCGTACTCAGATGGCTCGCGCGATTCAAACACCAGTGAGCGAGCGGGCCAAGGCGTGGGAGCAGGCCCAAACGATCGGTAACGAATTTCTCCAGAAGGCAACCGCAGAACCGCGCCGTCCAATTGTCGAAATTCAACTGGCTCTCGCGCGGCTTGCCGAAGGACGCTTGATCGCCGCCGAAAACCGAATCGGCTCGGTGGATGAAACGCTGCGACAACGCGGCCTCGAACAAGTGCGCGAGGCGAGAAAACGACTGGATGGGATCGAAAGGGAACTCAAGAAGCAACTTGGCCGAGCACCGACCAAAAAAACCTCCGACGGGCGGCTGACTAACGAGCAGGTTCACTCCATCCTTGCGAACGTTCGTTTTCAAATCGCCTTGGCGAGTTTAGAGACAGCAAACTATTACCCGGCAGATGACCGCGTGAGTCGTGTCGATGTGTTGACCGGCGTCGTGTCTGGTTTGGAAGAGATCTTGGGACAAGTCGATGCACAAAACGCTTTGGCTCACGCCGCCAGAATTCGATTAGCCGAAGCCCAGCGGCTCATGGCAAATTTTCCAATGGCAGAAAAGAATCTCGCGCTAGTTCCGGTTGCCGAGTTAAATGGCGAAAATCGCCAATTATTTTTCGAGCAGTCTTTCGATTTGGCGGTTGACGCCGGCAGGCCAGCGACTGCCGTTGGATTGTTGGAAACCATCGAGAACTCATCGACGCTCAAGCCGTCGACGCAATTGGCAATGTTAAGGTTGATGTTCGCGATGTCGAAACAGGTCTCAGCGGAGCAACGATCCGGTTGGCTGGATCGCGCTACAAACCTGATTGCCAGAATTGACTCGACACAAGGCACCTATTGGTCGCGATTGGCCGAACGGACTTTGCTGGCGAATTCCGGGTCGACTGGTGCCGCAACGATTGGCGCGGGAACGGATTCCGCGATGAACCAGGGAACCGTGGAACTGGTGGCACGCGTGGGCGAAGCCGCCTTGCGTGAATCCCGCTGGGCCGACGCTCGCGAGGCGTTTGATCAAGCTGCGGCTGAGGCTCAATCGAGCAAGAATTGGTCGGCCACTTTTGAAT
>JBEBGH010000279.1:0-7137 GCA_040081565.1 Pirellulaceae bacterium
AATGCTCGCCGGCAACCTGGAAGCCGCGAACAAACGCCCGAATCCCAACGAATTCATTCCCTGTATCGATCAAGAATCATTCAACGCTATTCCCGATTTTGGTGCCGAAAATTACACGGCAATGAACAATGTACCGACAAATTCGGCCCCTCGGTCCTCTGCCGAGAAAGCACCGGAAGCGAAGGAGTCTCGCTGGAAACTGTGGCGTTAGTTCACGGCGTTCCCGCTGCGTTAAGTTGTTCCTGAGGAATTAAATACAAATGCTCTGCCAAAACAAATTAAATATCAGCTTGCTCGCGGTCACAACGGCAATAGTGTTGATCGTTTCAGCGAATAAGCGACAGCCCGAACTTGGCATGCAGCCTGCGCCAGAACCTATTTCAGTTCACCTCACCGCTCAGACTTCTATGGATTTGCCTCAAACCACGACGTCATTCATTCAAGATGCCGGTGGTTTGGAACTCTGCTCGTATCAGGTTTCTGAGGCTTGCCCACACTGCGGGAGCTTGAATGGCTGCAGTTGCCATTTGAACGGGACCCAATCTCATTCAATAAACCCTGACAGCGAACTGCCAGCCAAATACATGCGCGGAGTCGATCAGGATTCCACCCGGTTCTTGAATCGCGAACCCACCTGGAAGGACGCCGAATGCGTGCCTTGGGAAACGTTTGCGTACGGAGAATACGTTGGTCCACACCGGACGCCGCACGTCGCCGTTTATCGTTTGCGCGTCGGCGATCAGGTTTCCTTTAATTACTTACTGACACGGATGCGTACCGCGAATCCCTATCGTATCGGCGTCGGCGATATTTTACAGTTGACCTCGGGTGGTGATGCGACGATCGATCGCAACAACATTCAGGTTTTGTCGGACGGAACCATTTCCCTGCCGCTGATTGGAACCGTTGATGCCGAGGGCTTGACGGTCAGTCAACTCGCGGAGAGTTTGAACGCTCGCTACGGTGAAAAGTATATGAAAGAACCAGCAATCACCATTCAGGTGGTCACTGGAGACATTGTGATTAAAGACCTTCGCGACGCTGTTGACGCACGTGCCGGTCAGGGGGGACAAAACACCGAAGTTGAAGTGATGCCTGACGGCACCGTTCGGCTCCCATTGATTGGCGCAGTACCTGCGGTGGGATTGTCGTTAGACGAAATTGCGGCCGAGGTAAATTCCCGGTATGCCTTACACGTCCATGGAATTTTCGTTACCCCCAATTTGATTCGGCGGGCGCCATCGGTCATTTACGTCTTAGGCCAAGTCACGAAACCAGGTCGTCAAGAACTTTCTGGGCCAACCTCATTGATGCAAGCATTAGCCACGGCTGAAAATTGGCAAAACGGTGGAAACTTGCGACAGATTATCGTTTTCCGCCGCGATCATAATTGGCGATTGGTCGCGACCAAGCTGGATATTGCAGGAGCGGTCTATGGACGCAATCCGCATCCAGCCGATGAAATCTGGCTGCGTCACGGGGACATCGTGCTGGTTCCGCAAACGCCCATTCTGCGGTTCTCACAGGCCGTTGACTTGTATCTGCGTCGGACCGTCTACTCGATTTTTCCCCAGCAACAGTTGGTGTTTAACTTCGATACCTTCCGAACCTTTTAGCAGCCTCGGACGCAACTATCTGCAGTCAACAGGTGCTTACTCCTGTTGATTTTCTTTTGGGAATATACAGCCCAATCCGTTTGAATCACAATGGCGTACGTGATTTTAACGCCGCGAATTGATCTTGATTCCTGGAATGAGTCACTGATTCTGTATGTGATTTTCCAGTTGTTGTTTTGCGTTCAAATTAAAAGCGCCGTCGGCAGCAGATTGGCAAGAATGAAAGGCACATTGAAGCATGGGTTTTGCGCTCAACGAGCGACAACAACGAACCCTCGCAGCACTTTGCGAGACCTTTAATCCGCGGCTTGAGCCAGCAGCGGGTGACGTTCCCGCGTATTTCGAGAACAGTGTCAGCGATCGCCCTGTAGTAGCCAGGATTGTTACGCTCGTCCGCAAACTGGATGAAAGTGAGCGGTCGCAAACGCTCAAGCTGTTGGATCAATTGGGGGTACCCGGCCGCGGTTGGCGAATGGGAGGCCCGATCCGTTCGTTCGAATCATTGAGCCTGGACCAACGAACTGGCGTGGTCAAAAAATTATTGCGATCTCGTGATCAGAAAACCAAGGCGATCATTCGCTCGATCCAGCGATTGTCGTTGCAAGGTTCCTATGTGTCCAATGGCGCCAACGAGACTACATTTGATTCTCAACAAGAAAAGCTGTTTAAGGCAATCGGCTACGTCGATCGCAATCCACAGGTGCCGGTAGTCGATCATCTGTCGCCAGCAAAACTCAATCCCGGCCAACGTCAATTAGCTTGCGATTATTTGGTTGTGGGGAGCGGTGCAGCGGGGGCCGTGATGGCCGCTGAGCTTGCCGAGACCGGTAAACGGGTCTTGCTCGTTGATAGTGGTGACATCGTTAGCCGCTTGGAACTGGGACAATCGGAAACCCTTGCCAACAGTCGGCTCGAAAGTTACGGCACATTTGATTGCGGATCAAATGCAGTTCTCGTCACGGCTGCGAAAACATTTGGCGGCGGTCCTGTGGTGAACTGGGGAACGTGCCTTGATCCACCGACGAGCCTGCTGGAACGATGGGCCGCAGATTTCGGTTTTCATGACGCTGTTTCCCCAGATTTTCAACACAGTTTATTCACAGTTCGACGGCGGCTGCAGGTTTCAGACGCAACCTCGCGATTGAATCGGCAAAACGAACTATTGCAAACCGGTTTGCTACGACTCGGCTGGAAAGTTCGTGTGCTGGAACGAAACGCGGTGGATTGCCACAGTTGCGATCGCTGCGAATTTGGTTGCGCCTCGGGCGCGCGGCAGGATACTCGCGAAACGTATTTGATGGACGCACAACGACTGGGGGTCCATTTGCTACCTCGCTGTCGAATCGAGCGTCTACAGTTTGACGGAGATCGAGCGATCAAGGCACTAGCGTCCATGAAAAACGATGCTGACTCGGATATCGAACTAGAAATTTCCTTTCGGGAAATTGTGTTATGCGCCGGAGCGATTCACACGCCTGCAATCTTACTCCGCAGCGGCATCTTAGCGCCACATTTGGGCAAGAACTTGCACTGTCATCCGGCCGCAATTGTCCCCGCCTTTCACAGCCTCCCCGTTCGCGGTTGGGAGGGAGCGGTACAGACGATTGCAAGCGACGAATGGTCCGCAATGGATGGAGCTGGCCATGGTATTTGGTTGGAAGCTGCTCCTGTGCATCCCGGATTCGCCGCGATGGTCTTGCCCTGGGCTGATGCCCAACATCACAAAAGACTAATGCAACGAATCGATCGACTGAGCCATACGCTGGTCATCTGTCGTGATCGTCCGAGTGGTCGCGTTGGATTGGATGCCCAAGGACGACCGAAAGTTTTTTACTCACTTGACTCGCGGGATGATCTGAACCTGCAGGACGGAATCGTCGCCGCGTTAAGGGTTCAGCAAGCAGCAGGAGCCGAAAATGCTTTTCTGCCAACTTGGGACGCGGTGGAATTCGACCTTCGACTTTCCGAAAACGCCCCCCCACAAGACCTGCACGATCAAGTTTCCCGGTTGCGGCTGACTGGGCGATTAAAGCTGTTTAGCGCTCACCAATTCTCGACCTGCCGATTGGCGTCATCGCCGAATCTCGGTGTGGTTGATTGCAACGCCCGGCTATATGGCAAACGAAACGTGTTTATCACCGATGCCAGTTCGTTGCCAACCGCGACAGGGGTCAACCCCATGTTGACCATCACCACGTGGAGCCATTTCCTGGCACAGAAAATCAAGGCCGTGACCTGCGCGTAGGAGCCCCTCGAAAGGTCCTGCAGAATTTGCCGAAGCCTAAGACGCTTTAAAGTTTAGGCGGTGGCCGTTTGGGTTTTGGCATGGCGTTTTGCTGAGGCTGGGGATTGGGCGCCATGCCAGCGTTGTTGTTATTGTTATTCATCTGGCGAGGAGGCGCCGGCGGTGGAGTGAATGACTCTCGCCACTCCCAGCCTAATGGGGTTTGCAATTCGCGCTGAGCCAGCATTGCCCAAGGTGTATCCGGATGTTCTTTCACAACGCGATTTAGATACATTCGGGCTCGCTCAGCCATCGCGGCCGATTGGCTGCCGGTTTGAATCGATTCCGCCGGTTCCAAATTCCACGTGTTGTTCTTTGGGTTTTTAAATGCCAATTTGGTTTTCACCATCGCCAACATTCCGTTATAGGTTTCCACGCGAACCTTGTTAGCCAAAACGCGACCGTAAGCCAAATCGAATCCGGCTTGCCATCGCGGAGAGACTTCGTCCTCGCGAGCCTTCTCGCCAGCACGCAAGACTTCGAACAAGTTATTGAGCTTGGGTTCAAGAATCGCTGCACCCCTTTGGGCCAGGGAAACTGCGTTGACAAATTGGCCTTCGTCAAAGCGGGGGAATCGTCGCAATGGCGATTCGAAAGTTCCCACTCGAGAAAGCTTGGCTGCCTGTACTAGCGACATGCGGCACCGGTTATTGCTTAGCTGTTGAATGTAAGTCGAGTGCGAGACGTAATCGGGTTTATATTTACGCATCACTTCGGGCGAGAAAAAGTGCCGGAAGAAAGCGGAATAGTCTTCGGTTTCGCCGCGCGAGACCGCCTCACCAACTTTGCGATTTGGATGGACGGCAAAATAAATTCCGCCGGTATCATAAGCCAACCGCGTCAATCCAAACGGCCCAAATCCGGAATCGATAGCCTCCAAGTCCTCGAATTCGCCGTTCGTAAAATCCAACTTCACCAACTCGGACATCACAGTTTCCGGACCTTGTGAAACTGAAGCCCATTGTGGGTCTTGGTTAAAACGAGGATCGGGGTCGACCCATCGAACCAGAGTCTCCTCGCGTCCGAACGGAGCAGGCACGCCAACGACGTAGACGGGAATCTGCCAAGTCGTACAAAGATTGACGGCTTCGTCCAATCGCACGATATCGTCCCCCGCTTCGTCGGAGACAATGATGATCATCACGTTACGTTCGCGGTCATTAGTCAAGCGATTGATGCGTCGCAAACTCTTGTAGAGATTGACGGTTTGAACGACTGCCGAAAAAACATATTCCATTCCGGTGTCATCACGCTCGATACGATCAATCGCCTTGAGTAGTTTGTCGGTTTCGTCCGTTGGCTCAACCATACGGGTGAAGTTGTTCCCAAAGGCGAAGATCGAACTCAACAAGGGTTGGTCGCCATGCTTGGTAAACGACTCTTCGCCATTAGCCGACAGGTTTTGCAATTCACGGTAGATCTTGTCGATTCGCGACCGAATCTCAGCGCGTTGCGAAATCAAACTGGCGGATTGATCGAATAGCCAAACAACCGTCGTCTTGCGTTCGTCGAGCGACAGCAGAATTTCCTGAGTGATTCGATCGATCGCACCAGCCGCTCCGGTTGCTGCAACTCCAACCGTGCCCTTCATTGGCAAACGGGTCAAACTTTCGCTCCCTGCCTCTTCCAAAGCAGTCTCAATCAGGGCCTCAGCATCGACGAGCACCGGCGTTGAAACTTCAACGGGAGTATCCTTGGATTCGTCAACAAGCTGCGGTTCGACTTGAGCCATCGCTTCGTCGTCGGTAGAGACTTCACCGGTCTCTTCAAACTTCATTTCGTCGAATTGAATGGCGATCGACTGATCGGGCAAAACGAGTGCTTCGCTTTGCGGAGCAATCAGGCTGACTCGCTGGTCTTCCTGAAAATGAAAGAGAGCGTTGGAGAGGGCAAAGAGGAGGATTAGATGGAGCACCAGACTGACGACCCAAAATCGAGCGTCTTGTTCCCAAGGGAAATCCAGTTGCCCGGTCTTTTGTTGCCACCACAGTTTAAATCGCGCAATCATGTTTCCGCTCTTCTAGAAAAAAGAAGACACCCACGCGTGCAACATCGACAAACGAAAAATCCTCGTTTGCACTACTGACATTCTACTCGTATTTTCGAAACCATGGAGTAGGAAAATTGCGGAAAACACCCAAAAAACGACGGCCGATTCGATCTTCGGGGACGTTGCACAGGTGAGTTCGGTTCACTCCGGCCAGAAAGTGTTATGTCAATGCTGTGCCACGGCGAACGAAGGAGTTCCGCGTTGTGTTAAACTCTTGGTAACAACTGGCAATCATTTTCAAAACTGAGACGACGAGGTCAGTCATTCGCGTTCGCCATAAAATCAGGAGTTTTCAGATGGTGCAAATTCAAGCCAAGACGCCCTCGCGGCGGCGGTTCCTCAAGTCTACTTTGTCGGCCAGTGCTCTGGCAGCTTTCGGAGCGACTATTATTCCGGCCTCCGCACTCGGTCGTAACGGAACCGTCCCGCCTAGCGAACGAATTATCGTGGGCGGCATTGGTATCGGTAACCGAGGAACCTACGACCTTGGTTGTTTCCTCGAACAAAAAGACGTGCAATTCGTTGCCGTTTGTGACGTGAAAGAAAGTCGTCGCGTCGCCGTCAAAAAGATCGCCGACAAGCATCACGGAAACGCTGACTGCAAGATGTATCGCGACTTTCGTGAACTTCTTGACGAGCGCTCGATCGATGCGGTGTTGATTGCGACGGGCCCGAATTGGCATGCGACGGCTTCGGTTTACGCAGCGCGAGCGGGCAAGGACATCTACTGCGAGAAGCCGTGTACGAAAAACGTCGTGCAAAGTTTGTTACTGGCGGAAACGATGCGGCGCACTGGCCGGATTTTTCAAGCCGGAACGCAACGCCGAAACCTGCCGCATTTCGCTTTTGCTTGTGCGTTGGCTCGCTCAGGGAAACTTGGCGAGCTGAAAAAGGTATATGCCCATCCCGCCGGGATGCAAGCGATGACGAGCGGTTGGCTTGAGCCGGAGGCAATGCCCGATAAAGAAATCGTCGATTGGAATATGTACCTCGGCCCTGCGGCATGGCGACCCTTTAACCCGCGCCTGCTCGATGGCTTTAACTTCGAAAAGGGCGGGGGCCTGGTTGGCGGAGGCGTTCTGGAATGGGGTTCCCATTGCGTCGACCTCTGCCAATGGGCTGTTAATGATGCCCCACCACCCGTGGAGTATGACGCCCCGCGCGATGGACAACTCGTGGCTCGGTAC
>JBEBGH010000280.1:0-7121 GCA_040081565.1 Pirellulaceae bacterium
CCCATGAAATTCCCTTCGAGCTGCGCGAGGCCGATCTGTCGCTTAACTCGGACCAAGAGTTAGCATTGCAGCAAATTCATCAAGCCATCGACGAGCAAAGGCATCAGGCCTTTTTGATGTTCGGCATCACTGGCAGCGGCAAAACCGAAGTCTACATTCGCGCGATTCAAAAAGCCGTCTCGCATGGGCGACAAGCCATTGTATTGGTTCCGGAGATCAGCCTGACGCCGCAAACGCGGCAGCGTTTTCGCGCCCGCTTTGATCGCGTCGCCGTGCTGCACAGCCACCTCACGCCAGCCGAGCGAAGTTGGCATTGGAAACAGATTGCCGAGGGGCATGTCGACGTTGTGATTGGCGCGCGGAGTGCTGTGTTCGCGCCCGTTCCTCGATTGGGACTGATCGTGATCGACGAGGAACATGATGGGTCATTCAAACAAGACAAGTCGCCGCGCTATCACGCTCGCGAAGTGGCCAATTGGCGAGCGAGTAGCGAACGCGTGCCGGTAATACTGGGATCGGCAACGCCCTCGCTGGAAAGCTACCAACGGGTGCGCACCGGGGAGTATCAAATGCTTGAACTGCCCAAGCGAGTGCTCGACCGACCATTGCCAGACGTCGCAACCATCGACATGCGGATTGATTATGGTGCCGGCAAGGGCATCAGTCCGCTGAGTCAGAAATTGCGTCAGGAGATTCGGCAGGCCACGAGTGATGGCGGCCAAGTCATTCTGCTGCTCAATCGTCGCGGTTATTCAACGCGCGTGCAATGTCCGAAATGTGGTGAAGTCATTTACTGTCCGGATTGTTCGATCCCGATGACCCATCACCGCGAGGGGATGCGACTGGCTTGTCATTACTGTGATCACCAGACGGAAACGCCCGACGTTTGTCCCAAGTGCGAATTCAACGCGATCAAGTTTTCCGGATTGGGAACGCAACGGCTGGAGGATTACATTCGGTCTGTTTTTCCGGATCTCGTTTGCGAGCGGATGGACACTGACACGATGAGGCGCCCTGGGAGTCACGAGGCCACCCTGGCGCGGTTTCGAAACAAGGAAATTCAAATCTTGTTGGGAACGCAGATGATTGCCAAGGGACTGGACTTCCCCAACGTGACGTTAGTGGGCGTTGTGAATGCCGACTCCGCGTTGCACTTTCCGGACTTCCGCGCAGCGGAGCGAACGTTTGCGCTGGTCACACAGGTTGCCGGTCGTTCCGGACGAGGCCCCAAGGGCGGTCGGGTACTGGTGCAAACGTTTTCACCCGAGCACCCGGCAATTGTCGCCGCAACGCGCCACGACTACTTGAGTTTCGCCAACTACGAGTTGCCGATTCGCGAGCAAGCGAACTTCCCGCCGTACGGCAAACTCGCTCGGATTGTCGTGCGCAGTCCAGCGGTCAAACTCGCCCACGCTTTTTGCGTACAAGTCGCCCAGCTGATTCAAGAATCACAGCAGCGTCACGGTGTCGAACTGAAGGTGCTTGGTCCCGCACCCGCTCCCGTGGAAAAGCTGAAAGGCAATTATCGCTTTCACCTGTTGTTGATCGCGGACCGCGAAGTCGATTTGCAAAGAGTCATTGAATCGGCAACGGCCAACATCGAACCGATCGACGACTTACAATGGATCGTAGATATTGATCCACAAGACATGTTGTAAGCTGAACCAGGATATTCATGTACACTGGCCAACCAGAGAAGCCACCGCAAACAACGATTGCCAGATTATTACTTTTGACAATGCTGATAGCTGTTGTCTGCGCAGTGGCGCCGAACATCTACGGCAAAGACAATAATAATCTCGGCGGGATCCTTTCGATCGTCATGTTGACAACGTTGGCCTTGGGAGCAAGCATTGGCTTGTTGACCGGTGGGATCGAAAACATGTTTCGGGGCCTCGTCGCTGGCTTTATTATTTTTTTCGTCGCGATAGCTATTGTGATGTCCCTATCCATTATCGGTGTGCTGCTGGTTTGATCGCCCTTCTATTTTTCAGTAAATTTGATGGGCTGACACGGAATCTCGCGGAACGATTCGGCGAACTCGGTGATTTCCAGTTTTGTACGCAGCGGAACATTCTCGAAGACTTGTTTGGTGCCGCTTGTGGGCCAGCTGATTTCCAGCGATTCGATTCCCTCCGCGGTTCCCAACCCGATGGTTTGTTGCAACGGATTTCCGCCGAAACTGCTGCCGGATGAAACCAGGCGGTGAATCGTCTGTGGGTTCGGGCCCTTAGTGACGATCTTGATTCGGGCTCCAATCGCCGCGCGGTTGGTTTTCTGCCCCACCAGTTTAATGGTCAACCAGGTGTTGTCCGGATGACCGGGATTTTGGAAGAGAATATTGTGGTACTTGTCGCCGTTAACCGCTCCACCCATTTCAATAAAAATATCATTGTTTCCATCGCAGTCCCAATCTCCGATGGCCACGCCGTGTCCTTTTTGCAAATTGCCAGTGCCAGACGAGGCAGTGACATCGAGGAAGTTTGAGCCTTGGTTGCTAACAAACATCCGGTTAGGCACCAGCACCGACAAATTGGGTTCTCCGGTTCCCAAGTACATATCCAGCCAGCCGTCGTTGTTCAGATCACCAAAGTTACTCCCCATCGTGGCATAGCAACCTGCCAATCCCGCATCGAGAGAGACGTCTTTGAAGCCTTTGCCTTCATTGTTGCGATACAAACGGCCCGAGTTGGCCGAATGCGCACGTCCCGAGAGGTCCATCGCCAAGTCTTTAAGCGTGCGGTCGTAACTGGTGGCAAAGATATCCAGCCAGCCGTCGTTGTTGTAATCCCAAGCCCAGCAGGCAAAACCGAGAACAGGTCCGCGGATTCCGACTTCGGATGTGACCCGCGAAAACGTACCGTCTTTGTTGTTGCGAAAGAACTGGCCGCCTTCGGCTGAGAGATGGTTGATGAACAAGTCTTGCCAGCCATCGTTGTCGTAGTCGATCCAGGCTGCACCCTTGGCGAAGAACTCCCCGCTTCCTGCCAGACCTGCAGAGGCCGATTTTTCTTCGAAAGTCCCATCTCCATTGTTGCGATAAAGTCGATTGAATTGCCGTTCGCAACAAACCAGAACATCTAGCCAACCATCGTTATCGTAATCCGCCCAAGCCGCGGCGATCGAGTTCACCGGTTCTCCCATCCCCGCGCTTTCGGTGACATCGGTCATCGTGCCGTCGCCATTATTGCGCAGTAGAGTTGGCCGCATGGCGTATTCCTTTGTCAGCCACGCGCCACGCACGATAAAGACGTCCATCCAGCCATCGTTGTTGTAATCGGTCTGCATGCAATTCAACCCGCCGACTTGGTCGGTCAGTCCAGCCGCTGTCGTGCGGTCCTCAAACGTCCCGTCACCTTTGTTTTGAAAGTAACCCATGACTTGGGTCGGATCAAACGAAGTCACCACGACGTCAAGCAACCCGTCGTTGTTGAAATCTTCCATGATTCCGCCCCCGGCCTGATTAAAACGATTAACGCCCACAATCGCCCCAATATCTCGAAACTTGCCGATGGAGTGCCCGTTGTCGGCGTAGTGTTCGATCGGCACGAGGTAGTCCGGATTCACCTTGTCCGGATATTCGCCGAGAGTCATGTGGGCAATGTTCAGCAGCCATTTGACCTCCATGTCATCGGGGAATTGTTTCAGGTATTCAGTAAAGTGTTTGATCGCCAATTCTGATCCGGCGCGATTGGTGTGTTGAGCGGCGGGGACGATCGGCAAAATACAGGAACTTTCGCCGCGGCACATGATGCAATTTTCATTTTCGCCTTTACGCAATGCCGTCACGCCCTGGTAGTAGATCACAGTGAACAAATCCGTCTCGGCGATTTCCGGGTTTTTCTCCATCAGTTTGCGGACGCGGATCAAACACTCGTAGGCTTTGTCAACTTCGCCGTCAAAATTAAAGAAACGAGCCTTGGCGAATTCGTTGACGATTTGGTCAATCTCGGTCGTGTTCGGCTGAGCCAGTAGCCGATCGAGCGATCCGATTCTGCGCTTGGCGGCTCCCTTGAATCGTTTGCTGATATCCAGCAGCGAAGTGCCAGTCGGCCACGGTTCCACGATTTCAAAAATGGAGGCATAGCCGGAGTCGTCGATCGTCTCGCGAGGTTTGTAATTGGCGGACCGAATGGGCTGCTCAATCTCGGTTGACTTGGAATCCGAAGCTTTCGAGTCCGCGGATTTGTTTTCAACGGCGGTCGGTTTGCTCAGTAATAAGACGAGTCCGCCAATCACAATGGCAATGATCAATAATCCCAGTACCATTGGGATGCCAACGGGTTTCTTGGGGACCACGGCGTCGACGGATGTCGGAGGTTTTTTGCGGATGTTTGTTTGTTTCGACATGATTCCGTCGGGTAGAGAAGAACCGGAGTAGACTAAACAACGTTGCTGGACGACCTTACAGGCTAACAGTTCATTATCCGCGAAAATGTCCAGATTGTCTAACGACAGCGACAAAGAGGACCGGCAGATAACTGAATTGGCATAGCCAAAACAGAGGAAACTCGCCGAGGAGTTTTCCGCGATTCTTGTTACAATGCTGTTCTGTAAATTGCGTTGCCCCGATCAACGAGTTCTTTTGCCCTCAAGACGTCCGACCCGGACCGCGGTTGAACCCGCCTGAATTGCGGATGGCCTATACAACGATCAAGCGAGTCTTGGGCGAAACCAGCCTTGAGCGCAAGATCCGAATCTTGTTCGGCATCAGTCTGCTGGCATTGATCGCTGGCGCTTTCCTCTCGGTAAATCGCATCACCGAACGGCAAATCATTGAGACAACACGAGCGAAGGCCAGTTCGGATATCGAAGCGTATTTGCTCCGACTCCATTTCTTGAAAATCCAATTTCGAGAGAATGTGGAGGGCAACAAAGAATTGATCGATAAGGCCTTGGAAGAGATGTCCAGAGATCGGTCCATCGATGCAACCGTTCTGATGCTGTCAGAAAAAAGATCGCGTTGGCAACTCGACAATGCAAAGGTCGTCGACGATGAGCGCGAACGGGCACTACTCAAGGGCTTGGAGGATGCATTTCGTGATCAGCAGTCGGCCCATGAAGTCGCAAGGCTGCTGAATAAACCCGTTGAGTTGTCCAAGCCGATAGAAATCGATCCTCAAAACAAAATCTTTCCCGATCAGTTTTTAGAAGACAATTGGTACGCCTACTACGAACCGGTCCTCTTTCCAGAAAGTTGCATGGCCTGCCACTTTCTCAAGGACTCACGCGTCCTCCAAGCCATGTCCACCGAAGAATCGAAACGGAATGAGGCGATCACACAGGACGCGCTCAATGCGATCAACGAGGAACCGGTCGTTTTCATTCGTCTGAAACTGCCGTACCAATTGGCCAAACAATCGATCAATCGGTCGCGTGCGATTTTGTTGGCAGTCGCGATCGTAACGGCGTTTCTTTC
This sequence comes from Pirellulaceae bacterium, assembly GCA_040081565.1. Classification (GTDB taxonomy): domain Bacteria; phylum Planctomycetota; class Planctomycetia; order Pirellulales; family Pirellulaceae; genus BJ22. The sequence goes on from JBEBGH010000280.1 coordinate 5,420, forward strand.
CATGTTGGCCCTGTACCTCATCGTCCGATATGTGATCGTGAAGCCGCTAAAACATCTTCGGGATGTCGCCGAGGAGGTCATCCACGGGCGTATGGACGTGCGAAGCGACCTGCTGACGGGAGACGAGTTCGAGGACTTGAGCAGATCCTTTAACAAAATGTTGCGACACTTGCTCGACACCCAGAAGGAACTCCAGGACACGAACCGTGACTTGGATAACAAAGTTGACGAGCAAGCAAAACTCAACTTGAAACTTCACGAAATGAACCAGATCAAGAGTGAGTTTCTCGCCAACATGAGCCACGAGCTCAGAACGCCACTCAACAGTATCATTGGCTTTTCCGAAATTCTGGGCGGTTCCAGTTCGCTCGAAGGCCGGGAAAAACGCTACGCCAACAATATTCATCGGTCTGGTCGATTGCTACTCGATTTGATCAATGACTTACTCGACCTCGCAAAATTGGAGGCCGGGAAAATGGAAACGAACCCCACCCATTTCCAGGTTCAGCAACTCATCATCGAACTCTGTGATATCGTGCGCAAACTGGCGGAAGACAAGAACATCAATTTGTATTCGGAAATCGAACCCGATTTGCCCGACGCCTTTCAAGACCAAGTCAAGATTCGTCAGATCTTGATCAACCTGCTATCCAACGCCATCAAGTTCACGCCAGAAGGCGGACGAATTCGCGTTGCCGCGTTGCGCGACGGAGATGAAATGGTGTTGGAGGTGGAGGACACCGGGATTGGGATTCCCGAGTCGGATCGCAGTGTCATTTTCGAAAAATTCAGACAAGGCCCTGCCGCGATCGGCGATAATTCATTGACGCGCGAGGTAGCCGGCACGGGACTGGGATTGTCCATCGTGCGGGAATTGTGCATGCTCTTGGGCGGTTCAGTCAACGTCTCCAGCGAGGTCGGGAAGGGCAGTACATTTTCCGTTCGACTTCCTTGGAACGCCCAGTTGCAACGAAAGCAGACGTCGGAGGTTTCCCGCGCTTTGGAAGAATTGGCAAAAGTGCCGCGAATTGACTTCGCGCGAGCCAGCCAGACGCCTCAACCTTCAGACGAAGAATTGGCGGGACTGACACAAACTCCTCCACCCATCTCCGACGCCAATTAGTCGAAAGTTGCGAAAGTTTTCATGTCGATTTCTCAGAAGATTGAGGTCCATCTATTCACGGACGGAGCCTGCAGCGGTAATCCCGGCCCAGGCGGTTGGGGTTTAATCCTCAGGCATTTGGCCACGGGTAAAGAAATCGAGGCCTCGGGTGGCGAAGCCGTGACGACCAACAATCGGATGGAACTGCAGGCCGTGGTCGAGGGCCTTGCCCGCCTAAAACGTCCCTGCTACGTGGAGCTGTTCACAGACAGTGTTTATGTCGGCAAGGGAATCAGCGAATGGATGGCCGGTTGGAAGGCCAACAATTGGCATCGCAAAGAAAAAGGGAAATTGATTCCCGTCAAGAACGACGACCTTTGGCGTCAACTCGATGCCCTCGTGCATAAACATCGTCTCAAATACACGCGAGTTGCCGGCCACAGTGGGCATCCGGAAAACGAGCGCTGCGATGAACTGGCGGTGACGGCAGCCCAAAAATTCCGTTAACGCTCGACCGGCACCGCAGCCAGACTCGTAAAGCCCCCCCTTGAATTAGGGGTTGAAATCAAGAAAATGCCAAAAAAGACGGGTTTTGACGGT
>JBEBGH010000281.1:0-7119 GCA_040081565.1 Pirellulaceae bacterium
TCTCAGAGAACAACGACCTTAAAGAAGTCTTCGAAGAGAAGCTCAAACGACCGATGCTTGCCATCGGACCAAACCACGCCGCACTCCTCGATCATTACCTTGAATTTCCTTTTGAAGTCGATGCTCAAATGGTCATTTATGGTGTGGCGAGCCCGGGTGCCAGTGTCACCTTGGCCGGCGAGCCCGTGAAAGTCGATCCCGATGGAAACTTCTCCATTCGCATGGAGTTTCCAGATAAACGGCAAGTTCTGCCGGTGGTCGCGTGTAGCCGGGATGGCTCGCAGCAACGGACGACGGTGTTGGCAATTGAACGAAACACCAAAGTCATGGAAGCGATCAATATGGACAGCGACGACCCTTAAGCAGGCGCTGTTTTAACTATTGCAGATTCTCAAGGCCCGCGGTAATCGCGGGCCTTTTTTTACAAAAAAACGCGATGAGCCCCTCGGCTCATCGCGTCGCAATGTTTTTGTCAGACTACCAGCCGATGATGACTCCACCACCGCCGCAGCCGCGTCCGTAACCATAGCCGTAACCTGGGTACACTGGGCGATAGACTGGAGCTGGAACACCGTAGCCATAGCCGCCACCATAAGCAGGGTAACCGTATCCGTAATTGTAAACGGGAGCGACAGGAACTCCGTATCCGAAACCGCCGCCATAGATTCCCCGTCCGTAGCTGAACCCACCACCATTGCCAAATCCGATACTGATTGCTGTATTGGATCCACCCCCATGATGGTGGTGATGATGACCATGTTGGGCAGAAGCGGTGTTTGCCGAAATAGCAAAGACACACATGGCGACAAAGAATGCACTTAACCGAATCATTTTCTAACTCCTCAAACCATTGGGGGGACTTGTCTCGCCGCATCGCCCTCGAAGACGAACCGCGGATTGTAAACGTATCGGAACTCTAATGCAGGTTGCATGCCAATTTTTATTGCGCTACACTAAGGCCAAAAAACGTGGATTTCTTCCACCTTTCCAACGTTTGACACAATCGATTTGTATCTCTTTTAAGACAGTTCAGCTATCAAAACGATGACACCATGAACCAAACGAATAAGCCGAAAATGCCACCCGGGCAACAGTTAGTGGCTCAGGGAAAATGGCCGGTCATCGGTGAACGACTACCCGCCCCGTCCGCGGAACCTTGGTCATTAAGCATTACCGGAGCGATCAACCAAACGCTCACTCTCGGTTTGGACGACCTAGCCCGCTTTCCACATACAGATCTCACGGTCGACATTCACTGCGTGACTCGTTGGTCCAAACTGGATGTTCCGGTTTCCGGAATTTTGCTTGGTGACCTATTAAAAACGGCTGGGGTTAAAGAGGAAGCCAGGTTCATCTCGTTCGTTTCTCGCTCTACGCGTAATCACAGCAGTTCATTGCCCCTGTCGATTGCAGTAGACTCCCGTACGATTGTTGCCACTCATGTCGATGGAATACCCCTAGGGATGGAGCATGGCGGTCCGCTTCGAAACATTGTGCCCGGACGCTATTTTTATAAAAGCGTGAAATGGCTGACGCAAATTCAGCTACTCGAACGAGACCAGCTAGGATTCTGGGAAGCTGAATCGGGTTATCACAACAACGCCGATCCGTGGGCCGAAGAGCGCTACATGGCTCCCACGCTCGACCGCCGAACGGCGGGTCAACTCATCGAGCAACGCGATTTTACTGGTAAAGACCTGCGCAGCATCGATTGCAGCCAACGGGAATTAGCAGGTTTGAAAGCCCGCGGAGCCTTGTTGCGTGATGGCAATTTCCGGAATGCAAATCTGCTGGGGGCCGATTTCTCGACTGCGAATCTCTCCAATGCCCATTTTGAGGGAGCGGACCTCTCACAAGCAAAATTTGTCGACGCCGACCTGGAGGGAGCGAACCTGGCAGGAGCACGATTGAACGGAACCGATTTTTCTGGTGCCTCTTTGATCGGAGCTTCCTTCGGCGAGGGAAATCTGACTGCGACAATCGACGCCAATACCGTATTGCCCGATTCGTTATTGAGCCCGCTCACACCGAACCAATACGATTTGGTGCAGAAATTAAAGAGAAATCTAAAGAACGGTAACTGAGCGGACTACAGAAGAATGATCAACCGGCGAATTTCTTCACAATGATTGATGCGTTGTGGCCACCGAAACCAAAACTGTTGCTCATCGCGTAATTGAGTTCCCGCGATTTAGGTTTGATCGGCGTGTAATCAAGGTCGCAATCGGGATCTGGGTTCGTCAAGTTGATCGTTGGAGGGACTTGCGATTCCAACATGGCTTTGATTGACAGAATCAGTTCCAAGCCGCCACTGGCTCCCAAAGAATGTCCCAATTGGCTTTTCGTACTACTGATCGAAAGATCGTAGGCAGATTTTCCGAAGACAGTCTTGATCGCCAACGTTTCCGCTTTGTCTCCTTGCGGGGTGCTGGTTCCATGGGCATTGATGTAATCGATCGTTGACGGTTGAATTTTGGCGTCAAGAAGTGCTGCGGCCATCGCAGCTGCAGCACCGCTGCCGGTTTCATCGGGAGCAGTAATATGCCCGGCGTCACAGGTTGAGCCGAAACCTACAACTTCTGCCAGGATATTAGCACCACGTTTTTTCGCGAATTCCAATTCCTCAAAAATCAATAACCCAGCTCCTTCGGCGAAAACGAAACCGTCTCGTTCTGCATCAAAAGGACGGCTGGCCAGAGCTGGGTCTCCAGCGCGAGTCGACAACGCTCGCATGTTCTGAAAGGCACTAACTCCGATCCGCGTGATGGCGGCTTCGGCACCGCCCGTAACGATGGCATCACAAAGTCCATCGCGAATGTGCATGAAGGCGTTGCCCATCGCATTAGCTGCGCTGGCGCAGGCAGTCGCGACCGAGTAGTTGATCCCACGCAAACCAAAATGGATCGCCAAATTCCCACCGCCCGCGTTGAGCATGAGCTTGGGGATCGTAAACGGCGAGACCCGCCCAGGACCTTTTTGTATGAGCCGTACCACTTGTTCTTCAATGGTTGGCAAACCACCAATTCCTGATCCAAGCACGACCCCGATTCGGCTGGTATCGCCGGATGTGTCCAGCTTCGCATCCCGAATGGCATCGGTACCTGCCGCTATTGCAAATTGAGCGTACCGATCGATGCGATTGATGGCATGCTGGTCCAGGTAATCATTGCAAGTCCAATCGGTAACATCTCCGCCAATCGTGACCTTCAATTCTGAAAGGTCAATGACTGTAAGTCGATGGATTCCAGACTCCCCTGCCAGAATTCGCCGCCAGCATTCATCAACCTTGCAGCCCAAGGGACTGACGATTCCGTAACCGGTGACGACAACTCGTCGCTTCATTGCTAAAGCACTTCGTTAAGTTTAAGAGTCAGGAACAGGAACTACTTATCAACCGATTGTTCTTCGATGTGGGCAATCGCCTGACCTACCGTTTGGATTTTCTCCGCGGCCTCGTCGGGAATCTTGATATCGAACTCTTCTTCGAGTTCCATCACCAATTCGACGGTATCCAGCGAATCAGCGCCCAAGTCATTAACAAAGTTTGACTCGCGTTTGATTTTTTCTCGCTCTACACCCAACTGCTCGGCGACAATGTCAATTACTCTTGATTCGACCGATGGCATAAAATCGGCCTCCTTTTTTCTTGGTGTGTCTTTCCAACAAACAACGAAAGCCGGTTTTGGTTCCGAAGACTCAAAACTGGCTCTTTGAATCGTGATCGATTGCGAATAAAGATAGACAATATCCACAAACAGGGTCAAGGCATGTGGCCAAAAAGCGCCAAAATAGCCGAAAATGGCCCAACCTAGCAGATCATACCTCCGTCGACCGTCAAGGTTTGCCCAGTTACATAGCTCGCGGCAGGGCTCGCAAGGAATAGAACGCACGCAGAAACGTCGTCACCCGTCCCCAACCGCTGGGCTGGAATTCGCTTCTTGACCTCGGCCAAAACGGCATCTCCTAAAGCCTGAGTCATTTCGCTTTCGATGAATCCGGGAGCAACGGCATTCACCGTGACCTTTCGTTTGGCCAATTCTTTCGCCAAGCTTCTGGTCAAACCAATCAAACCGGCTTTGGACGCCGAGTAATTCGTCTGCCCGGCGTTTCCGATCAACCCAGAAACACTGGAGATATTAATGATCCTGCCGTATCGGGCCCGCATCATTCGTTGGCTGGCCGCCCGACAGAATAAAAACGCGCCGCGAAGGTTTGTGTTGATAACATCATCCCATTGCTCGTCGCTCATGGCCGGCAATAGTGTGTCGCGAGTTATCCCGGCATTGTTCACCATGATATCAAGCCGCCCCCAACCGTCAGCCACTGAGTCGATGACGTTTTCGACGCTCTCACGTTGGCTAACGTCGCAACTGAATGCCTCTGCGTCACCGCCAGCTGCTTTGATCGCTGCGACGGTGTCCGCCAGTTTGGCTGCGTTACGAGCCACACAAGCCACGCGAGCTTTCGAAGCTCCTAGCGCGATCGCAATCGAACGGCCAAGGCCTTGTGATGCTCCCGTGACAATTGCCGTTTGTCCTGACAAGTCAACTTTCAATGATTCCAGACTCATTTTCTACTTTCGTTAAGAATCTCTTCGTGTGCGAACCTAACCTGGTTTTGATTTTTACTCTAAAGGTCGACGACGCCTTCACAGGGAATTTTCCGCGAAATTCGTTTCATCAAGCCGCGCAACACTCGACCCGGTCCGACTTCGTAAAAGTGATCGATACCGTCACCCAGCATCGCCATCATGGAATCTTCCCACAGCACCGGAGAGCAAACTTGGCGAACCAAGAGTTTTCGAATCTCGTTCGGATCGCGATGCGACTTGGCATCGACATTGGAGTAAACCGGAATCCGAGGTGTCTGCAAATTGACTTGTTCGAGGACCTTTGCAAGCCGATCAACCGCTGGTTGCATGATTGGAGTATGGAAAGCTCCTGCCACGGCCAGCCGAATGGTGCGCATCGCGCCTGATGCTTCGGCGACCGGAGCAAGCCGTTCGCAAGCCGCCAAATCACCCGAGACGACGATGTTCCCTGGGCAAAGAACGTTGGCGATCTGCAAGACCTCGCCCGGCTTAATCACTTCCTCGCAAAGCTGCTCGATCTTCGCACGCTCCATTCCCAGTACGCTCAGCATCGTGCTGGGAATCGCATCGGCGGCCGCCTGCATCGCTTCGCCACGTTGCTGAACTACTTTTAACCCGTCGTCGAAACTTAATGCTCCAGCAAATACCAGTGCTGTGTACTCGCCCAGACTTAAACCTGCCGTCGCGGCACAGGCCTCGACGATGGCTGGTTGTTCCGCCTTCAGTTTTTCAATTGCTGCCAAACTGCAAACAAATAAGGCCGGCTGACTGTAAACCGTGCTGTCCAACTTTTCCGCAGGCCCAGCAAAACAAACTTGTGCCAAATCGTAACCCAAGATTTTCGCAGAATCGGCGAAGAGTTGCCTTACTGTGGGCATTGCATCAAACAGGTCTTTGCACATTCCGACCGTTTGAGCTCCCTGACCTGGAAACAAGAATCCGATTTTGCCCAAAACGACACCTCACGCTTGGCATAGGAAAAACAGCTTCACGAGCAGACAGTTTAACGGAATTTGATTCCTCTCATCGAGGGGGTACGAATTGATTTTCTGGGCAAACGAAAAATCCAGCCGTGCGTCAATTTGCGGTCCGCGACGCTAATCAAATAGTTTGCCTTGGCCGTCTGATGGAGGGTCGACGTTCAAGTGCTGGAACCCTTTCGCCGTGGCAACTCGGCCGCGTGGCGTACGCAAAATCAACTCGGAACGAAGCAAGAAAGGTTCGACTTCGTCTTCTAGCGTATCACTGGAGGTGTTCATGGTTGCCGCAATCGACTCAATGCCGACAGGGCCACCACCACAAACGCGGACGATCGTTTCCAGATACCTTCGATCCTGACGGTCGAGTCCCAAATCATCAATTCCGGCCATTTTCAGAGCGTCGAGAGCAACGGCCAAACTAATCGTCCCGTCCGCGCGGCTCTGAGCATAGTCGCGAACCCAACGCAAACGATTGTTGGCAATCCGCGGAGTCCCGCGACTTCGCAACGCAATAAACTCGGCGGCGTCGTTCGCGATCTCGACCTTAAGCTTTTGGGCGTTCCGTTGAATCAACTGGGTGAGTTCCTGCAGACTATAAAAGTCGAGATGTTCCCGAATTTGAAAGCGGTCACGGAGCGGCCCCGTCAACATCCCGGCTCGAGTGGTGGCACCAATCAGTGTAAACGGCTTAAGCTTGAAATTATGGGTGCGAGCGTTTAGCCCTTCGCCCAGGATCAGGTCGATGCGAAAATCCTCCATTGCCGTATACAAATACTCTTCCACCGCCTTGGGGATTCGATGGATCTCATCGATAAAGAGAATCTGTTTGGCTTGGAGATTCGTCAAGCTCGGCACGATGTCCTTGGGAGCCTTCAATGTCGGTCCGCTCAGAAAATCGATCGGAACGTTCAGTTCGTGCGGGATGCAATGGGCGAAAGTCGTTTTTCCTAAACCCGGTGGACCATCAAACAAAATATGGCCCAGCGTTTCGCCTCGCCGCTTGGTCGCGTCGATGGCAATCCGAAGTCGCTCAATGACGTCACGTTGACCAATCATTTGGCTGATCGCCGCGGGACGCAGGTTCGGATCGTCCTCTTGAGGGACGGGGGTGTTAGAAACGAGGGGAACGCGGGTCATCGATCACCGTTCGGAAAAATCAGGGATATGGCCTAACTGCAGCGACCTGCTTGTTCCGGATGTGTCGACTGTACGACACGCTTGAACAGACACTTTGGGGAGCTTTGTACGCTGCATTTTGACCAAATCAGTTACACTGAAGTTATAACAAAGCTGGTGCTAAAAAGTGCAGGGGCGTGATACCCAATTTAGACCCAGCACCTCCGGTGGCCAAGAATTTCGGTCGGAACTATCAATGCCTCGCCCGCGAAATCCGAAATCCAATTTTTTCCACCTCTTGGAGTCCGCCCAGCAACCTGTCTATGCGATCGATCAAAATCACAGAATTTTGTTCGCCAATGAATCATTCTCACAGTGGGTTGGTATCGCGAGAGAGGAACTGGAACAAGTCAGGTGCAGCGGCAATGGGAC
>JBEBGH010000030.1:0-24879 GCA_040081565.1 Pirellulaceae bacterium
CAGAGCGTATATCCCAACGCTTTTTCCAAAAGGCAACCACGATGCGAACGTTAGGATTTATTTTCATTTGTTTGGCTTTCGTTTTTGTTTCGTCCCCGATTGTGGGCCAAGATCGTATTACAGGCAAACCCTTTGCCACGCGGTCTGAAGTAATTGCCAAGCATGCGATGGCGGCCACGAGTCAACCGCTCGCAACACAAGTCGCCTTGGACGTCATGCGCCGCGGCGGCAATGCAATCGACGCGGCAATTGCAGCGAACGCCACATTGGGACTAATGGAGCCGACGGGGAACGGGATCGGTGGCGACCTGTTCGCGATTGTCTGGATCAATGCTGATAAAAAACTGTACGGCCTAAACGCCAGCGGCCGGTCTCCAAAATCGTTGACCTTCGAAAAACTGCAGGCCGAATTGGCCAAGGCCAACGCCAAAACGATTCCATCACTCGGACCGCTTCCGGTTTCCGTGCCGGGTTGTGTGGACGGGTGGTTCGAACTGCATCAACGCTTTGGCAAGCTGCCCATGGATCAAGTGCTTCAGCCTGCGATTGGCTACGCGCGCGAGGGCTTCCCGGTTTCCGAGTTGATTGCCTACTATTGGAACGCGAGCCGACGGTTGAGCCGTTTTCCAGGTTTTGCTGACACCTATTTGCCCAATGGAAAAGCCCCAAAGAAAGGCGAGTTGTTTGCCAATCCGCGGCTGGCGGCGACCTTGGAAAAAATTGCAAAAGGCGGCCGCGACGAATTCTACAAAGGGGACATCGCTCGAAAAATCGCAGCCTATATGCAGGAAAATGGTGGCTACCTTTCTTACGAGGATTTGGCCGAACACAAGAGCGAATGGGTCGAGCCCGTGTCCGTGGATTACCGTGGCTACCGGGTGTGGGAGCTTCCACCCAACGGCCAGGGAATCGCCGCGTTGCAAATGTTGGGGATCTTACGGCAATACGACTTTTCAAAGATCCCATTCGGCAGCGCTGAGCACGTTCATTATTTTGTCGAAGCGAAGAAACTGGCGTTCGAAGACCGTGCCCTTTTTTATGCGGACCCTGCGTTCAATAAAATTCCGACCGCCGAATTGATCTCCGACGATTACCTGGCGAATCGACAGAAGTTGATTCAAGACCAGACTGCCGCCGCGCGATACGATGCTGGAAATCCTGCGTTGCTCCAGGGTGATACGATTTACCTGACGGTCGCGGACGCTGATCGAAATATGGTCTCATTGATCCAAAGCAATTATCGCGGGTTCGGTTCCGGACTGTGTCCCGGTGATCTGGGCTTTTGTCTTCAGGATCGTGGTGAAATGTTCGACATGACTTCCGGTAGATTCAATTCCTACGCCCCGGGCAAACGCCCTTTTCACACAATCATCCCGGCTTTCGTGACCAAGGACGATAAACCCTTCTTGAGTTTCGGCGTGATGGGTGGAGCGACTCAACCCCAAGGCCACGTGCAAATCGTCATGAACATTGTTGACTTCGGCATGAACATTCAAGAGGCGGGGGATGCGCCACGTATTTTGCACAACGGTTCTTCTGAGCCGACCGGCGAAAGGATGACTGATGGCGGTGACGTCTCACTGGAAAAAAGTTTTTCTGAAGAAGTAATCGCGGCATTAAAAGCGCGAGGGCATCGATTCGGAAACGATCGTGGCAACTTCGGCGGTTATCAAGGAATTCGTTACGACCCGGTTAACGATGTCTACTACGGAGCCAGCGAGTCGCGCAAAGACGGCCACGCCGCCGGCTATTGAGCCCTGCACCCGCCACACGAAACGCGAAACTGAGTTAACGTAACTTTTCTCGCGCGACTTCAAGTGCTTTTTCCAGTTGGGGGTCTGCTCCATTGGCGTACGGAATTGGGCGGGCAATCTCGATTGTCGGAGCAACGCCCTTGCCCTCAAGCCTTTGCCCGTCGACCTCGATGTTTGAGACGGCCAAATACAACACGTCACCGTTGGAAAGTAACGTGGGCTTGCCTGCCAACACTGCACCTGCAGTCGTCGTGCCGACCACTTCACCGAGCTTTAATTTCTGAAACCCATAAGAAAAAAGTTCCTTGCCGCTTGTGCTCCGCTCGTTGGTGAGCAAAACGACAGGCTTGCCCCAAACGCCGCTGTAATTCGTGGGATCCCCCGTCCGCGGTTTCGAAACCATGACGGCGATCGGCTCGCTAAACAAATTCAGATACTCGAAGCTCGCCCCGCCCCAGCCGTCGCGCAAGTCCAACACCAGGGCATCACAACTCTTCAGATCACCGAACAAAAGTAGATTGCGTAGGGCGTCCTGGTACTTTGTTCCTGCGTAACTCCAGACATGGACGTAGGCAATCGACTTGCCGTCACGTTCGATTTTTCTGGCACTTTTTTCGAGCGACGTCTCAAACATCGTTCGGCCATTGAGCTTGGCCACAGGTACGGATAAAGACTCAATTGCTCCGTCGCGCGATCTTCGACAGGCAACCGTCACCGTCCGCTTTCCGCGAAAGGATTCGATCGCGTGAAAAGGCTGGTCGTCGATCGAAACGATTTCGTCACCAAAACGAAGGCCAACCTCTGCCGCCGGAAAGCCTTCATAGATGCTTCGCACAAAAACTTTTCCGTCAATCGTCTCGGTATCGAAGCCAATCGATTCGAACTCCAATAGATCATGGCGATCAGGGGGAACCAAGAATTCAAATATTCCCAACAGTTGAAATCGCTTGGGATGTATTGTCGGGAAATAAGCGGTGTGAGACGCATTTAGTGTTTTCAGCATTTGCGACATGACCTCGGCAAATTCGTCGTGGGAATTCGCCGCGATCGCCTGGGGCCGGAAAGTCTCACGGGCTTTTTCCCAGTTGGCTTCGATGGCCCGAGCGTCGAAAAATTGATCGCGGACGTTCGTCCAAACTTCATCGAAGATCTTGGCTTTGTCGAACGCAAGTTCTTGCGCCAGACCCAAGCTGGTGAAGACCAAGTTCAATGAAAACAACAGAAACATGATTGCCGAAAGCCGGCGTGAGCTTGCCATCGTCAGAATTCCTTACTCGTTAAACCAAGTTAATTGCGTCTGCATTTATTTGGGGCGTGCGATGAAGTTATTCACGTTTGCGGCGACGAACTCGGAGACCACTCGACAACGGCAAAAACTGGGACTTTTTTGTCGTTCCATCAGTTCATTGCCGCCCGTCGGGTCGGTTGACAGCCAAGCCTCGCGCCATTACGATTTTAGCCTACGCGACAGCGAATAGGCTTGCGATAACGGGTGCTCAGAGTCCGTTAATTCACGTCCATTCACCGCGCGGTCAGGTAGCTCAGTTGGTAGAGCAATGGACTGAAAATCCATGTGTCGCCGGTTCGACCCCGGCCCTGACCACTCGTTTAGAACCCGCGATCTCGCGGGTTTTTTCGTTCAAATCGAGGGACACGTGTTGGTTGACCTAGCGAAGGACTCCCAGGGTGAGGGTGATGCCGCCGAGGATCAGGCCGATTGTTGCGAGAATGATTCCGCCGATTGAAAAACGGATTCCTTTTCCCCCGCTGGAGGCGGAGGCAAAAAAACCAAACGCGCCCACGACCAGGGCGCACGCGGCGCAGGCGATGGTCCAAACGGGGCGTTGGTAGAAACTGTATGAAACAAGGGCCAACAGGATCGCCAGAACTCCGAATGCTCGACCCCAGCTGAACCAACCCGGTACGCTAGCCGATTGGTTTGGTCGGCGACCTTTAGACGCAGATTTTTCGGCCTTCGTCGCCGAGTAGTTGCCAGATTTGAGCATCAAGGATCTGCGATCATCAACATTGATCAGATCCGCGAGTCCGGGGACGATCTCGATTCCGCGCCATTCGCCATTAGTGACGGTTGGACTCGAAAGTTCGCAGGCATCCGAGATCTTTCCGTTTTTCGCCAGGAGCTGAAGTTCTTCTTCCGTAAATGGACCTTGAGTTTTGTTTCCATCGCGAACAAACCATTGGAGCTTGACGTTCATGAGATCGGATCTCTTGTAGTTGGATTCGTGACCAAAGAATTAAACGCTCTACGGTTCCGGAAGTACTAAGCTGATTCGTTATAGCCGAGAAAATACAGCTGGAAGTCCTGTTGGCAACTTGTTTTTTTAGGATTCCGTTCCCCTGCCTGGCCGGGTCCCTAAAATTGTCAACCAAAAGCCAGCGGAACCCCCTCGTCCAACAATGCCGTCGTCCACATGTGGCGATTGCGAAATTGACCGAGCTTTTTCGGGGCAAAAAAAAACCTTGCCGCGGTGAAGCGGCAAGGTTTGGGTTTTTAAATAATCCGGCGAGACCTACTTTCGCACTTGTGGGCACTATCATCGGCTCGGAGTGCTTAACTTCTGTGTTCGGGATGGGAACAGGTGTGGCCACTCCGATAAGATCACCGGAAGAAGTTCGACGGGCTTATTCACCCCGCCGAACTTGAATTTTCATGACGTCAGTTTGTGATATTTCGACAGCGTACCAATTCTTGATGCTAGAGCCACATGCTCGTTTTGAGGCGAGCTTGCAGAGAGACCTGAATATATGTGGTCAAGCATTCGTCCATTAGTACCAGTAAGCTTAACGTATTACTACGCTTCCACATCTGGCCTATCAACCTCGTGGTCTACAAGGGGACTTTCGCACTTGCGTGCAACGAAACCTAATCTTGGAGCTGGCTTCACGCTTAGATGCTTTCAGCGTTTATCCTTTCCATAGATAGCTATCCAGCCGTGCCACTAGCGTGACAACTGGGACACCAGAGCTACGTCCTTCCAAATCCTCTCGTACTAAAGAAGAATCTCCTCAAGTTTCGTACGCCCACGGCAGATAGGGACCGACCTGTCTCACGACGGTCTGAACCCAGCTCGCGTACCACTTTCATTGGCGAACAGCCAAACCCTTGGGAGCTTCTACACCCCCAGGATGTGATGAGCCGACATCGAGGTGCCAAACCGCATCGCCGCTATGGACGCTCGGATGCGATAAGCCTGTTATCCCCAGAGTACCTTTTATCTGATGAGCTATGGCCCTTCCATTCGGGACCACAGGATCACTAAGACCTACTTTCGTAACTGCTCGACTCATTTGTCTCGCAGTATAGCACACTTCTACCTTTGCGCTCGACGCCTGATTGCCAACCAGGCTGAGTGTACCTATGCACTCCTCCGTTACTCTTTTGGAGGAGACCGCCCCAGTCAAACTGCCCAACTGACACTGTCCATTGCCCTGATTCAAGGGTCAATGTTAGAGCTAAAACATAGCCAGGCTGGTATTTCAAGGTTGACTCCGCCGACACTAGCGTGCCGGCCTCATAGTCTCCCAGCTATCCTACACAAGATATATCTCAGACCAATATCAGCATACAGTAAAGGTTCATGGGGTCTTTCCGTCTAACCGCGGGTACGTGGCATCTTCACCACGGCTACAATTTCACCGGGTCGGTGGTTGAGACAGTGCACCAGTCGTTACGCCATTCATGCAGGTCGGAACTTACCCGACAAGGAACTTCGCTCAGACTTGTTACAACTGAAGCAACGATTAAGACAACTCAAATGAAGCAGCACAATCGCTGCACAGTAGGGTTGAACATTTCTGTCAACCTCTGCATGTCGCCATGCAGCTCGGACTATATCATCATCTTCGGTGAGGAAGATGCCTGGCGTATAGTCTCTGAGGATCCCGCACCGTGAGGTGAGGTTTCCTGCTGATTGCCTGCACCGCGTGGATTTTGACTGCTCTGGCGAACCAGAGCGAGTACCAGCGGATACTCAGGTGTTTCAGCATACAGCCAAGTGCAACCCGATGTGTCGCCACATCGGAGGGCAGAAAATTCTACCTTAGGACCGTCATAGTTACGGCCGCCGTTTATTGGGGCTTCGGTTGCGAGCTTTGTCTTGCGACTAACCCTCTTCCTTAACCTACCAACACCGGGCAGGCGTCAGACTCTATACATCCTCTTACGAGTTAGCAGAGTCCTGTGTTTTTGATAAACAGTCGCTGATGCCGATTTACTGTGGCCGGCTTGCGCCGGCACCCCTTATCGCGAACTTACGGGGTCATTTTGCAGAGTTCCTTAACCACCGTTCTCCCGAGCGCCTGAGACTACTCGTCTCGCCTACCTGTGTCAGTTTTAGTACGGTCAACGTGCTTCAAAGCTTAGAAGCTTTTCTTGGACAACCTTCATGTAACTTCCCAGTCAAGCCGGTCGGTCGAACACCTTGAATTATGAGGGTGGATTTGCCATCCCTCCATCTCAATGTCCTCCACGAACATTTCTAGTCGTTACGCTCACAATCTGGTTGCCGTCCCTCCATCGCTCCACACGTTGGGGCAGGAATATTAACCTGCTGTCCATCGTCTACGCCTTTCGGCCTGAACTAAGGAACCGCCTAACCCTGAGCGGATTTACCTTCCCCAGGAAACCTTAGGCTTTCGGCGAACAGGATTCTCACCTGTTTTATCGTTACTCATTCCGGCATAATCACTTGTATGGGCCGCTACCGGTCGTTTCCGTCCGGCTTGTATCTCCCATACAACGCTCTCCTACTACTTGCCTTTCGGCAAATCCACGGCTTCGGTGTTATACTTACTCCCGATCATTATCGGCGCAAGATTGCTCGACCAGTAAGCTATTACGCACTTTTTAAATGGTGGCTGCTTCTAAGCCAACATCCTGGCTGTCTCAGCAATCTAACTTCCTTAGTGACTGAGTATAACTTTGGGACCTTAGCCGATGGTCTGGGTTGTTTCCCTCTCGACCACGAAGCTTATCCCTCGTAGACTCACTCCTGAGATAGTTACATCGGTATTCGGAGTTTGGTTCAGTGAAGTACCGTTGGAACAGCCTTCATCCGATTCAGTCTCTCTACCCCCGATGCATAGTTGTCTCAAGGCTATCCCTCAAGATATTTCGGAGAGAACGAGCTATCTCCCAGTTTGATTAGACTTTCACTCCTCCCCACAGGTCATCCCCTCGGTTTTCAACCCAAGTGAGTTCGGTCCTCCACGCAGTTTAACCCGCGCTTCAACCTGCCCATGGGTAGATCACAAGGTTTCGCGTCTACCGCCAACGACATTCGCGCTCTTAACACTCGGTTTCCCTATGGCTCCGGCCCTGAAGGCCTTAACCGAGCCGTTGACGATAACTCGCCGGATCATTATGCAAAAGGCACGCCGTCACACATTAACGTGCTCCGACAGCTTGTAGGCACATGGTTTCAGGTTCTTTCCCTCCCCTAAAAGGGGTTCTTTTCATCTTTCGCTCGCGCTACTGTTTCACTATCGGTCATCAGAGAGTATTTAGCCTTACGGAATGGTCTCCGTAGATTCAACCGAGGTTTCACGTGACTCGGTTTACTCAGGTGCCTTTCGAGAGGTTCGAAGTTTTCGTGTACGGGACTTTCACCCCCTATGGTTGACGTTTCCACGCCATTCCACTAACCAGAACTCTTCTCATGTGAAAGGTCCTACAACCCCGCAGAGGAAACCTCCACGGTTTGGGCTCTTCCGCCTTCGCTCGCCGCTACTGACGGAATCGAATTTTTCTTTCTTTTCCACCGGGTACTAAGATGTTTCAGTTCTCCGGGTTGGCCGCAACACACCTATGAATTCAGTGTGTGCTAATTCGGGTATCTCGGGATCAATGTTTGTTTGTCAACTACCCCAAGCTTTTCGCAGACTTCCACGCCCTTCATCGCCTTCTGATGCCTAGACATCCCCCATGCGCCCTTAATAGCTTGACCACAAATATTCAACCCTCGCTCGCAAACCCGCTTTCGCGACCAGCTCACTCGGAATCGAATCGTTTGTTGCTACTAAATCAACTTGGTAACGATATATTCATTCTTTGCTTTGTACTTTGCGACAAAAGCCAGTCAAACAGACTAACTTCATCACAGACGCTAACATAAGAGTGGTGTAAAACAACAATGTTGCGGTTCAGGCCGAAGCCATCCCCATTCGCATTGCTGCTAGATGCCATCGATTATCACAAACTAATTGTCAAAGATCATTCGCTCTGGAACTAGCCAGAACCGCTTTCAGTTGAAAGCGACCAACCCTCAGTCATTTGACGAAAAGTCAAAAAATGAGACCTGGCCGATGTCAACTGAAAAAGTCAACTGAACAAAAGCCATCCTAAACCTTGAAATAGAAATGCTCAAGCAGTGAGTCATTTCGTTTTCAGCGAGTTGAACATTCTATCGGCTGGTTCGCCCCTGTAAAGGGCATTTGGAAAGTTTTTTCCAAGCCTGCCAACAGTCTTGCGACTCGTCCTCTCGTTCACTCCTCGGGTCAATATACCCGTACCCCGAGGAAACTCAAGGACCCCCGAAACAATTTTCTGGAAAGCGTATTAATTCGGGCTTTTTCATCGCTTTCTCCAGTCAATCCGGCAATTCTAACGAACTTTTCCCAAGCAACTTTCTCGGTACAAATTGACACACAAGCACCGCAACCTGCAGACCAGTAAACAATCACAGGGCTTTTGAACGGACAACCGCCAAGCGAACCTGTTGGCAACTTGTGATCACAACCCAGCTTCACACCGGTCAACCCGATTCGTCAACGTCCACAAGAGATTTGGAAAAGGGATCGCCAGCCACGATCACTTCAACACATGAATGCAACCATTTTCCGTGAACGATCGCGATTTTTCTCCAAACGTAAATCGCTCGAAGGGCGGCGCCGGAATAGAAAACCGCTTGCCAACTCCAACGGTTTGCTCCATAATCCTCAAAGTTTTAACGGTTTTTTAACACAAAATCAGTTCATTCGCGTCCGTAGCTCAATGGATAGAGCACTGGTCTTCGGAACCAGGGGTTGCAGGTTCGAGTCCTGCCGGGCGCGCTCTTTCCAACGATAAATTCACCGTTTTGAAGCGATCCGGCACGAGTCTGATGCTGGATCAATTGGCCGGGTGAATTGGGAAATCAATGTACCCCTCGGCAGTTGGCGCGGACCATGTTTTCGGATCAGCATCCGGGTTCAACTCCCACCCATTCGCAAATCGTTCTACCAAGTCCGGATTGCTCAAGAACGGTCGCCCAAACGCAATCAGATCGGCGATTCCCGCAGCGATGACGGCTTCGGCGGACTCGCGCGTGTAACCACAGTTTCCCATCAAAGGCCCGGTAAAAACCTCTCGAAATTCGGCGAGGGTCATCGGCGTTCCCAAACCATGGAATCCGAACGCAAGTCCGTCGACAACGTGCAAATAACCGAGTTTATATGCTTCTAACTCGCGGGCGGCGTAGGTGAAAGTCTCGCGAAAATCTGATGAACCCATGTCGTTGAAGTTACCGTTTGGCGAAAGACGAACACCGATACGAATGGCGGGGAATTCCTGAACTACCGCTTCAACAATCTCACGCAGGAAGCGAAATCGATTTTCCAAACTTCCGCCATATTCATCCGTGCGAACATTGGTGCGCGATTGCAGGAATTGGTCAATCAGGTAGCCGTTCGCCGCGTGAATTTCCACGCCGTCAAATCCAGCTTGGAGTGCGCGTTCTGCTGCAAGTTGGTAATCACGAACCACAAAAGCAACCTCCTCAGTGCCCAACTCGCGGGGAACTTCGTACGGTTCTTTTCCGTTCGGTGTATGAATCGTATCGCCGTTGATTTTGATTGCCGAAGCGGAAACCGCAGGTTGCCCCCGATGGAAACTGCTGTGAGAGGCACGGCCACAGTGCCACAGTTGAAGAAAAATCGGTGTGCCGCGTTCGTGCAAGGACGACGTGATCTTTTTCCAACCCGCCACCTGGTCGTCGTTGTAAATCCCGGGAGAGTCGACCCAACCAATGCCCTGTTCGGATATCGTGGTGGCCTCCGCAATAATCAGTCCGGCTGAAGCCCGTTGCGTGTAGTACTTGACCATCAAGTCATTGGGCACTCGCGTCGTTCCTGCTCGAGCACGCGTCAATGGCGCCATCACGACTCGATTTCGCAAATGCAATCCGTGCAAATCGAAAGGAGAGAGAAGTAAATTCGATTGCCGATCGGCTGAGTGCGTGTGCATGGTCTGTTTCAAGTCTTACAAGAGAAAATCGACGAATGATTCGGACGAGTTTATTGAATCAGGCATCGTAACAGTCGAGATCCTTTCGGCAATACAGCTATCAAATTGAAATGCCGCGGCTCGTTTTGCTGATCCTGGATTCCAGAACTTGACGGCATTCTGTGCGGTCTGTACGGGTTGTTCGTTTAACGCAGACCTGAGGAGGTCGGTGCAATTGGAAAATCAATGAAAACACCCGTTTTTTGATCGCAAAAATGCGAAGTTTAACCAAGACTAGCGCTGGAATCTGCAGCGTGTGGGACCGATATGATTTCGCCCTGTCGCCGCCCTTTTAAAATGCCCGCAGATTCAATCGATCGATGAATAGAGTTTCTAATCTCACTTGCCCCAAATCTTCAGCCGTCTAGCGTCCCATGTCACTCAACCGGATCACAAATTTTTTGCGGATTCACCGTTGTCTTGCCGCCTTCATTGCGTTGTTGATCTTCGGCATGGCAGGATCTGAATTGGCGGCACAAGACGCGCGGAGTGGGGAATTGGTTCAACAGTTCTTAGCTGCGCCCGGCAGCAATGTCGTCGCGGCACCGCACGATCAGATCTGGATCGTGAGCAGCCGGTCGATGGGCGAATGTGAGGTTTCTGATCGCTTTGATGTCGGCGTTTATGACGGTTGCAAGTTTCTACCGTCGACTTTGGAGCACCTTAAGGCCGAAGTGGCTGCCAATTCGCACATCCAAAACGTCGTGCATGTGCACGGCAATTTCACTGATTATGGTTGGTCGATTGAGCGTGGATTTTCCGTCTATCGCAACGGAATAGCTGGCGTACCCAATCGCCATCCCGTCCGCTTTATCATCTGGTCGTGGTCCTCGGAAAGAGCGGCCATACCCCTTCGCGATTTCAAAATCAAAACAGAGCGGTCGGTGGTGGAGGGTTATCGGCTATCACAGTTCTTCCAGTCGGCGGGAGTCTCCGATTCGATCTTGATCGGATACAGCATGGGCGCTCAAGCGGCGCTGACAAGCCTGGCCGATTTGCATCGCGCTCAGCCGGGCCTGAAGCAGTGGAAGTTGCTGTTGATCGCTCCGGCCATTGCCCCAGAATTTTGCAATGATCAGGGCAATCCGGCGTTTGACCAGTCGGTTTCCATGGCAACCATCCTGACGAATCAATCTGACCGAGCCCTGAAGAACGCCCGCCGCGTTTACCGATTGCGGCATCAAGAGGCAATCGATCAATTTGGCTTGGCTTCCAGTTTGTCGCTGTCACCGGAAAAACTGCAAGTGTTTGAGACGTCGAGCGAAGTCGGCCCGCGACATAGGATCCTCCTATATTGCCAGTCGGACACGTTTCAAAACACGCTCAAGAACATGCTTTATTCGTTCGCCGTAACGCAATAAGCTCGCTTTCCAGCACGTTTGTGCGTCACGCTTTGTCTTTGAGTTTGGCCCGCGGATGAGCCCGCTCATAAACGCTTCGCAATGAAGCGGTGCTGACGTGCGTGTAAATTTGCGTCGTCACCAGGCTTTTGTGTCCCAGCAGCTCTTGAACGCTGCGGATGTCTGCACCGCGGTCGAGCAAATGGGTGGCGAAGCTATGACGGAGCGTGTGAGGACTGGTCCGCAAGTCTAGGCCCGTCAGCTTCAGGTATTTTTCGAGCATCCGAGCGACACTGCGGGTTGTTAGTCGAGTCCCAAACTTGTTAACAAACACCGGCGAGGTTCGTTGACGATCGCCCTTAAGCGTCCGGTGTTTCAGCCACCGGGAAACGGCTTTGATCGCAAAGGAGCCGAGCGGTGCCAGTCGTTCGCGTTTGCCTTTGCCGCGAATCCGAACCAGACCTGCTTCCAGATCGAGGTCTTCGTCGTTGATCCCGACAACTTCACTCACCCGCAAACCGGCCGAATACATCGTTTCCAGGATCGCTCGATCGCGCAAACCCATCGCTTCATCGGTCGGGGGGGCGGCCAGCAAAGTTCCTAATTCATCATTGCTCAAAAAGTGCGGCAGCTTGCGCTCCCGCCGCGGGTTCCGCAACGGTTTTGCGGGGTTGCTATCGGCCAGTCCCTCGCGCTGGGCAAACCGAAAGAAGCTGCGAAGCGAGGCCAACCTTCGCGACACCGATGATTTGGCGTAACCAGCCTCATGCAGGGCCGCAACGTAGCCCCTTAGTTGTACGGGCGTCAACGAGCCGGGCGAAGGCGTGCCACCTTGTGTCGCGACCAAGTACTCATCGAGCGACAGAAGATCTTCGCGATAACTCTTGATGGTATACGCCGAACAATTTCGTTCGACCTCAAGGTAGCGCAGGAATCGTTCGACTGCCGCTTGCATTTGACCTGTTCCCGGTGGCGATCATCGCGGATGAGGACGGCAAAACTTGAATGCCGTTAGTCGCCGTAAAAATCGGACACTGGCGGGTGATTCAATCGGTTGACTGGTGCCGGTAGTGTTTTCGATTTGCGGGTCGCACGGATTTTTTGGCTCATCACGGCGGCATCGTACCAGGTAAAGCTCAATTCGGGATTTGAGGCGTAGCGACCCAGAGTCCGCAGAGTTTCTGCACGATTGGCGTCGTTGAACAAGAACAGGTAACGCTCTTCGCCTTTTACCAACGCCAAAACATTGATGTCGCCAGCCACTTTTCCCCCCCTTGAAATCTTGTTCCGCACGGCAGGCTGCCAGCGGAAGGAATCGTAACGACAGGAGTTGCGTCGTTAGAAAGGGTTATCGGTAAAAGCGCGCGGTCTCAACACTGGCGTCCCAAAAGCAGTGATTCGAACGGCGGTTTCCCAGCAAAAAAGCCTGACAATCGTCACAAAAGAACGGATGCTTTGCCAGCAAACGGGCTTATTTGCCTGCCTTATCGGAACCTTAGCTAAAAGTCGCTCAACGGTCGGTGCTATCGCAAAAGGGCACGGCCAAGGGCTTCGGCGGATACTGGGACCGTCTTCATCGTGGCCGAAATTTCCGTGCTTAAAATGTCGGAACTCGTTTTCGAGTTTGTTCCGAGGTTGTAGCTTACAATGTAGGCTCCGGCCATCACGCCTTGTCCCTCAAACGTTGGTGGCCAGAATTCCTGAGCATCCGTTGCCAGCGTTCGTGCCAGCAATCTCGTGGCACGCCCAGAGAAGCCGCCCATCACCATTTCCAGTCGGCCCTGGGATTCGCGATGTACATAACACACGAAGGCGCATTCTTCGCGCTCGTTTGCCGGAGCGCAATGCCACTTCCCGTCATTGCCTTCGTAGTAAATTCCAGGTTGTTCCGACGGCATCGAACTACTGAGTTTCAGGCCACCTGCACACGAGTTTGGATGCGGATCGTTATCACGATAGCGAATAAAGAACGGGATGTTCCGCTGTTTTGGATTTTGAATACCATCTTGTGATACGAAAGGCTCGCAATTGAAGGAATTAGCAAGGATCAACTCGACCACCGGATTGCTCTTGGTGCTGCCAATGGCAATCAGGCCTTTGTCAGCCTTGGACTCGGAAAATTCTTGGTAGATCGAGTCGGCACGACTACGGATTTCCTGCGCAGAGGCCTGCCCAGGACTCCAAACCAAACTTTGCTTGAGATGTTCAGGATGGGGAATGGCGCGGTGTCCGACTGGATCGGGCTTATTTTCCTTTTGATGTTTAGCGGTACCGCCCAACGTTGTCACGCCGTTCAGCAACTCGCCCAAAAGGACCGAATCCGAGGCGACAACGTAAGAGATTTCTGGACTGTCGGCTTCGACGTCTCGACGTACACCCACACACAGCTCGAGGCGGCTGCGGCGAGCCATCAACTCCCAAAAGTTTTCCGGTTCGATAGCAAACAAAGCACCAGGCAACTCGGCCGCGGAGGCATGGCCATTCTCGATCAGATAATCGCAAAGCCGCGAAAGGGCTTTGAGCGGAATATACTTGACCTCGTTTTTGAGCAAAGCGGCCACTTGATGGCGGTCCAGCCCGGTGTATTCGACGATCGTTTTGATGGTTCCCGGGCGTTTTCGCGGGTCGGGGACGTGCCCCAATAGCTCGGCCAAACGAAAGCTGTACTGCATTGAATTCTCTCTTCTGCGAAATCCGTTTTGGGCTCCCACCCTTCACGCTCAAGTAACTTTAAGTTAGCTAATGGAATAATCAACCCCTTTGCGCATTAAAGCCACGTGTTTTTTTCCATTGATTCAAGAGTAATTGCCACGCGTTAAGGGGTTTTCCGCTGAAATTGCTGGCGGTTGATTCGTGGCCGTTTGTTTTCCTGGCAACGTTAGATTCTGTCCAACAACCCATGATTTGCCTTCACGACAATTGCTCTGGAGTACCAATTCTGATTCTGCTAACGTCCCGCCGCTCTGGAACAACTCGTTTCGAACGAACAAGAACGCGGACTCCTTCACAGGCTTCGCCCGGTTACCTTCACCCAACGGCGCAGGAAAGATTATGTCGACTCAAATTGCAAAAACATCATTCTTCTGTTTGGCCATGTTCGTGTTTTTCGTGGCTAACACCAGTGATATGAACGGGCAAGACATTCGGAAGTTGTTTGGCAAGCGAAACACCACACCGGCACCCACGGCAACTAACCAGGGCGAACAAGAACTAACCAAATCAGCAGGTCCATGGCTCATTATGTGCACCTCTTTCGTCGGCGAGAATGCCGAGAACGAAGCCAAAACGATGTGCCGCGTTCTCAACCAGGAACTGAAACTTCCGACGTACTACTTTCGCCAAGACTTCAACTTGAACGACGCTTACGAAGGGATGTATTACAGCTCGAATCCAGACAACACGGAAAAGGGCCCAGATGGACAATTAGTTCCCAAGCGCAAAAAAACCAAAACCTTGCGGAAGAGCGAATTCAACGAAGTCGCCGTAATGGTCGGCGATTTCCCCAGCGTCGACGACGCGCGATGTCAAAAAGTGCTTGAGACGATCAAATACCTCAGATTGGAATCGATCGACCCGAATTCGATGCATCGTCCGCTTCAAGTCTATCGCGAAGTTGCCAAAGCAGTCACCGAAAATACGAAACTTAAATCCAAGGGGCATTTGGGTTCGGCCTTCGTGGTTGTCAATCCTTTGTTGTCGGATGAGGAAATTAATCCGAACAAAATCGACAGCACAATTATGACACTGAATGACCCATCAAATGTTGAATATAGCCTCCTCGAGTGTCCAGGAAAGTACAGTGTTCGAGTTGCAACGTTTTCGGGCGCCTCGGGTTTCAATTTGGACGATATCGAAGACAGCAGCGCGAAAAAAGGCTTTTTCAAGAATTTTGGAAAGCCTGAAGGAAAGCTCGCCAAGGCAGCTGAAAACGCTGTCATTCTTTGCAATGAATTGCGACGATTGGGAATTGATGCCTACCAGTTTCATGACCGATTGGAAAGTTACGTTTGCGTAGGCTCATATGATTGGATATCTCGCGAGGACGCGTTGGGCGGGAAAGAAATCAATCCGGAAATCGAAAAGACAATCCTGCTCTTCAAAGGCACTCACGAACAACTGCCGAACCAGAACACGAAGAGTTTTGTGGCGAAAACACTGCCAACCCTGGCGAAAAAAGGGATCGGCTTCGACGTTCAGCCGGTTCCAATCTTGGTGCCCAAGGCCGAAGCAAAACAAGCTCGTGCGGCTCGTGCTCCGTGGAGCGATCGTACCCGCTAAAGTCAAATCGTTCTTAAATGTTGAGCAATCGCCGCGCGACTGACCGGTTGGATGACGCCGCGTTCCGTGATGATGGCCGCGATGAGTTCAGCTGGCGTCACATCAAACGCCGGATTGTAAACTTCAATCCCATCGGGTGCAGTTCGTTTGCCGAAGAGGTTCTTGATCTCGGACGCATCCCGTTGTTCGATCGGGATTTGATTGCCTGATTCGATTGTCAAATCAAAGGTGCAGCTGGGAGCAGCGACATAGAACGGAATCCCGTGAGCTTTGCAAAGCAGAGCCACGCCGTACGTCCCGATCTTGTTCGCGGTATCGCCATTGGCTGCAATCCGGTCGGCACCAACCACAGCGGCTTGTACTCGCCCCTCGCGCATGACTTGGGCCGCCATCGAATCGCAAATCAGCGTCGCACGAATTCCCCGTTGCAGTAGTTCCCAGGCGGTTAGGCGAGCGCCTTGCAGCAGTGGTCGGGTCTCGTCCACATAGACGTGCAAGTCAATTCCTTGATCCTGCGCCGTAAAGAACACGCTCAATGCCGTGCCATATTCGGCAGTTGCCAATCCGCCGGCGTTGCAATGGGTCAACACCCCGCGAACGTTTTGCAGCAAGGGTACGCCATTTCGGCCGATGGCGTGGCACATTTGGCGATCTTCCTCGTGAATCGCGCGGGCTTCTTCCAGAAGTCCAGCGAGCACTTCATTCGTCGCGAGATTGCCGCCATCGACCAGTTGTCGGCTTTTTTCACGCATACGATCGAGGGCCCAAAACAGGTTGACTGCCGTGGGTCGGCTGGTTGCCAGGTAATCGCAGATTTTCAAAAGTTCAGCGAGATCCAATTTGTTTCGCCCCGCCAATTCTTTGGCACCCAAAACCACCCCGTAGGCCGCGGCAATTCCAATCGCCGGCGCTCCGCGCACTTGCAGTCGTTTGATGGCCTGCCAAACCACCTCAAGTTCGCGGCATTCAATCTCCACCAACTCGTCAGGCAATCGTGTTTGATCAATCAGATGCAGCAGCCCGTCGCCCGCGCCAACCCAGCGCATGGTCTCTACTTTTGCAGGAGTGGAGCCGGGGCGTTTGTCGGTGATGCTCATGGCTTAAGGCTCGTCAAAAATCTTCTGAGAATTCGTCGTCATCTTGCGACTTGTTTTTTTTCGACTCAAATCGCTGCAGCTCTTTTTCGGTCATACCCAAGTCTGGTGGCTCAGCTCCCGAACGCTCTTCGGCCGACAGGGAAACGCGTCGATCCATCATCAAACGAATCGGAATTTCGCCGAATCTTACTTGGTCGCGGATGAAGTTCATCAGATAACGCCGATAGGTGTTCGGGAAGTATTTGGGATCGTTGCACTTGATGACGATCGTAGGTGGCTGAGAACTGACCTGCGTTGCGTAGTAGATCTTGGGACGTTTGGTGCCCGTCACAGGAGGTGATTGAGCGGAAAGGGCCCGTTGAATAATCCGGTTCAGGTCGCCTGTCGAAACACGTTCGCGCGACTGCTTGAATAGCATTTGGGCATGATTGAGCAACTTGCGAACGTTGCGGCCGTCCTGACCGGTAATGAAGGCAATTGGCACATAATTCATCGACGCGAAATTCTCGCGGAGGTATTCGCTCCAGGCCTCGGTCGGCATGTGCGGGGCCATCTTGTCCCATTTGTTAACCACAAAAATACACGGCTTGTGGTTCTGTTCGATGTAGCCGCACAACTGTTGATCGATACGGGCAATCCGCTGACTGCAGTCGAAGAACATCAAAACCACATCGGCGTACCGGATGGTGCGATGAGCGCGGTGGTCGCTGTAGAAATCGATGTCGTTCTTGATGCTTTTACCACGCTTCAGGCCAGGCGTGTCAATCGCCACCATGGTTTTGCCGTCGATTTCAAATCGAACATCGATGCTGTCCCGCGTTGTCCCGGGAATTTCGCTCACGATCATTCGGGGACTTTGGACGAGCGTGTTGATAAAGGTGCTTTTTCCGACGTTTCGTCGGCCAACCACCGCGATCTTCATTTCCGGTTCGCTGAGGTCGTCCGCATCTGCTGCCAACTCGGTCGGCAATCGTTCGAGCAAGGCGTCGAGAAGTTCTTCCTTGTTGCGGTTGTTTTTGGCACTCACCACGACGGGGGTTCCAATTCCCAATCGCTGAAATTCTTGAGCCGCATTCTCCCAGTTTTCGCCGTCACACTTGTTGGCCACCAGCAACACCGGTTTGTTCAAAGCCCGCAATCGTCGGGCGATCGTTTCATCGAGATTCGTCAACCCGTCTTTGACATCGACCACGAACATGAGAATGTGAGCCAGCTGAATCCCTTGCTGGATTTGCGATTCAATTTCCTCGTCCAATTGATCGACATCGTTAATTCCGATTCCACCAGTATCGATCATCTCGAAGTATCGGTCGTTGTGGCTAACCATGTAGGTCATGCGGTCGCGGGTGACGCCAGCCATATTGTCAACGATGGCCAGACGGATCCCCGCCAACCAGTTGAAGATGCTTGATTTGCCAACATTAGGGCGACCTACGATGGCGACTTTTGCGACGGACATGATTTAGGAAATTTATCTGGAGAAATTTGACTGGTTACAACGGGCTGCATCGCGCCCAAGCGAGACCTGCCGAACAAGTGTGAAAAGCCTCTGGCCATTCGCGATTGTCTAAGGGGTCTGCACCCCTGCGGAGTGAGTTCAAGACTCGAAGGCGAGAAAGCCTTGGTTTTTGAAAATTTTCTTTTCTTTATCGTCCCCGCACAAAGCCATTTAGTCGAGGGGCAAACCGCTGGAAATTTTGTCTCGGATCGCTTTTAATGGGCCGCAGTCGCTCGCTTTTGAGATAATTCGCTCGGAAAAATCACCGATGGATTTGTTGAAACTTCAAAAAACACTGGGAGAACGTCTCGAATCGTTGGCGGCGGCTGGCCTAACGCACTTGCCACTGGCTAGATCGCGAGTCGAGTTTGCCTTCGAAGAAGTTACGGTTAACGACTCGGCGACGAACGTCTCCGCGGTCCACGAATCCGCGGCTCAGATGCAAACTTCAACACTTGAACCAGGCCCCCAGTCGTTGGCCGGATCGCTTCCTGAGGTCAATGCGCGAGGCATGCCAAAACGTTCGGTTGCAAAACCGATGCCAACCATTGCCCTCAATGAAGAAGTTGATTTGCGACCTTATGGTCCCTCGTGCTCCGATGAAGAGCGTCTCGCGTTGCTCAATTCGATGTCCCAAGAGGTCGCCGGTTGCACGCGATGTAACATTCTTTCGGCCTGCAGGAAGCAAACAGTTTTTGGCGTCGGAAACTTTCGCCCTCGATTAGTGTTTTTCGGTGAAGCGCCTGGTGCCGACGAAGACCGCGTGGGCGAGCCGTTTGTCGGTGCCGCCGGGCAATTGCTCGACAAAATCATCGGGGCGTGCAAGATGAAACGCGAAGATGTCTACATCATGAACACGGTCAAATGTCGTCCGCCCGATAACCGCAATCCAACACCGTCTGAAATGGCCAATTGTTGGGAGTACGCCGAGCGCCAATTGGAAATTCTGCAACCAGAGTTCATCTGCTGTTTGGGTCGAGTTGCCGCGCAAACGCTTCTAAAGACCGAATCCCCAATCGGACATTTGCGAGGGAAGTTTTTCAAGTATCGGGACAGTCAAGTGATTGTTACTTACCATCCGGCTTACCTTTTGCGCACCGAGTCAGCGAAGAAATTGACTTGGGATGACATGCGAATGCTGATGGCTGCGATGGGAATATCGGTTTGACGAGATGTTCGGTCGTGCTGGCATCTTGCCAAAAGGCCCCATTTCGCCTGAATTGTTTTGTGGGTGACCGGTTGTCTGCGCTGGAGCTACTTAATGGTTGACAAACCGGGTAATTTAGTCGACAACCAAGCTGCTTTTTCCCACAATCATTGCTGAGAAAAAAACGTAGAACTGCCGAGAGTTCCCGCACTTTATTTCCTTTTCCCGCTGCTTTTCTGGACAACCAATCTGTCCCGTCATCGGCGACAACGATTGAGTAACTATTGTCAACCACAATTTCTGACCCGGCGCTATCGGTGTCGCTACCCGTACCTGCCGTTGATTGGATCCGCACGACACGACAGGTTTTGAAGGACTCTCGCACTGATTTTCACGAGGTGAAACCTTGGGTTTATTGGCGCGACATGTTGATTGGCGCGACGATCGCTTACACGGCGGCTGGTGTCTTCCTCGCCGCTCCTGCATTTTCGGTTTGGCAAATCATCAGTTTTGTCGTCGCAATTTTTTGGCTTTACCGTGTTGGTTCTCTGATCCATGAAGTGGCTCATCTGGGTGGCCATGAGTTAAGAAGTTTCAAGATCGCTTGGAATTTAATTGTTGGGGTGCCAACGCTGACTCCTTCGACCTTTTTTACCGGGCATCATCGAGATCACCACACGCAACGCGTTTACGGCACTCAGGAAGATCCCGAGTATGTGGTTAACGTTTGTCCGCGGGGTAGCCTGTTGAATTTGGCATCCTATTTTTTGGTGGTCGCACTTTTTCCCCTGGTTGTGTTTTTGAGATTTCTGTTGGCACCCCTGTCGTTCATCACACCCGGTGTCCGCAATTATGTCTTACGAAATCTTTCGGCCTTTACTTTCAATTGGCGATACAAACGGCAGATCAGCCGAGTCGACCGCAAGACATTTGCCGCGCTGGAATTGCTGTGCTTCGTTCGCGCGCTGTGCATTCCAGGGGTGGCCTTGCTCGGACTGGCACCCTGGTCTCGAATGTTCCAACTGTATTTGTTGGGCGCCGCAGTGGTGACTCTGAATCAGCTACGACAGTTGGCCGATCATCATTTCGAGGGCGACGGCGATCAATTGAGTATGTCAGACCATATTGTGGACTCCTGCAACTACGTCAACAAAGATCCTTTGACCTGGTTGTTTTTCCCGTTCGCTATTCAGTACCACGCGCTGCATCATTTGTTTCCGTCGTTGCCCTACCACAATCTTGCTGCGGCCCACGCGTATCTCATGCTGGAATTGCCCGCGAATTCCCCGTACCGCGAGCTGGAACAACCCGGCTGGTGGTCGGTTGCCAGGAACATGCTAAGGCAATCCGCCTAACGGATCGTAAGCCGACGGTGTTCAACCGCAAGGCAAACCTGAAGCAAATGCAGGCTATTTGCTAACGTCGCGGGGTTTTTCAGCCACGGGGATATTGACCTTTCGAAGGTCGGTGAATTC
This sequence comes from Pirellulaceae bacterium, assembly GCA_040081565.1. GTDB lineage: Bacteria > Planctomycetota > Planctomycetia > Pirellulales > Pirellulaceae > BJ22. Next base: position 20,871 of record JBEBGH010000030.1, read on the forward strand.
CGGCTTCGCAGGAGGAAACAGACTTCGTGCGGCCAAGCCGATTACGATTCCGGCTAGCACGAGGAAGACCCGATCGCGCCATAAAACACTACTTCTGCGCATTCGGATTATCGCTGTCGGGAAAGTTGAGGATTCACTGGAATCGAAAATGCCTGCTCAAACAACTCCGACTGTTCGACGTAATGCATTTTCTTGGAGCCGGTTGATGGGCTGGCGGATTCCGCTCGCGAAATTACCGTCAGGGGATAGTCTTCGTGCAATCGCAGTTCTTCCCATTTGACCCGAATGAAATACCAGGCACCCATGTTGCGAGGCTCTTCCTGAATCCAAACCACGGGAGTGCCCGCTGGGTGGGAACTCAAGACCTTGTCGATACTATCGCGCGACAGCGGGTACAGTTGCTCAAGGCGAACGATGGCGACATCATCGATCTTGCGTTCCTCACGGGCCTTCAACAAGTCGACACCGATCTTGCCCGTGCAAAGGAGGATTCGAGCGGGAGACCGCAACTCTTTCGCACGCGGATCATTCAAGACACGTTGGAATTTTCCGGTGACGAATTCTTCGAAAGAACTCATGACCAGCGGTTCGCGGAGTAAGCTCTTCGGCGTAAAGACCACGAGCGGCTTTCGCCATTTGCGGTGGACCTGACGTCGCAACAAATGAAAGTGCTGTGCCGCCGTCGTCGGAAATGCGATCTGCATGTTGTGTTCGGCCGACAGAGTGAGGAACCGTTCCATTCTTGCACTGCAATGTTCTGGACCAGCGCCCTCGAACCCGTGAGGAAGGAGGAGCGTCAAGCCACTGAGCCGTCGCCATTTTTCTTCAGCACTCGAAATGAACTGGTCGACGATGACTTGGGCCACGTTCCAGAAGTCGCCGAATTGAGCCTCCCACAAAATCAGGCTTTCGGGAGCATCGAGGCTGTAGCCGTACTCGAAGCCTAAAACGCCCGACTCGCAAAGTGGGCTGTTGATGACTTCAACCGGTGCCTGTTTGGAAGCCAGGTTTTGCAGCGTGAAGTACTTCTCGCCGGTTTCTGCGTCGTTCAGCACCGCGTGGCGCTGGCTGAAGGTTCCGCGTTGGCAGTCCTGTCCGGACAGACGCACTTGGTGGCCCTCAATCGCTAAAGACGCGAAAGCGGCCAGCTCCGCCGTCGCCCAGTCCACGGGTCGGTCACCCAGTGCCATTTCGGCGCGAGAGCTGATGACGCGTTGGAGTTTGCGATTCACGTTGAACGTTGCTGGCGTTCGCCCCAAGGCTTCGAACACGCTCCGCAGTTGTTCGTGCGAAATGCCCGTCGCGACCAGATCGTCGTCACGCTCGCGTCCGCCGTAGTGCTGGCTCCAAAAGCCGCCGAGCGTCTGAAGATCGGATTCGAACTTGCCGCGCTTGGCCGTTTCGAATTCTGCCTCGAGTTCCTCGCGCCGCTGGGCGGCAATCCGTTCTGCCTCCTCGGCAGAAACCTGTTGCATCTTCAGCAACTGCTGGACATACATTTCGCGAACCGTGGGCCGTGCATCGATGGCCTGGTACATCGCGGGCTGAGTGAAACGTGGTTCGTCGCTTTCGTTGTGTCCCAAGCGGCGGAAGCAGTACATGTCGATCACCACATCGCGGTGAAAGATCGAACGGAACTCCATCGCCAATTCGACAACTTGAGCGACCGCCTCGGGATCTTCGCCATTCACATGGAAGATCGGAATCTGAAGCATCTTCGCCACGTCGCTGGCATAAGTCGTCGAACGACCTTCTTCGCTCGGCGTCGTAAAACCAATTTGATTGTTGAGAATGACATGGAGCGTTCCGCCAACGCAATAGCCAGGCAACTCGCTCATGTTGAGCGTTTCCTGAATGATGCCTTCGCCCGCAAAGGCCGCATCGCCATGGACCAACAACGTCATGCACCGACGTCGGTCATTGTCCTGGAAGCGATCTTGTTTCGACCGGCAGCGGCCATTGGCAACCGTGTTCACATACTCAAGGTGACTGGGATTGAAGCACAACGAGATATGAATTTTCTTGCCGGATTGAGTCATCCAGTCGCTGCTGTAACCCATGTGGTACAGCACGTCGCCCTTGCCGCGATTGGAATCTTGATCGGCGTCGTCAAAGCTCCAGAAAATATTCTGGGCCCGTTTTTGCATGATGTTGGCCAGCACATTCAGTCTTCCGCGATGGGCCATTCCCAGCACGACCTCTTGGACACCGTGTTCGCCGGCCTTCTCGAGGGCCAGGTCGATGAGCGGGATCAACGTCTCGCCGCCTTCTAAGGAGAAGGTCTTGGCACCGATGTACTTTTTCCGGACAAACTCTTCGAAGATCACCGCATCCGTCAGGCGAGTCAAAATTCGAATTTGTCGATCGTGTGAAAGTTGAATTCGATTTTGCGAACTCTCCATTCGCGTTTGCAGCCAATTTCGCACATCGTGATCGTCAATGTGCATGAACTGGGCACCAATCGATCGGCAGTAGGTTTCGCGAAGTTTCGCGACGATTTCTTCCAGCGTTTGTTCGTCGCTGCCGGAAATCGTTCGGGCCGAAAATCGGCGGGTGAAGTCTTCTTTCGTGAATCCATACGCGGCTGGATCAAGCTCCCGGTTCTGTCGACGCGGAATACCCAGCGGGTCAATGCGCGCCTCAAGATGCCCGCGCACGCGAAAACCGCGAACCAGTTGGTCGACGCGATCTTGCAGATGAGCAATGTTCATCGCCGCGCGGTTGGTTTGCGCTGCGGCCGAATCGTTTTTAGGGCTCGGGCCATCGGCGCTGCTGGCAGACGGGCGCGCTGGGTTCCCGTTCTCGAAATTGCGGGCAAAATAGGCCTGCCATTCGGCGCTCAGTGAATTGGGGTCTTGTTGAAACTGTTCGTACAGTTGTTCGAGGTATTCTTGATTGGAGACGTTCATTTACGAGTGGATTGGCATGATTGCGTGTGAAACGGCGAAGGTCGAGTATAAAATTCGCTTGCCGTCGGTTGCAGTTCCATTAAATTATCGGTTCAGTTTATCAGCGAAAGGTTTTCTTTCCTATCGGAAATTGTGTCTTTGTCGAGAACTGCGTCAGTTCGTCCCCTTGACTTTGACGTTCAAATTAGGACACTATTTCAGCCGAATCGCGGCTTTTGAAGGCGTAGCTCAGTCGGTAGAGCAACGGACTTTTAATCCGTAGGTCCTGGGTTCGAGCCCCAGCGCCTTCACTATCTTTTTTCTTCGGGCTTTTTCTTCGGGTTTTTGGCGAATCGTCCAACATTGTGAGCTCTTTTGACAATTCCCCCAAGGGTTTGCCCGAATTCTTCTGCCTCCAATCCCACATGGCAAACATTCATTAGTTGGGCCGAAAACAAGGGTGTAAGAAATTGCCCTCAGGAAAAATCGCAGATATCAGAAAATGGAACGGTGGGAATCTTCGCCAATCGCGATGAGGTCCACAACTTCATGGGTGATTTAAAGAGAGTTGACGATCCGCAAGTCAGGGAGATGATGCCGTTCATTAACGACATTGTGTTGGGGAAACCGATCGGATTTACCAATCAACAATACAACTTGAATCCGCAGGGAACGGTCGATTTGCTAAACGACAAGCGCATCCGTGATGAGTTGGAGATGGCCGATTTCCAGTACGAGGATTTGAAACAGCGGGCAGAGGAGATTCGAAAACGAATGGCGGAAGAAATCAATTCGCTTGACCTTTCGAACTCCAAGTGATTGTCCGTAACGCCTATGATTTTTCGCTTGTTTAAAACTCTGGAGAGCCGGTCATGAGCAATTCAAGTGAGCCAGTGAATTTCGCAGAGAAATTTGCCTTGTTTACTGAACACTGGTCGCCAAAAGTTATCGCCGAGATGAATGATTACCAGTTCAAAATCGCCAAGTTTCAGGGAGAGTTCGTCTGGCATTCACATGAAGATTCCGACGAAGCGTTTTTGGTGATCAAAGGCGAAATGGAGATCGGGTTTCGCGACAGAACCGTCACGGTGAAACAAGGCGAGATGTTCGTCGTTGCGAAA
>JBEBGH010000622.1:0-1774 GCA_040081565.1 Pirellulaceae bacterium
GTCCATCGCCGTCGACGTATTTTCCGTCGCCGGATTTGTCTTGGTCGTCGAATCTGAAGTTGAAGAGCCAGATTGATCACAACCTGTCACCGCCATCATGCCAAACAAAAAGGGAACAAGCACGAATAGATTGCGATTCACTTGACATCTCGAGAAAGGAAGGCGATCAAGCAGACTGAAATCATCATACTTTTTTTGGGGCGCATTTCAAGTTAGATCTAGGAAAAGCACGCAATTTGAACGCCCTTTCCTGCTAACGGTAACCTTTTGCTTCGGAAAGTGTTACCGAATACCGTCAGCTCTCGTCTCTCCAGTTCAAACGTCATTTTCAACGCTTAAATAGCCGTCCGCCATAGACAGCGGCTGAACCTAACTCCTGTTCAATTCGTAACAGCTGATTGTATTTCGCCATTCGGTCGCTTCGCGATGCCGAACCGGTCTTGATTTGTCCGGTGTTTAGCCCCACGGCCAGGTCAGCGATGGTCGAATCTTCAGTTTCACCGCTGCGGTGGCTGGCGATGCTTGTGTAACCATTGCGGTGGGCCAGATGAATGGCGTCGATCGTCTCGGTCAACGAACCAATTTGATTGACCTTGATCAGAATGCTGTTGGCAATCGACTCGTCGATTCCACGCTGTAGCCGTTTGGTATTGGTAACGAACAGGTCGTCGCCAACCAGCTGGACTCGGTTGTTCAGCTTATCGGTAAGCAATTTCCAGCCCTCCCAATCGTCTTCGGCACAGCCATCTTCGATTGAGCAAATCGGATACTTGTTGGCCCAGGCGACAAGGAAGTCCACCATTTCGGCGGATTTCAATTGCTTGCCATCGATCGTGTAAAGCTTCTTGGCGGAATCGAAAAACTCGGTCGCCGCAACGTCGAGAGCGATTTTCACTTGATCGCCAGCTTTGTAACCGGCTTTCTCGATCGCCACCATGATCAGGTCGAGCGCCTCGCTGTTGCTCTTCAGGTCGGGAGCAAATCCGCCTTCGTCGCCGACAGCCGTGTTGAGCTTTTTGTCATGCAGGACTTTTTTCAGATGATGAAAAATCTCGACACCACAACGTAAACCCTCAGAGAAACTGTCAAAGCCCAGCGGCATCACCATAAATTCCTGAACGTCAACCGAGTTGTCGGCGTGTTGACCGCCATTGATGATGTTCATCATCGGTGCCGGCAAGACACGAGCCGATGTTCCACCAAGATACCGAAAGAGGGACTGGCCGGTGAAACTTGCAGCGGCTTTCGCGGTGGCCAACGATACGCCCAGAATCGCATTCGCACCAAGATTTTTTTTGTTTTCGGTTCCGTCGAGTTCGATCATCACGTTGTCGATGTCGGCTTGGTTAATGGCATCGAGTCCAATCAATACGTCGGAGATCTGATTGTTAATGTTTTCGACGGCCTTGAGCACGCCCTTCCCCATGAAGACGCCTTTGTCACCGTCGCGCAGTTCCCAAGCCTCATGAGCACCAGTGCTGGCCCCACTGGGAACTGCCGCTCGGCCAACAGTTCCGTCAGACAGCGTTACATCGACTTCAACCGTAGGATTTCCGCGGCTATCCAAAATTTGGCGTCCAATGACGTCAACGATCGTACTCATTACTTCCTCTTTCAAATGATTTTCTTAATCGACGAGGCCGGAATTCGTCAGGCAAATCCGTGCCTCATGCAGACAAGTTGTCATTGTCGCGAATTTTGAAACTTGTAATAGGGCCCACGATGAGAAACTGGGTCGTCGAAAGTACAAAGAGCTTGAGCTGAATCGCGCTAG
>JBEBGH010000282.1:0-7086 GCA_040081565.1 Pirellulaceae bacterium
CTGGTACACCGAAGTGTTTGGGAAGATCAAGTGAATCAATATGCAACCACCACGCATCCAAATCATCCACCATGAGTTGCATCATAAAATTGGCAGCCCAATCTTCTTGGAAATGGCGTTGCAGCAAGAATCCCCCGCTCCCTGTTCTAAAGATGGCGACTTCGCTATCGAGAGTCTTCTCAAACCCCAGCGCCTCATAAAATCGCTTGGATAGTTCGAAATCCTTCGTCGGGAGAAACGGTCGAGCGAGTTCTGTTCCAGTAAGCACGCAATTCTTAAACCGTTTTTAATTTTTTGCGAACACCGGCGATCATCGTGTCGCCTACAAGTCCCGCATCACGTCCTTTGCATTGTTATTTCCCAATGCTTTGCTCGTCAAGGTAAATCAAAGGCGATTTTGGCATCGGCGAAAGCCAAGGGACCCTGACTCCGGTAACTTTTAACGCCCGGCCAACCCACGAATTGCACGTATTGAATAGGTGATACTGTCCGCGCGCATCAAAGAACGCATCGGTTGTCGAATACGCATAGCCCTGAATTTGGATCGGTTTCCCTGCGGAGTCCCTTTGAAAAGTTTCATTGATGAAACCAACGAGTCGTTGATATTGTTCTTCGGATACATTTACTGCCGTCAGCTTTCGGTAGTATTCGGGGTTGGTGAAGGAGACATGCAAACAACTCTTCGAAGGCAGTAGCAACGCATTGGCCGCAGTTAAAAGTTTTAGATCCGCCCACGTTTCCGTCTCCAAGAAAAACCCACGGTCCCCCCACCCAAACGCAACATGCGTTTCCTTCGATACATCTCCAGTAAAGTCAAAACCACTAAACGACTCGTTCCAGTCGATGATGCGGGTGGATACCGGAACAATTACATCCGCGTGGACCGCATTTGAAACGACATACAGCGTAATTCCATTTTTCGCGGGTACAAAGTCATTGTTGACAGGGAGAAGACCTATCAACAATATCGCAGCAAACATCAAGAAAAAAACTATTGTCCACCGGAACAGTCGTTTGCCCCAGCGGAAAAGCTTTCGGTGAAATGGAGGCTTGTTTTCCATTTATTTAGTACGACTTGTGAGGTCACCTGGTTCAACCGCGCAGGCTACGAATGCGTTACCGCCAATTCGCTGCCACACATGTTTGGCATTTGCGAGCCAGCCTCAAAAAAAGCTTGAGTTGACGCGCTCCCCAAGCCCGCAAGTGAATGATTCTATGCCACAACGAGTGGGCGGCGCGTTAAAATCAGCGCCTGCCGCCAGTCACAGTGCGACTAGGTCGCCAATTGAGAGGGGGCTCTTCTTGTCCCGATAGATGGTCCAAACCGTGGGGCTTGTCAGCCCGTCGATAACAGTGAAGTTCGTCAGTGACTTGCTATTAACTCGACACGCACCGTTGTCTCGTGTTCCAAACCAGATGTTGCCAGCGGCGCCTTCCGCGATCGAAAATATACGGCCGAGATTGATCTGCAAGTTTTCATTGCCCGCCTTCGCGGCTTCGGATGGTAGCCAGGTTATGCATCGTCTTTGACAGCCGAATCGGGTTGGCTCTTTCTCAATTCAGAAACCTCCCCGATTTTCTCACCGATTGCCTGTGCTGTCGGCAGAATGCCCAAAAACCCGAACGCTCCACCGTCCAAAATAGCCTTGCCGTCGACTAAGACTTTAAAGCTCCCATACGAGCCGGCTTCCAGGTCTACATGGAAACCATCCTTTCGCAATTTCGCAGCCACACTGGCCGCGTGGATTGCTGTAACTCAATACGCGCATCGCTGGATAGTAATTTTCATCGAAACCTCTCGAATTTATTCAATTGCCTTGTTGGCAGAGTGTTCATGCGATTGTGTGAAGGAATTTTGTTCCACTTCCCATCGACATACGAGACCATCTTCTGGGTCAACGACGTCGCCGACGTACTCGAATCCACATTTTGCCAAAACTCGAGCCGATGCCGCGTTGTCCGACTTCGTATGGGCGCGAACGGTGAGGACGCGGCCACTGTCAAAAGCGAATTGGGTCAACGCTGCTGTCGATTCGGTCGCGAAGCCTTGGCAGCGATAGGCAGATTCGATGCCGTAAGCCACCTCGACGACTCCATCCGAGTCGGGCGGCCCCTTGAAACCGCAACTCCCCACCACAGTTCTGTCGTCCCTTCTCAATACGGTAAATCCCAGTGCCCACGGGTCGCCTTCGGGGGTTTCACGAACGCGAGCCAGCCAGTCGGGCGAAACCTCCGCGCGATCGGCCGGTGACATTGTTTCTATAAACGCGAGCAACTCGTCCGGCGTTTGCAAAACCAGTTCAAGGCGAGCCGAGGGAATCGAAATCTTGGTCAAGGCATTTCCCCTTTTTCCTATAAGCCACCAACCTGCTCTCGGAGATGGCTGGAAGATCACACCAAAACCGACGCGACGGCATTTCGTTGCCTGCGACTCTTTGCAAATGCTTTGCAATTTCAAGTCTAGAAGATTCGCGTGCAGTACTCCGGCTGTTGATTGCCGATGCACTAAAGTCTAACGAGCAGAAACCCACGTGACAATCGCGAAACGTCTTACGACACGGCGATACGTTGCAACTAGGTCATCCGTGTCTATCCGTGTCTTCCGTGGCTAAAAAACCGTCTTGCCATACAGGTACAATTATGCGAGTCCATCGGTTGGTCTCAATCTAGAAAGCACCCGATTAGACGGCTCGACGAATATCGAAGAGTGCCGTTTGTCTAAGGATTTGATCCGGCGAACATTCGTTTGGAAACGCCAAAAAAATTAACGCCCGAACTGGCTATCTGTCCGTCTGTTCTTGTTTAGACGCGAGTATCGAATCAAGCTCACGCCTTGTGCGAATAGATCGCCGCCCGGCAGGGTGAAAATATCCGAACCAATAACGTAATAGGAACCATGAAGCGATACCAATTAATCCGAGTCCAGAAATTGAAATGTGCGGACGAAAGTGGTAAACGTAGTGGTAAATGATGAATCCAATGAATGTTGCCAAAATCATTGCCCCGCCGGCCCACGCCAAGACACGGGGAAGTATCACCGTCAACGCTTGTTGACACTGACGACAACGATAGATGCGGACCGCGTTGATTGCCTTCCAAATGCTTTGGCGATGAAGGCAGAAGGGGCATTGGTCTCGATCCCAGTCTCGTAAGCCAGGTGCAACATCAGTCGCAGTCGCCGGTTCGTAAGGGTTGGGTATCATAGAGTTCTAGCGCCTAATACTCGAGGTCACAGTCGTCAACAAAGAACTATAATTCAGTTTCGCGTTCAATCGACTTTGGAGAATCATTCTGCTCATTGCTTTTCGCGATCTGGGCAAACAAACTTTCCGTTCGTGCATTGCAGAAATCTTTTTCGATTATTCCTTGAGCCTCGAGTTGCTGCAATGCGTCACGTAGTCTGTCCATGTCCTCTTTCCGACAGGCAAAGTAATTCGTATCGTTTGCAACCGGATTAATCCAGACTGCGACAGCAATCCCGCGTCGTTTGAAGGTGGGCTAAGAGTGCACACGCTTCAAACTGTAGCCGGCGGGATTCGCTCAAGATATCGAGGAATGAGAGATTTTGTCCACTTAAACATCAGAAAAAGCCATTAATCTTGAACCTTACGGTAGGTCAACCTCTTACGCATCGTGTGTCCGCTGTCGTCCTGTGTCAGCTCGTTCCGCCCCCCGGTTAAAACTCCCAGCGATTGGAAGCCGTCGGTCAGTTCGAGTTGCCCATTTCTTGCGCGTTTGTAATAGCCATTGAAAGGACCACGTTTTGTAAAAACTCCATCTTCCATCGTTCGATCCATTTCCCCCCAAGTTAACGTTCCATCTTCAAAAAACTCAAAGTAGTGTTCATGGCCGAACTCGTCGGTCCCCTTCCAAGTCCCAACGACCGCTGAATTCCAACGCTCGCGCGAACAGGACAAAGCACTTATCAAGAGCATTCCTGAAACGATTATCCAACGAAGTTTTTGTGTTTGCATGGATTTCTGTTTGGTAAAGGTCGCAAATCATTGAGCGGCGGCAGGTGCCCCTCAATTCAAAGCCGTACCGGTGCATCCGATTCTTCGGCAAAATCTGTCACGAGCGATTGGCGCTCATACATGCGATGATGATTTGGTCTGTTCGGCGACGTTACGTCGTGCTGCACCAACAAGGAGCATTAGCGAAGCACTAGAGAACATCATCGAGTGGCCTGAAGCAAATCGAACCCCGTATGCTCTATGCTGATGATACTCGTTCTCGGAGAGTTCACGGAGGGAATTGCCGTGACTCATTAAGAAGTATTTTCCGTCTCGCATTTCAGGCCCGCCGCCCTCAGAAATTACTGCAAAAATCGCAAGATTCACCAAAGCGTAGGTAAAAAACACTGCGCTTAGTACGCGCAGCCATCTTGGTGCAGCGTTGACCAATTTGTGAAAACTTGCCTGATCGCGACCGCCGATGCGATTCGCAAAAAATAGAGCTGCAAAGAATGTTGGGAAGATTGCAAGGTGTATCACTATGACGCCGCGCCACTCGGGCGTTGGATCGATCATAAAAAAAGTCGATGCGTGAACAATCAAGCTGACAATCAGCAAAGCGGAGGCGAACATGCACCAAAAAATCAACATGTGGCGTGCCCTGAAGTCCGTTCACGAATTCGACAACATCTCGTTGAGAGGCTCGATAAATCTTGTAAGCGATTCTGAATAAAGTCTCTGCCCCTTCTCGGTAAGCCGATACTTTGCGAGCTTTGCGTCCTTTTTCCCCTCAACCTTCTCAATTATTCGGAAGGTCTTTTCCAGCCTGCTGATCTGGCGACTGTGTGAATCAAGCTCACAAGGAAATGCCCCATACGTCCGTGTTGAGATTTTATCCCATATCTCTAGACGCGTTGCCGGACCGTTTCGTGCAATGATCATAACGATGAAGAACGGGTAAAAAACCCTGTTCAAATCTTGGCCAAAACGATTCGAAAGGACTGCGACGGTTGGGTCCTTACGCATACGACTACTCCATGATCTCTTCACAGCCCATCTTGGATAAATAAACCATCGGGACCGGTCTCTTCGCGGTCAAGACGCTTGATGACGAACGACAAACGAAGCCGGTCCGCCGCCAAGGCTTTTACCATTTCGTTTGATCTGGATGACCGCTCCGGTTGACGTGATTGTTTTGTCGAACTTGGTCTGTGTGTTCGTAACCCTCGGGCCGACTCAAGACTGCGTGCTTACCTCGGCTCGCCAACTGCCCAACGCAAGCGCCAGCAGGCTGGCCGCCCACAGTCCGTATCCTGGGTAAACGCCATTCAATTCCCCACTCAGCGCCAGGGGCAGGATGACGGTAAGGGACAGGAAAGAACCGAGTGTCGACGACCGTCGAGCCAAAACGATGCCTTTGCGCCAACGCACGAAGCTAAGGAATGCAACCCACCCAACCAGGAACGACACGTTTGCAACGGCACCCATCGTACAGGCAATCGGGTACCAGAATTGTTCGCCCCGTGGTCCCCAATCGCCGAACAGGATAATGCCAACAAAGCTGAGAAGAAAAGCGAGGATACCGAACACCAGGTCACTCGCGAGGCGAAGGGCCGGCGTTGCGAGAGCCACACCGAAGATTACGAGCGAAATGATCGCCAATCGACGCCCATTGATCAACGCGGTCGTGTCGACCACGAACACGACAAGAATCGGCAGAACAGCAATCAGCGAGTACAGTGACCAAAGTGCATGAAAGCCCGGTGAATTGCGAAAGACGACCGCCATCAAAATTACTGCGGCAAACGTCAGTCCAAACAATGCGCGTAAACTGAATTGACGTGGCGCCTTTTCGTTTTTGTCGTCCGTTTGGTCTTTCATGTCGCGATACTCGCTTTTTCAACGGCTCGTTTGGAGACTAGCAACAAACGAAGAAAGTTCTCCATCAAGCCAGAAGTGATTTTCAATCGGCCAAGTTTTACGCCATGGTTCTGTCAAGAGCAACGACTTGTACGGACTTCTTATTCTAGCTCGTACGCAGCGATTGGTCCGTTGTCGTTTTTTTACGCCGACGGGCGCCGACCTGTCAATCTCGAAACCAATGTGCCATGACCCAACTTCCTAGTTTCTCCCAATCTAACGTGGCTCTTAGCTTAAATGATCCGCGACTTGGGTGGATCGCTCTATCCGGCCAGATTTTTGAACGGTCCGCGTTGCGGAATCAGAACCACAAGTCTATTCGTAAACATTCCATTCGAAACGTGGGTCTTGGGGTAATCCCGTCAAAAATTTACATTCCTCCATGGCTAGATGCAGGTCCTGGTTTGGCGTTCTTTGCCTGCGTCCGGCGTTTCCACCATCGGATGAACCTCAATAGCGCGCCGCACGCAAGGGCAACAGTCAACGTGTTGACAACCAACACAGGGATTGCTTTTCCGTAAATTCCAGGAACACCAAGGGCATAACAAGTACCATCGACGATTGCCACCGGGGCGAGCAATAGGGAGGTAGGCGCGCGCACCGATTTGGGGAGACTTTCGTGCACGAAATAGAATCCTGTCAGCGCCGCAGCCAACACCACAACAACCACGAGCCAAAATACCGTATGGTGAATTTTCATGTCGGCAACCTCCGCGGAACGTATAAAATCACCCGGTCGCGACGAGAGATTCTCCATTTTCAAAACGCCCGACTTCGCGACTCGGATGCATTTTTTTGTAATCACGTATGTTCGCTGGTACCAGATTGGTCAACATTTGGGCTTCGTGAATACCCAGTGGTTTCTCGAAGCACTTCAGCTCGACGATGGCTTTTTCTCGACCAAAATGTCAATTCGGTTTTTACAGCCAAAGGATCGTCGACTTCCATCTTCGTGCTCTTCGTGCCCTTCGTGGTTTATTTCTTCCCTGCATGCCAACGCATGTACGTCTGTGTCGTCGACGCCCAAGGGAAGAAGCTGCTGCATCGCAATTTTCCCCTGTGAAACCGGCCATTATGTTACCACGAAGGACACGAAGAGCACGAAGGAATTCAAAGCGCAAAGCGTTTGATGCGATCTTTCAGCTTTGTAACGTGGAAGTTTATCGGCAGCCCGATCTTTATTTCCGCCGATACCAGATTGGTCAGCGTTTGG
>JBEBGH010000283.1:0-7050 GCA_040081565.1 Pirellulaceae bacterium
CCGATAAATAACTGGCCGATTCGATTTCGGACGATATCCAGTTACTTTTCTTGTTTAATACTCGCCACTAAAAACCGTGCCAATGCGGTTTTCTTCGTCCCGCCTGCCCGACAAGGTCCGCAAAGAACTGTGTGACTCTGCAGTTCGACTTGCCAAAAGCGCGGAATACCATAACGCGGGAACGGTCGAATTTATCGTTGACCAACAAGACAATTTTTACTTCATCGAGGTCAATGCCCGCATTCAAGTGGAACATCCTGTGACGGAGATGGTCACTGGTATTGATCTGATCAAGCAACAAATTCGTGTGGCGAAGGGCGAGCATTTGCCGTTCAAGCAAAAGGATGTCGAATGCCGTGGTGCGGCGATCGAATGCCGGATCAACGCCGAAGACCCGACGAAAAATTTCCAACCCTGCCCAGGTACGATCGAAAGCATGTTTGTTCCTGGAGGTTTCGGGGTCCGATTCGACTCGCACACCCATGCGGGCTACACGGTGCCGCCGTATTACGACTCGATGATCGGCAAACTGATTGTGCACCAACCGACACGAGACGAAGCGATCGCATGTGCGGTTCGTTGCCTTAAGGAACTTCGCGTCAGCGGCATCAAAACAACTGCCGAGTTCCAACAAACGATTCTGCAACATCCCGATTTCGTGGCTGGCCGAGTCGACACGAAATGGGTCGAGCGCGTTCTGCTCGCACCGTAAACTCGCACGGCTCTCCGAGTCGAGACCCGCATTGCACACAAGTCCCGAATCACGCCTCGGAGAGGCGTGCGACGGAGGTCAGGAGCTTGAGGAATTCACCAGCGGAAAAGGAGGACGATTCGCGAATTTGGTCGACCGGAATCATCACGTCATCCAGACGTAGCGCATCGCCACTCTCTTCCAATCCTAGCCGCTTCATGAAAACTTGAACTTGTGCGTCGACGTGCGTGGTGGCAGGATTCGCGTGAACAACGATCCAATTGGTTGCGGGGGCCGATTTGATTCTTTGGTTAACGCTTTCTACGGCTTCACCACAAAACCACAGCACGCAATCGACGTTTCCATTCTCAACCAAACGATGGGCCGCAAACTCATCCCAGTTGTAGCGCGGAAATCCCAAGCTCAAATCCACAGCGCGAGCAAATCCTAAATTGGCGACCAAATTATTTTCTGCCATCAACGCTTGTCCGTCGGTTCGCAAAGGCAAAAGCACAGCTCGCGCGCGGTCGTTCCGAGCCCGGACGAATTGATGCAGCCCAAAAGCCGAATAATAACCAGTAAATTGCGCTGGATCGGCGAAAACTGCGAGGTGCTTGGCATTACCAACAATTTCCAGAAATGTCCGAGTCTCCTCATCGACCGTCTTCATATCCAAATTCACTCGCGATCCAGCAAACTCCGTTCGTAGCAATTCGAGCAGATCCGCTCGAACTCCCTTACCCGGCAGTCGAAACTCTGACGAAGCGGCGGGCAATTGCGGTTCAGAAGCTCCGCCCACAAATACAACAGTCTTGTTTGCGGCATCGATTCGCTCCAATAGCCGAGGGTGTGATCGCATCGGATCAGCCGCCCAAAAGATCACCACGTCACTACGATCGCGGACTTCGCCAAGAGTTGCCGTCACCCGACCGACTTTTTGCAGGGCAAACTCGAATGAACTTAAGGGAGAGAAACTCACATCAACCGCAGCTCGTAAACGATTTGCTAAAGCGATTGCTTGGGATTGGGCTGACAGCGAAAGTTGATCAAGGCCAACAATTAGTGGCCGACGAGACTGAAGCAACAAAGTCCGTGCGGTATCAACGGCGCGGGTCGATTCGGAAGGCTTTCCATCAACCGCGGCCAGGTGTGACGGTTTATCCGCACAGGATAACCATTGTTTTCCCTTTTCACAAAATCGCGCTCCAGCAACGGCATTTGCAGCATCAACCTCGACGGTCACATCGTCACAAAGCAAATTGCAACCACAACAAACGGTCCTCAATGTCTTAGGCGGTTGTTTTGACGGTTGGCTGCTCACAGGCTAATTCCTGGTTCCAGCTTCTGCGGCATCGTTAGTGTGCTCGACTCCAATGACGCGACGGGGAAAGAACAGTAGTCCGCCGAGAAGAAACCGGCGGGACGCGAATTGCCGCTTTGTCCGCACCCACCAAACGGCAACTTGCCGCTCGCCCCAGTGGTTTGTCGATTCCAGTTGACGATTCCCGCGCGGATTCGGTGAATGAAATGACGGTAGCGTTCTGGATCATCGCTGAACAGACCTGCCGAGAGACCGTACTTGGTATCGTTGGCGATCTGGATGGCCGCGTCCAAGTTGTCGGCAACCTGCAACGTTAGCAACGGGCCGAAAATTTCTTCGTCTTCAAGTTGACTGGCTTCTGAAACATCCACCAAGGCAGGAGTCAGCAGTGCCGGATTGTCTCGTTGGCTAGACATAGCGGCCAAAGGCCTGCCGCCTTTCGCCAACAAGGCTTCGTAACCCTGCAAAATCATTTCCCCTGCACGTTGGTTGATCACCGGTCCGTAAAAGGGTTCAACGGTGTCATCGAAATATCCAATCGTCAACCGCTTCGTCATTTGTTGCAGCGCATGAATTGTTGCATCAATATCGTTGCCTTCGCGCACGAGTATCAAACGTCGCGCACAAGTACAGCGTTGTCCGGAAGTAATATACGCAGACAACACGGTCTGATAGGCTGCGGCATTCAGATCGCTTATTTGATCGATAATGAGCGGATTGTTGCCCCCCATCTCCAGTGCCAAAATCTTTTGCGGGAAATCGGCAAATGCCTTGTGCAGTGCTCGACCCACATGACCGCTGCCCGTAAAGAGCAATCCGTCGCATCGCTCAGGTTTTGAAACGGCGATACCAACCTCGCGACCACCTTGAACCAGATTGATCACTCCTGGAGGCATTCCCGCGTCTTCCCAAACCTTGACCATCCAAGCGCCCACGGCAGGAGTTTGTTCGCTGGGTTTAAAGACGACCGTGTTGCCCGCCATCAATGCCGGAACGATATGGCCGTTCGGAAGGTGGGCGGCAAAGTTAAATGGGCCAAGAACCGCCATCACGCCAAATGGTTTGTACCGGGTAACTGCCTGCAGGCCGCTCATCTCAAATTGGCTGGTGTCGCGCCGCGCACGCAAGGCCTCCAGCGAAACGGCAATCTTGGCAACGACGGTCGCGGCTTCCGAACGTGACTCCCACAGGGTCTTGCCCATTTCGACCGAAATCAACTGCGCGAGTTCTTCACTTCGCTGTTTGACCAATTCGGCAAACCGCTGACAAATCTCGATCCGGTGGTCAAGTGTCTGGTCCCACCAGGGACCGAACGCGGCTCGCGCTGCAGCATAGGCCGCTTCTACTTGCTCTTCGGTCGCCGCCCGACCGCTCCAAACAGTCCGACCGCTTGAGGGGCTAGTCGACACGAACTCATCGCCGCGGCCCTCTACCCATTGGCCTCCGATCATCAAGTAAGTTGGAGCCTGAGTCATGGTCTTCAGCAAATTAAGGGAATGGAAATCGCACGTGACGAATTAGCAACCACGCTGCTCCCCGCTTTGAACAATTTCATCACTGGAATCTTTGGGCTTCAATTCGACGCAGCGCAGCGAATCGCCCACACGCAGATTGAGTCGGAGAGCGGTGACTTGATCGATAACCGCCTCGCCGCGCTCGTTGACATCCAAATGGCCCAGACAAGCCCGAAAATCAAGCGCTGCATTGCAAATCATCAACTCAGAAGCCTTGATTTCCTTGACGATATCTCCGACCTTGAGTTTTCGGCTCTCGCGCACCACGCGAATGCGGCCATATTCACAGTGCAATGTCGGACCGCCGTCAAAAATGTCGACCAAATTACGAAATTCAAAGCCTTCTTTTTTCAACATCGCCAGAGCGGGCTCGGTGTTTGGATGAACCTTGCCGATCACATTCTGTGCCTCAGGGGCCAAGAGCGGAATGTAGATCGGATGCTTGGGCATAAGTTCGCCAATGAATTTCTTCGACTCAGAGGTCAAAGTCTCGGCCTTGGGAAACTCGATCTGAAAAAAGTGCGAACCTAGCGCGGACCACAGCGGCGCACGACCATCTTTCAAGACGACGCCACGCATTTCGGCAATCACTTCCTTTTCGAATCGCGTGGGAAATTCGGCCATGAATAATAATCGGGACATCGACAACAACCGCCCATGTCCTCCGCCCCAATAATCCGGAGAAAGAAACAAACTACCGATCTCGGTCGGTCCGTTATGCTCTTGTCGCAGATGCAAGACCTGGATTTCCTTGCGGACTCCTAACTCAATTGATTGGTGCAACGCCGTGAGGATTTCATACGAATAGAACGGCTCGTAACCTCCGACTTTGGAATAAATCGCGGCAGTCCCGACCAGTTTTCCGTTCGTCAAGTCTTCCATGACAAAGACATACGGCTGACCAGCAGGGCGGGCTTTCGTCTGTTGAAAGGCAAATAACGACTGCTCGATTCGCTCTTCGAGTTTGTCCTTCGAGATTTTTAACGTGGTCAAACCATATTCCGATTTTTGAATTAATTCAAAAAGCGGGTCGAGATCCTGACGAAGCACACTGCGGACGACGAGCATCGGAAACCTTTGGCAAAGTTTTGTGGTTTAAACCTGACACATGTCGGACACACATTGCTCGATAATTTGACAAGCCAAATCGATATGGTGTTCTGTCGTACAACCAAGCGGGAACAGGAACCGAATGCGAGTAGGGTTCGCACCCGCGACGAATGACATTAAACCGGCGTGGTACATTCGGAAACTCAAATCCTTCGCCTTATCTGCCGAGCCATCGAACGGAGTAAACACGACCATTCCGCCCAAACCGTACGGGCCACCTACGGCCGCAGGGTACTTTTTATGGATTTCGGCCAAACCGCTGGCAAATCGTTGATGCAGTTTTACGTTCAGGCCTTGAGGTCCAAAATTCCCGTTCTTGACGAGGCCTTCGATAATGGCCTTGCCCGCGAGAATCGACCAAGTGCTGCCCGTGAATGTCTGACTTATTAACCCAGGTTGAGGTTTGTACTCGGTGGTGAATAACGTCGCGCATGCCTGACTGATTTTTCCAATCGAAACAATGTCCACGACATCGTCGAGTTCAAAATGCTGAAACGCGAAAGGTCGCGTTGTACGGCAAAACGATTGGACTTCATCCACAATCACGGCCAAATTGTTCTGGCGGGCAACATTGCAGAGTTCGCGGAAGAAATTTTTGTCGCCGACATAATAACCACCTTCACCCTGAATCATCTCCAACCACAAGTTGGCATGCCGCCCGGGGTAACGAGCCAAATGGTCTTTGAGGACTTGCACTGCTCGTTGCGTGCTACCCTCGGGATCTTCGGCGTCAAAGAAAGGAATGTAATCGACATTCAAAGTAGGTGGCAAACCCTTCCGGTATGCCGCCTTGTCCGTTACTTGCGAAAGCGCCAACGTACGACCAGCGAAACAATGTTCGAAGGCGATCGTCCGGTCGGCGGGGTGGTTTCGCTGGAACGCGATTTTCAAAGCGTTTTCGTTGGCCATCGCGCCGCTGGTCGACAGGAAGCAATGCTCCAGCTTGGCTCCACTCTCACAGGCGAGGCCGACGATCAGTTTGCTGAATTCCAGACTTGGCACATCTTGCTGCAAATTTCCTTGCATGACCGTATCACAGGTCGCCGCGTCAATTCCGGCCGCCACGATTTCAGGACTGCTATGACCATAGCCGTGCACACCGATGCCCGTAATAAAATCCAGTTTGACACTGCCGTCAGCGAGTTCCACGAATGGACCATTGCCAATTCCGGACGAAAGGTAAGGGTAATAGAGTGCTCCACCGCGAACGGCATTGAACTCGGCGATCATCTCCTGATAGCCCTGCTCCAAATCTGGATTCGGAGGACGTACCGATGTTAATTGCCGTTGGTGCTCGGCCAATGCCTGCTGGATGAGACTCTTCGCAGCCGCAATCCGCGGATCGTTCTTAAATTGATTAGCAACGAGAGGAGAAGTCTTGGGAATTGTCGACATTGAATCAACTTTCAATAGTGCTCGCTAGGCTTGAAGGTGAAGGCGAAACCGCGAAAAAACCAGCGTCAAGATCAGGGTGCATCAGCCGCAGGTAACGATTGAACTGCACGTTCATTCTAGAACGAACGTGCGTTTTGAAAAAGGTCAACGATATCGCGTCCGAAGCAGTCGGCGCGTTACGATTTGGCGATCCCCGATTCGTTTGGATTGGCGTCCTTCGAGGCCACTCGGAGTTCAATTTGATCAATCACCCGTCGAGTTCCACGTAAAATACGAATCTGCAAATCATCGGCAACCAGATTTGTGCCTGGACGCGGAACCTGCTTCGTTCGAGCCATGATCCAGCCCGCAACCGTATCGAATTCATCGTCTTCCGGTATTTCCGTGCCTAACTCTTCGTTTACCTCGTCAACACGAGCGGAGCCATTGATTTGCGCAACGCCATTTACCATCGTGACTACGGGCACATGACTCTCGCGGTCCGTTTCGTCAACGATCTCGCCAACGATCTCCTCGAGTATATCTTCGATCGTCACAATTCCGGAAAAGGCGCCGTATTCATCGACCACAATCGCCATGTGGATTTGTTCCCGGAGAAAGCGTTGCAACATTTCATTCAAAACAATACTTTCGGGCACCGTCAAGGCTGGCCGGACAATATCTACCAGCTTTTTGCGGTTGGAATCTTCCTTCAACGATTCACGTAACAAATCCTTCGCGTACAAAATGCCCACGATGTTGTCCAATCTCTCGCGAAAGATCGGAATCCGAGTCCGGCCTGAACTCACCACGAATTCGACCGCGGTCTTGTTGTCGATTTCACAGTCAAGCGCATCGACTTTGCTTCGCGGAGTCATGACACTGAAGACGTCTTTCTCGTCCAATTCCATAACGCCTTCAATCATGTCCCGTTCGCCCGACTCCAGAAGGCCTTCGCGTTCGCCGCCCGAGACCATTGACCGAATTTCGTCTTCCAGCCATTCTTCCTCGCCGTCTTCATCGTCGTCCATTCCGGCCGC